>CAMATI010000219.1 GCA_945861095.1 Asaia bogorensis | reverse complement strand
CCCGCCACCTGCAACGGGAAGCTGGCCCAACTGACCGGGTCATACCTCGAGTCACGTAACCCAGCCTGATACAAAAAGCGGTGTCCAGGAGAGTCGTGCCTGCTTGGGCATAGTAATGCAGGAGTCGAAAATGAGGGGAGTCATGAGGTACGCATGGACGTTTCTCCCATTGGATTATTGTGGTTCGACGCCCGCCGGCCGGGTTTGTTGCTTACTGGCCTGTTCGTTGATCGATGCCATCGTTGCCCGTCCGGCGTTGGCCAACCCACTACAGCGCCTGCGCCGCCTTCAGCACATCCGCCGCATGGCCTTTGACGCTGACCTTGCGCCAAACCTTCACGATCTTGCCATCGGCTCCGACCAGGAACGTGCTGCGTTCCATGCCCATATATTTGCGGCCGTACATCGATTTCTCGACCCAGGTGCCGTATTTGTCCGCCACGGCGTGCGACTCGTCGGATGCCAGCGGGAATGTCAGGGAATACTTCGCGGCGAAATTCTCGATCGGCTTGATCTTGTCCGGCGACACGCCGATCACGTCCAGGCCGATCCCACCCAGTTGCGGCAACGCTTCCTGGAAGCCGCAGGCCTGGGTGGTGCAACCTGGCGTGTTGGCCTTGGGGTAGAAATACAGCACGTAGGGTTTGCCAAGCAGCGCGGCGGAACTGACCGTCCGTCCGCCGCTCGCCGGCATCTCGAAGTCCGGAGCCTGATCCCCTTCCGCTACACTCATGTCCCGATCTCCCCGATATGGCGCACGAAGATCGCGCGCACCTGTTTCGCCATGGCGTCAAGGGTGACGCGCAGGCCCGCCAAGTCAACCGCGTCCGCCCCTGCCGCCGAACAGGCGCGCAGCAGCAGGGATGCGGTGATGTCCGGCAAGTCCGCCTTGCCATCCCGCCCGACGGTGATGCGCAGCATCCCCTGCACCGTGCGCCAGACGCGATCGGCCTGGATCAACAGATTGGCGTCCTCGACCGGCAACACGCCGGCCTCGCCCAGGCGACGCAGCGCCACCCGAGCGGTGGGGGCGCACACACCGGGAAAATCACGGCCATGGATCAGTTGCAGCGCCTGGGCCACGAACTCCACCTCGACCTGGCCTCCGGGTCGCTGCTTCACATCCCACGGACCATCCGAAGGCAGCTCCCGCAGCATCCGAGCCCGCATCGATGCCGCGTCGGCCCGCACCTGCGTGGGGTCCCCGGCGCCGCCAATGGCTTCTGCGATCGCGGCTTCCACCTTGCGCCGCAGTGCCGCCGGTCCCGCCACCACGCGCGCCCGGGTCAGGGCCATCCGCTCCCACGTCCAGGCATCTTCGGCATGGTAGCGGCGGAACCCGGCCAACGGCACGGCGACCGGCCCCTTGTTGCCGGACGGGCGCAGCCGCATATCGACGGCATAGAGTTGCCCCTCCACGCCCGGGGCGGTCACCGCGGCCACATAGGCATGCGCGGCGCGAACGAACCATTGACTGGCTGGCATGTTGCGGGCGCCACCCCGGCTTTCCGTGACATCGTCCGGGTGGTCGTAGATCAACATAAGATCGAGATCGGACCCGGCCATCATCTCCCGTCCGCCGGCCTTGCCCAACGCCACCACCACCATGCCGCCGCCCCGCACCCGACCGAATCGCGTGGCGAAATCCTTCATCACCGGTTGCAGCAGCGCCGCCAGCGCCGCCTCCGCCATCGCGGTGCGCCGTTCGGCGGCGCCGTCGGTGTCCAGCCAGCCCTCCATCGTTCCCACGGAAACGAAGAAATCCGCCTCCTTCACGGTCCGGCGGATCGTCTCGATCACGTCTTCCAACTGCTTGGCGTCACCCAGTTGCGCCCGCAGACGACGGGGCGGCGGGATTTCCTCTTCCTGGGTCAGCAGGCCTTCCAGGGCACTGGGATGGCGCGCCAGATATTCGGCCAGGGTCGGCGCGGCACCCAGGACCGCCGCGATGCGTTCCAGCAGGGAGGGATTGCGCTGAAACAGCGACAGCAACTGCACGCCGGCGGGCTGCGCCGCCAGGAACCGGTCGAAGCGGTTGAATGTCTCGTCCGGATGCGGCTGGGCGCCGAGACGGGCGAGGATGGATGGCAGCATGGTCGCCATCAGATCGCGGGCGCGCATGGACCGCAGGGCGCGGACATGCCCCGCCTGCCAGCCGCGTATGGCGGTGACGATCCGCTCGGGCGCGTCGAATCCCAGTCCGCGCAATGCCGCCAGGGTGGTATTCGGCGCCGGACCGTCACCGCGAAAATCCAGTTCGGGGCCGGTCGGCATGCCGTCCGGCAGGTCCGGCACCAGTTCGAACACCTCCGCATACCGAAGCCGCACATTGGCGAGCTGGTCCAGCAGCGCGTCGGCGAAGGCGGGGGGATCGGCATACCCCATGAAGGTCGCGATCCGCGCCAGATCGGCCGGTTTCACCGGCAGTTCATGCGTCTGGCGGTCGGCCACCATCTGCAACCGATGCTCGACCTGACGCAGGAACCGGTAGGCGGTTTCCAACTCCGCGGCGACATTGCGCGGCACATGGCCGGCCCGCACCAACAGCCGCAACGCCCCCAGGGTGGTCGGGTCGCGCAACACCGGATCGCGCCCGCCCCAAACGAGTTGCAAGGTCTGCACCAGAAATTCGATTTCCCGAATCCCTCCCTCGCCCAATTTGACATTGTGCCCCGCGATCCGCGCGACGGGGTCGTCGGACCCGTTCAGGGCGGTGCCCTTGTGCTGGTCGATCCGCCGCTTCATCGCATGGATATCGGCGACGGCCGCGAAATCCAGGCCACGACGCCAGACAAACGGCCGGATCGCCTCCAGGAACTCCGCGCCCACCGCAAGGTCGCCGGCCACCGGGCGGGCCTTGATCATGGCCGCGCGTTCCCAGTTCTGGCCCATGCTTTCGTAATAGGTGATCGCCGCCATCAGGGAGATCGCGGGTGGGGTCGCGGCGGGATCGGGGCGCAGGCGCAGGTCAGTGCGGAACACATACCCGTCGGCGTCCCGGGCTTCCATCAGCGACACCAGACCCCGCGCAACCCGGGACATGAAACCACCCATGGCGTCACCCGCCGTCCGCTCGGTATAAATCGGCGCGGTGGAATCGTACAGCAGCACGAGGTCGACATCAGACGAATAGTTCAGCTCGCGCGCACCCAGCTTGCCCATGCCCAGCACGGTGAATCCACCGCCGCGGGCGGGATCGGCGCCGTCCGGAAGGCAGAGTTCTCCCGCGTCGTGGGCCGAGCGCAGAAGATGGGCGACGGCCAGCGACAAGGTCGCCTCGGCAAGGCCGGACAAGGCCGCCGTGACCGTTTCCAATGGCCACAGATTGCCGATATCGGCCACCGCGGTTACCAACGCGACAACGCGTTTGGTGCGGCGAAGCGATGCGGCGATCCGATCGCGCGGCTGGGCGGGCGGCGTGGCCGCGAGCCGTTCCATTTCCGCGTGCAGCACGCCGTCCGGTCCTTCGGCGATCAGGCGGCGCAGCGAAGCGGATTCGCGGATCGCCAGATCGGACAGGTAAGGGCTGTTGCCGCCGAGGCATCGCAACAGGGCCAAGGCAGCCGGACGCGTCGCGAGACGGGCTTCGGCGCGGCCAAGATCGGCGAAACGCTCCACCAGCCGGTCGGCGGCAGCGGGATCGTGCGGCGCGGGCCAGATTTCGGGCAGGGAGAAGGCCAGGTTCTTCATGATGCGGCAGGCTGGCCATGAGGTGGTTGCGGGGTCAAGCGGCGAGGACCGTTGGCAGGCTGCTCCATCGGTTGGCCACCGTCGCGCTGACATTGGTCGTGGTGGTGGCAATCCTGGCGGTCGGCCTGGCCTGGCGCCTGTCCATGGGCCCGATCGATGTCGGTTGGGTGGCCGCCCGCGCGGAAGCCCTGGTCAACGAGAGCGATGGACCAACCCGCATGGCCATCGGTGGCGCCCAACTCGGTTGGGACGGATTCCGCCACGGGGTCGGCAATCCCCTGGAACTGCGCCTGTCGCACGTCGTGGTATCCGATCGCGCGGACCACCGCCTGCTCGATATTCCCAGTGCGCACCTGACCGTGTCGTTTATCGCCCTGTTGCAGGGACGGCTGGTGCCCCGATCCCTGGAAATGATCGGCCCGAAGCTGCGGATCATTCGTGGGATGAACGGCGCGTTCAGCCTGGACCTCGGCAGTCTGAACGAAATGACGGACGCGCCCCCGACCGCGCGTGCCCCGGTTGGTGCGCCCCCGGTTGGCGACCCGTCGGCTGACGCAACCGAAGGACCGACGCTCAAGGCCCTTCTGGCGGAATTTGCCCGGCCCGCGTCCGGCGATGCGAACGATCGGCGCGGTCTGTTCAGTCAGATGCGCCGCTTGGTGATAGACGGCGCCGATCTGACCATTGTCGATCGTCAGGTGGCCGCGACCTGGCATGCCCCGGATGCCAACATTGCCCTGACCCGTAACCCCAATGGTGGCGTGGCCGGGGTTGGCACCATGACCCTGGCGCTCGGTAACGAGGTGGCCACCCTGTCGGCGAATGCGGTGCTCGAAGCCGGCGGGGAACACACCCGCGTTGACGCCACGCTGACCCCGATTGCCCCCGCATCCCTGGCCAGGATCGTGCCGAAACTCGCTTTCCTCAGCCGCGTCGATGCCCCAATCGGCCTGCGGGCGGAGCTGCATCTGGGAATGGGACTGGCGCCGACCCAAGCCCGCATAACCGCGCGGATCGGGGCCGGAAAATTGACCCTGGGGGACGGGGCCGCCCAGCTTCTGGATGCGAACGTGGTCGTCGCCGCATCCGATCGGCATGCGACCATCGAAACCGCCGAATTTCGGATCCAGCCGCGCCCCGCGGGACCGACGACCCTGCTGAAGGTGTCCGGCACCGCCGCACGCAACGATGGCAGGATCGAAGCCGCGCTGTCCGTCGCCCTGGACCAGTTGGCCTTCACCGACCTCTCCATCCTATGGCCCCCCGACCTCGCACCCAACGCTCGGCCGTGGCTGCTGGAAAACGTGACCACCGGCATGGCACGGAACGGACAGATCGACATCGGGTTGCAGGTGGACGAAGCATCGGGGAATACGGTGGTCAGCCGCATGACCGGCGCCCTGGATGGAGACGACCTGACCGTTCATTGGCTGCGCCCGGTCCCCCCCCTGGATCGCGGCCAGGCGCGCCTGCGGGTTCTCGATGCGGATACGCTGGAAATCACGGTCGGTGCCGCGCGCCAGAAAGCCGGCGCCAAGGTCAATGGCTACCTGACCGTGCGATCCGGCAAGGTCCGCATCACCGGCCTGGCGCAGCGCGACCAGATGGCGACGATCCAGGGGGACGCCAACGGCTCGCTCGCCAATGCGATCGGGCTGCTGCGGGAACCCCGGCTGCGCATCCTGGACAAGAATCCGGTCGACCTGCGGGAACCGGCCGGCGAGGTCAACGCAACGATTTCGGTGGTGGTGCCGCTGGAGAGCAATGTGCGCGACGATGAGGTGCTGACCCGCGCCACCGTCCGCCTGACGCAGGTCCGCCTCGCCGGACTGGTGGCCGACCGCGATATCGACCAGGGCAATTTCGAGATGGGCGTCACCGACGACGGGCTGACCGTTAAGGGCAAGACGCTGCTGGCGGGCATTCCGGTGCAGGTCGATGGCACGATGGATTTTCGCCCCGGCCCACCCACCCAGGTGGTGCGCCGCATGGTGGTGACCGGCCGGCCGACCCCGCGGCAGTTGCTGGCCGCCGGGCTGGACCCGGCCAATGTGCTCTCCGGCGAGATCCCCGGTACCGCGACCCTGACCGAGCGGCGCAACGGGGAATCGGAAATCGCCGTCGAGGCGGATCTGACCCCGGTCGTCCTTGCCGTGACGCCGATTGGTTGGACGAAGCCGGCCGGTGTGCCAGCCAAGGGGACAGGCCGGGTGCTGGTTTCCAAAGGCCGGCTGAAAGGGATCGACCGTATCCAGGTGGAAGGCACCGGTCTGTCCTTGCGCGCCACGGTCGACACGGTCGATGGCAAGATGTCGCTGGTCCACCTGGAACGGGGCGTCCTGGGCCGCACCGATGCGCAGGGCCGCGTCCGCCTGCCGCCCGCTGGCCCAATCGCGATCGAGGTTACCGGCGGCACCCTGGACCTGGCCGCAAAACTGTCCGCGAAGACCGCGTCGATCGACCGCAACGCCCCGGACCCGCCGCCCGACCCCGCCTGGACGATCGACGCGCGCTTCGATCGCGTGCTGCTGGCGGGCGGCAAGGCCGCATCGTCCGTCGTGGCGCGGGCCAACAACGATGGGCGGATCTATCGTTCGGCGGGCATCACCGGCCTGACGGGCCCCAATTTGCCCTTCACGTTCGATATCGGGATGTCCGGCGGTATCCGCCATGTCGCGGCGACCGCCGTCGATGCCGGGACCCTGCTGCAGGGCCTGGATGCGATCAAGACGCTGGAAGCCGGGCGGCTGACATTGTCCGGCAGGTTCGACGACACAAAGCGGGGCAATCCGTTGGTCGGATCGGCCAATATCGAGGATTTTCGTGTCCGCGGCTCGGTCGGGCTGGGCAAGCTGCTGCAGGCGATGACGTTGTACGGGCTATTGGACGTGCTGCGCGGGCCGGGGATCGGTTTCTCCAAACTCGTGGCCCCGTTTTCCCTGCTTGATCAAACCCTGCAACTGAACGATGCCCGCGCGTTCAGCTCATCGCTGGGCCTGACGGCGAAGGGCCGATTGGATCTGGGTGGCGAAAAGATGGATATGGAAGGCACGATCGTGCCGGCGTATTTCTTCAACTCGCTACTTGGCAATATTCCGCTGGTCGGCAAACTGTTCAGCCCCGAAACCGGCGGCGGAGTGTTCGCCGCGCGCTACACGTTGCGTGGCCCGATCCAGGACCCGGATGTGTTCGTGAACCCGTTGAGCGCGCTGACACCAGGGTTCCTGCGAGAAATATTCGGACTGTTCTGACCCGCCCGGGCCGTTGGGATTGCCGGTCCTATGCGGCCCTGCCGAAGCCGGCTTGACCCGGAGCGCGATCCGGGCTGGCATCCGGCCGCAGCACAAGGAGGAAGCCCATGCCAACGAAATTGCCGGTCGTGATTGTCTTCGACACATTCGGCTCCGTCGTCGATTGGCGCAGCAGCCTGATCGCCGACCTGACCGCGTATGGGCGCCAGCGAGGCGTCGCCGCCGACTGGCCGGCGTTGGTGGATGCGTGGCGGGCTTCGTATCATCCGTCCATGGACCGGGTGCGCAAGGGAGAGTTGCCCTGGACCAAGCTGGACGCGCTGCACCGGGGATCGCTCGACAAGCTGGTCGCCGATTTCGGCATCACCGGCCTGACCGAGGCCGATCTGGTGCATATCAACCTGGGTTGGCACCGGCTGAACCCCTGGCCGGACTCGGTCGCCGGGCTGACCCGTCTGAAGACGAAATTCGTGATCGGGCCGCTGTCGAACGGCAATGTTTCGTTGCTGACCTATATGGCCAAGCACGCCGGACTGCCGTGGGACATGGTGTTCGGGTCCGACCTGTTCCAGCATTTCAAGCCGGATCCGGAGACGTATCTGGGCGTCGCGGCCATGATGGACCTGGAACCGGGGCAGGTCATGCTGGCCGCCGCGCATAACAACGATCTGGCGAACGCGCGCAAATGCGGGCTGATGACCGCGTTCTGGCCTCGCCCGGACGAGTATGGGCCGAACCAGGTGCGCGATTTCACCGCGGACCAGGAATGGGACGTGGTGGCGACCGATATCGAGGATCTGGCGAGACAGTTGGGGGTTTGAGTCGCTCCAAGACCCTAAACCTCGACAAAGAAGCTTCCCATTTTCGTTACCGGCGGATCCCACATCATGACAGGCTTCAACTACATCGTCACGGCCCGCGCGAGGAACCACGACGGCAGCTTTTCGGATCGGCCGGGCGGGTCGACGTACCTTCGCATTCCCAAAGAACGCGCCACATATACCTTTGCCGACCGGGTGCCATTCGCGCAGTGGACCAAGGAAGTCATCGCGCTTTCCGATCCGCACAAGGATGATACAGGGATAGAACGAGGAGATGTACTGGTCTTCGTGCATGGCTACAATAATTCGATGCAGGACATCCTGACACGGCATAATCGGCTTTGTCAGGATCTGCCCGCATTTCGGTTCAATGGGGCCGTCGTCAGCTTTGATTGGCCATGCAACGACGTCGCACTGGCATATCTGCCAGACCGTCTCAACGCGAAGATAACGGCCTTACAGCTTGTCACGGATTGCATCAGGCCACTAGCCTCAATGCAGGCCAAAGGAAACTGCACGCTGAACGTCCACCTTCTTGCCCATTCCACTGGCGCTTTCGTCATACGGGAAGCGTTCGACGATGCGGATGACCGCGAGGTTATCGCAACCGTGAACTGGACAGTTAGCCAGATCGCGCTGATAGCTGGCGATGTCTCCAGCGCCAGCCTTTCCGCGGATGACTCGGAAGCACGCTCGCTGTATCGACACTGCGTCAGGTTGACCAACTATTCCAACGGTAATGACACGGTCCTGCAACTGTCCAACGTCAAGCGGGTGGGCGTTTCGCCTCGCGTGGGACGAGTCGGGCTTCCCGTGGACGCGCCTCAGAGTGCCGTGAACATCGATTGCAGCGAATACTATGAAGCCGTCGTCGCGGGGAGACCAGAATCCGAAATACTGGGTAATCGAACCCATTCCTGGCACATCGGCGACCCGCTGTTCATCGAGGATCTTGCGATGACCCTGCGCGGTGGCCTGGATCGGACCGCCATCAAGACCCGCACGCCCCTACCCGGTGGTGGCTTAAAGCTCGGCCGCGCCCTATCTTGAATCCAGGCGATAGTCGAACGTCCCACGTCTTCCAATTGTCCCCAGCCAATAATCGAGTGAGGCCACAAATGCCATCCGACCTGCACGACCTGGAAACCGCGCTCCAACTCTATTTCGACGGCCTCTACGAAGGCGACGCCGACAAGCTCGGCCGCGTCTTCCACGCCGAGGCCCACCTGTTCAGCGTCGCCGACGGCAAGCTCGCCGACCTGCCGCTGGAAAAATGGTTCGACCTGGTCCGTAGCCGAGGGTCCGCCAAGGCCGCCGACCTGCCCCGCAACGACTGGATCGTCCATATCGACCGTTCCAGCCCGACCACCGCCTTCGCCAAGGTCAGCTGCCAGATCCCGCCGCGCTATTTCACCGACTATCTGACCTTCGTGAAGCTCGCCGACGGCTGGCGCATCATTTCCAAAACCTTCCACGCCGAGATACGCTGAGCACCATGATCTACGATTTCATCATCGTCGGCGGCGGGTCCGCCGGTTCCGTCCTGGCCAACCGCCTGTCGGCGCGTAGTGCCAACCAGGTCCTGCTGCTGGAAGCCGGTCAGGACACCCCGCATGGCAAGGTCCCGGCCGCGGTGCTCGATTCCTATCCCGGCACGGCGTATCTCAATCCGAACTACACGTGGAACCAGTTGAAGGTCACCACGGAGGTGATCTCCCACAACAATCCGGAAGAAAAAAAGCCGCCGCTGCGCACCTACGAACAGGCGCGCATCCTGGGCGGCGGATCGTCGATCAACGGCCAGCTCGCCAATCGCGGCGCCCCGACCGACTACGACGAATGGGCCGATCGCGGCGCCACCGGCTGGAACTGGGACAATGTCCTGCCCTACTTCAAGAAAGTAGAGCGCGACATGGATTTCGACGGTCCCTATCACGGCAAGGAAGGCCGCATCCCGGTCCGTCGCATCTTTCCGGATCTGTGGCCGGAGCATGCCAAGGCCGTCGCGGAAGCCTTCAAGCAGGCCGGCTGGAACTACCTGCTGGACCAAAACGCGGAATGGGAAGACGGATATTTCCCGATCACCATCTCCAACGCGTTTGAGCGTCGGGTGTCCGCCGCCATCGGCTACCTAGATCCCGGCACGAGGTTGCGGGAAAACCTGACAATCTCCACCGACACGGTTGCGGCGTCGCTGATCTTCGAAGGCCACACCTGCGTCGGCGTGAAAGCCATGGTCGGCGGGCGGGAGCAGGAATTCCGCGGCAAGGAGATCATCCTGTCCTGCGGCGCCATCCACTCCCCCGCGCATCTGATGCGGGCGGGGATCGGACCGGCCGGGCATCTGCGTGACATGGGGATCGATGTGCGCGTCGCATTGCCTGGTGTCGGGCAGCGCTTGCAGGATCATCCGGCGGCGGCGGTGGCGGCGTTCCTGAAGCCGCATGCGCGTATTATTCACGACTACTCGCGCCGGCACATCTACACGGCACTCCGTTACTCCACCAACCTGCCGGGGATTCCGCCGGGCGACATGATGACGGTGGTGACCAACAAGACCTCCTGGCACAAGATCGGCGAGCAGATCGGGTCCTTCATCGTCACCGTCTACAAGACCTACTCCGAAACTGGGGAAGTGAAGCTGAATTCGGCCAACTGGCGCGATGAGCCCAGCGTCGATTTCAATCTGCTGTCGGATCAGCGGGACCTGGAGCGGATGATGGATGGCATCCGTCGTTTCGGTGCCATGCACCTGACGCCTGTCATGCAAGGGGTCACGTCGAACCCGTTCCCCGCCAGCTACAGCGACAAGGTGCGCCAGGTCGGGCTGCTCAGCCGCAAGAACAAGTTCATCACCGATGCGGTGGGCGCGATGCTGGATGGACCGGCGGCCTTGCGGAACATCCTGATCAACAAACTGATCATGGAAGGCGTGTCCTTGCAGGATCTGCTGACCGACGACGATGCGTTGGAGGCATTCGTGCGCAAGGCGTCGGTCGGCGTATGGCACGCGTCCTGCACGTGCCGGATGGGCGCCGAGGACGATCCAATGTCGGTGACCAGCCCGGTCGGACGGGTGAAGGGGGTGGCTGGATTGCGGGTGGTCGATGCGTCGGTCTTCCCGGTGGTGCCGTGCGCGAACACCAACTTCCCGGTGCTGATGACGGCGGAGAAAATGGCGGACGCGATTTTGGCGGGGACGTGAAGGGCGGGGCTTCCGCCCCAAATGGCCCTTGGGGACCCCGACCAGGGCTCTGCCCTGGACCCGCCAAAGGCACGGCCTTTGGAAGGCGATTCTTTTGGTGGTTTTCAGGTGGAGCCTACCCGGACGGTCAAGCGTCCGGGTAGGCCCCACCTGAAAACCACCAATGGTCCGGGTTCCAAGGGCCGTCGCCCTTGGCGGGG
>CAMATI010000218.1 GCA_945861095.1 Asaia bogorensis | reverse complement strand
AATTTCACGGATTTCGGCCGCGCGATGCTGACTTTCTTGCGCGATGAAGTGCCCGAAAAATGGCAGACCTACTGCGATGAGGTCACCGATAATTTCAGGATCATCGATCCTACGGATTTTCGGATTCTTGCGTGAGCAGGGTATATCATTCGTGTCGGATCATTGATTCTGGCCTGGGTGGGGGTTGGCGAGGACGTTGGTGTGTCGCATCCAAAGTGGCGGGCGGTTCGCGCCTGTGCCACGCCCCGCGGAAGGGTATGGGTCGATCCGACCAGCCGCCGCCACCCACGTCCGATTGGGGCGCGGTTGGCGAGACCTTCGCCCCAGGCGTGGCGGAGTGGGGTAGTACCCCACGGTGCCTATGAAACGGGCGGGAGGCTGATTTTCAGGGCAGGGGTTAACCGCGCCTATCCGGAACGAAACCCCGGGTTTTCCGCGCCTGTCCGGAACGGAACCCCCGGTTTTCGGCGCTTGTTCGGAATGGATTACCAAATATCCATAATTGAAGTCACGTCTCAAAACGATCGGAAATAGGGTTTTATGTCAACGTATTGGAGCATATTTCTGACGTAGAATCTTAGCTTCAGGACGCCACGCAAAGCCCGTCGGACGGGGCGTATCAGGAATGTGACGCGGCCCATTAACACCTGCACATGGATTGAACAAATACAGTTAAATCAATTAGATATGAGGACACTCTGATCCTCGATAGGAGCCATTTGGGTGATTTTCTTGCCTTTCGCGTCGATTGGGGGTAGTGAACAAACGATGAATCTACGATTCAACCGGGCGAAAACCGCAAAATGCTCCTTCGGTCGGACAGCGAAAAACCGACCGGTCCATCCATTGGGATTCGCCATCGCGGGCCGCGCCACCAACGGCGTGCGATGGACGTCGCCGTACTGGGGCGCGACCGGCAAGGGCCGGAGCGGCGCCATCGCATCTGCCCCATCCTTGCATGGGCACCGGTGGACGGCCGGTTGATATCAGTCGGCGAATATCCCCACCGGCGCACC
Organism: Asaia bogorensis; assembly: GCA_945861095.1. Taxonomy (GTDB): domain Bacteria; phylum Pseudomonadota; class Alphaproteobacteria; order Acetobacterales; family Acetobacteraceae; genus Rhodopila. Next base: position 10,179 of record CAMATI010000218.1, on the reverse strand, counting down.
GACCGCCGGCGCCTTGCATCGGAACAATCCGCCCAGGGTTGGGAACTGCTCCAGCACTGCCGCCGACTTTCCTTCTCGCAGGGAGGTCACATACATGAACCCCTCGGCAAAGCAGGGCATGGTCGGGCCAGGGACCGGGAACGGCAGTTTCTTCAACAGTTTCCCATCCGGGGAGAAGCAGTTGACGCATCCGGCGGACGGGCCGGCGGACCAGTAGTTGCCGTCCATGTCCATCGCGGCACCGTCGGGGCGACCGTCCTCGTTGGTCAGTTTGGTCAGCACCCGGTGGTTGGTCATGCCGCCGGTGGCGACGTCGAAGTCCCACGCCTCGATGATCGCCGACGTGGAGTCGGAATGGTACATGATCCGGCCGTCCGGCGACCACGCCAGGCCGTTGGAGACCGCGTATCCCTCCGACTTCATCTCGATGCGTCCGTCCGCGGTGACGCGATACAGCGCACCCAGCGGTTGGCGGGGGGAGTTTTCGTCCATACTGCCGACCCAGAAGGCCCCGTCGGGGCCGACCTTGCCGTCGTTCAGGCGGTTGGTGCGTGGCTCGACGACGGCCGGGGTCAGATCGGTCAGGACGGCCGAGCGGGGGTCGAACAGGACGACGCGGTGGCGCAGGGCGACGACGAGGCGGCCGGACTGGCACAGGCCGAAACTGCCGACGACCTCCGGGAAGTCCCAGGTTTCACGGGCGCCGGTATCGACGGACAAGGCGTTGATCTTGCGACCATTGATGTCGCAGAACAGCAGGCGGCGGGTGGCAGTGTCCCAGACCGGGCACTCGGAGACGCCGGAGCGGCTGTCCCAGACCAGTTCGAAGTCGCTCATGCGGGGCGTTTCCTTGTGTTGCGCCGGTTCAGGTGCGGCGGACGTTCCGGAAGATCGGGCTGCCATGCGGCACGCCGGTCAGGTTACCCCGATAGTTGGGCTGCACGAAATACCGGCCGAGCGAAATGCAGGGCATGTCGATGATGTCGCGGGCGAGGGCTTGGTGCGTTGGGACATCGGGGCGGGTTGGCATCGATCGGTCGTTTCCCAATGGTGCGATGCAAAGTGGGGCCGAGCGGCTGGGGGGCGTTGGGATCGGGTCTGTTCGGCTCAGAACAACGGCCGCAATGGGCGGAGAAAATTCAGCACGTCGGTTGCCAGCGCTTCCGGCTGCTCCAGCGCGGCGAAGTGGCCGCCTTTCGGCATCACCGTCCATTGCCTGATATCGGTGTAGACCTTCTCGGCGATCGAGCGTGGCGGGTGGCGGATTTCCTTCGGGAACTCGCTGTATCCGGTGGGCACTTCGACGGTCTTGCCGTCCGGGATCGGCCAGGGTCCGTGCAGACGGTCGTAATACGGCCAGAACGACGACCCGATGGCGCCGGTAAACCAATAGAGCGAGATGTTGGCGGGCAGATGGTCGCGCGGAACCACCGTTTCGAAATCGCCGGGATGATCCGTCCAGATATGGAACTTCTCGGCGATCCAGGCGGCCAGACCGGCGGGGGAATCGGTCAGGCCATAAGCCAGGGTCTGCGGGCGGGTGCCTTGGATCTGGATGTAGCCGGTGTCCTCCTTCGCCCAGAGCGCCACTTCCTGGGCGTATTGACGTTCCTCCGCGGTCGGATTGGCGGGCGGTGGCAGGTTCGGGTGGACCGAGAGCATGTTCAGATGGATCCCCACCAGCTTGTCGGCATGGCGGACGGCGAGTGCGGAGGTGGTAAAGGCGCCCCAGTCGCCGCCCTGGGAGGCGAATTTGCGGTAGCCGAGGACCTGGGTCATCAGGTCGGCAAAGCAGTCGGCCATGGCGGCGATGCCAAAGCGCTTCTGGTTGGGTTGGAACGACAGCCCGTAGCCGGGCAAAGACGGGGCGATGACGGTGACCGCGTCCTTGGCGTCGCCTCCGAACCGGGCCGGATCGGTCAGGCGGGGGATGATGTCCATGAACTCGAACACCGAGCCGGGCCAGCCGTGCAGCAGCAGCAAGGGTTTTGGATCGGGGCCTTTCCCTGGGACATGCAGGTAATGCAGGTCGATGCCGTGCAGGTTCACCTTGAACTGGGGAAACGCGTTCAGCCGAGCTTCCTGGGCGCGCCAGTCGAAGTGGTCGCGCCAGTAGGTGGTCAGGGTACGGAGATAGGCCAGGTCGGTGCCGTAGGCCCAGGGGGCGTCCGGTGCCTGATCGGGCAGACGGGTGCGGGCGAGGCGGGCGCGAAGGTCCGCGATGTCGTCGTCGGGGACATGGAAGGTGAAAGGCGTGATGCCGGACATCTGCGTGTCTCCTTGGGGTTGGGCGCGGTGGTTGGGCGCTGGACGGGTCTGGTCTCGATAGCGGCAACGGCCGGTGGCGACCAGCTTTGTGGTCCGTTGGGTGGTCCGTTGGGTGGTCCGTTGGGCGATCTTTGGGGCGATGGCCCGAGCGGGCGGGGGCGCCGCACCGGAAGCTCAAGGCGGACGAGGCTTTGGGATTTTTCACGGTTTCGGTGTCGAAGGCCACCCCCTCCCGCACCGTTCGTCCACAGTATATAGGCAAGGTGCGTGCAAACGACCCGGAGCATGACCACCCAACTGCATCAGATCGAAACCGCCCTCGCTCGTCCCGACCACACGGTGCTGGTGACCTTCACCGACGGCATCCAGGGGGAGGTCGATTTCCTGCCGATCATCGATCGCGGCGGTTGGTTCACGCCCCTGCGCGATCCGGACTATTTTGTCGCCACCATGGTCCTGCTGGATGGCGGTGGCGGGGTGACCTGGCCGGAGGAGATCGACTATTCCGCCGATTTCCTCCGCAACGAGGCGTTTCCGTATGGCGTTCCAGCGCCTTAGGTCTCAGACCAACCGCTGACCGATGGGTGGCCGCCATCATTGCGAGCGCGGCGAAGCAATCCAGGGGCCTGGCACTTTCGATCCTGTTGGGTGCCCTGGATTGCTTCGTCGCGCTCGCAATGACGGCTTCCGTTATCACCTCGGGTCACTGGTTTCGGTCGGTTGGTCTCAACGCGGCAAGGTCAGGCGGCAGGGGACGGCATCTTGTCCATGACCGCGATCTGGACCAGTTTTTCGTATTCGCCGATCAGGGATTTTGGCGCGACCTCGATCATCAGGCGGTCTTCCAGCCAGAATTCGATCAGGTGGAACAGCGGCGGACCACCGGGAGCGGCACGCGCGCAGAAGCGGGTCGTCCAACCTTCGCGCTTGCCGATACGCTCGATGGTTTCGCGGTCCGCATCGACCGACAGCAGCAAATGGAAGGCGCTGTAGCCGGGCTTTTCGTCGGTCTGTTCGGCGCGGACCATGCCGTCGCCGTCGGGGCGCAGATGCAGGCCGGTCGGGTAGACCTCGATCGCGGTGCCGCGCGGATCGCCGCTGACCGCCATGAAGGAGTTCTTGAAGCCGCCTGGGAACGGATACGACTTCCCGCCCATCAGTTCGGCCAGAACCTCCGAGACATGGCGAGGATTCTCCGCCGGGATCGAGACATGGTGGATCATGCATTGCTCCTGTGCCGGGTTTGCGCCGGGGCCGATTATGGCAGGTGCGCTTGACCCACATCAAGGCGGCATCAACAGGTTCCGGACAACATCGATCGCGGAGGCTACCCCCCAGGCGCGAACAACGCCTCCACATCCGCCTCCGTCAATTTCAGCGCCCCCCCGTGCTCGGCTTCCAACACCGACGCCACCAGGGCGCGCTTCTTCTCCTTCAAGGTCTCCATCTTTTCCTCGATGGTACCCAGCGCGACCAGCCGGTGCACGAACACCTTCTTGGACTGCCCGATCCGATGCGCCCGGTCGGTCGCCTGGTCCTCCACCGCCGGATTCCACCACGGATCGTAGTGGATCACCGTGTCCGCCGCCGTCAGGTTCAACCCCACGCCGCCGGCCTTCAGGCTGATCAGGAACAGCGGCACCTGGCCCGCCTGGAACCGACGCACCGGGGTCGCGCGGTCCTTGGTATCCCCGGTCAGCATGACGTAGTCGATCTTGTCGTCCCACAACCGCCGCTCGATCAGTGCCAGCATCTCGGTGAACTGAGAAAACAGCAGCACCCGCCGCCCCTCGGCCAGCATGACCGTCAGCATCTCCATCAGCCGGTCCAGCTTCGCCGATCCGGCCTTGGTCTTGGCGACCGTCTTCATCTTCAGCAGTCGAGGATCGCAACAGGCCTGTCGCAGCTTCAACAGGGCGTCCAGGATGATGATGCCGGACCGCGCCATGCCTTTCTCGGCGATCGCCAGTTTCACGCGTGCATGCATCGCCAGGCGGATGCCCTCGTAGATCGCCTGCTGGCCGGTCTCCAGCGCAATGCGTTCGGTAATCTCGGTCTTGGGCGGCAGTTCCGTCGCCACCTCCTCCTTGGTCCGGCGCAGCAGGAACGGACGCACGCGTTTGGTCAGCAGGACACTGCGATCGATGTCGCCGTGCTTCTCGATCGGGGTGCGGTAGCGGGTTCTGAACGCCTTCTGCCCGCCCAGAAATCCGGGGGCGAGGAAGTCGAACAGCGACCACAACTCCCCCAGGTGGTTCTGCAACGGGGTGCCGGACAGGCAGAGTCGCTGCTGGGCTTTCAGGCGGAGTGCCTGACGGGTGGTCTCGGCGTTGGGGTTCTTGATGGTCTGTGCTTCGTCCAGGATCACCACATGCCAGGGCTGGGCGGTCAGCACCTCGAAATCCCGGGTCAGCAGGGGGTAGGTGCTAAGCACCAGGTCGTGGTCCGGGATGCCGCCGAAATTTTCCTTTCGGTTCGGGCCGTGCAGCGCCAGGACCTTCAGGCCGGGGGTGAATTTCTCGGCTTCCAGGGTCCAGTTGGGGATCAGGCTGGTCGGGCAGACGATCAAGGCCGGGTGTTGCAGGCGGCCGGCCTCCTTCTCGATCATCAGATGCGCCAGGGTCTGCACGGTCTTGCCCAGACCCATGTCGTCGGCCAGCACGCCGCCGAGTTCCGCCGCGCACAGGAATTGCAGCCAGTCCACGCCCTGCTGCTGGTAGGGGCGCAAGGTGCCGTGGAACGTGGCCGGGATCGCCGCCTTTGGGATGGCGCCGCCCGCCGCGCGCAATTGGCGGCCGAGTTCGCGCAGACCCTCGCCGCCGCGCCAGATCAGGCCGGCGCGTTCCTCCAGGGCGGCGAGATCGGCGGCATCCAGGCGGGAAAAGCCGATCTTCTCCGCGCCGGGATCGATCAGGCCGCCGTCGAACAGCTCGATCAGGGCTTGCAGGGTCGGGCGGATGCGGGCCAGCGGAATGGCCAGGCGGCGGCCATCGGCGAGGGGGACCAGGAAGGGCGTGTCGTCCGCGGATTCCAGGATCGCCAAGGTGTCGGGCCGGCCGAGCAGCTTGATCAGGGCGGGGACGAGGTCGACGCGGGTTCCATCGACCATCACGCCGAGATGCAGTTCCAGCCAGTCGATGCCGGAACCCTCGGTCAGTTCGGCGTCGATGGCGCCGTCGCTGGTGACGACCTGGATGGGGAAGTTGTCGTCGATTTCGACGGTCCAACCGGCTTCCCGCAATGCTGGCAGGTCGCGGGTGACGAGGGACACCCAGTCCGCCCCAGCCTCGCCTTCCAGCAGGGCGAAATCGTCGGTGTGGGCGTGCTTGTAGTAGACCGGGACCAGCTTGGCGACGCGGCCGAAGCCCAGGGTCGCCAGGCGATCCATGGCGCGGGCCTCGGCCTTGGTATCGCGCATCGGCTCGTAGAGCGTGCCGTCCTGGCCGAACACCCGCGGTTGCGGCTGCTGGGAGCACGGGACGGTGACCGGCCCATAATTGAACGACAGGCGCGCGAGGGGGACCGCGAACAGCCCCATGGCCAACAGCTTGGCGGAGCCTCGACCCTGCGCGGGGTCCATGGGCAGGGTACCGCTCATGAGCCGCAAGGCGGGTTGCGGCGGGGCCTTCACCTGGGTGGGGGCGGGCAATTCCCGGGGCGAGGGGATGGTGAGCTGGGGCAGGCGACGAGCCAGTTCTTCCCGCACCTTGTGGGCGGATTCGGCGGGGATCGGCGGGGCGGACAGCAGGCGTTCGGCCAGTGGCGCCGGCAGGTCCAGGGCGACCGGCCCGAGGACGCCGGTATCGGGGTCGATATACCAGGGGCCGGGAATGCGCACGGCTTGCAGGCCGGGGTCCAGGGTCAGCGCGGCGCTTTGGGTGCCGTCGCGGCCGAGTTCCCAGGTGATCTGGCCGGGACGCGCGGGGCCTTCGGTCAGCACGACGCCGTCGATCGAACCCAGGCGCGCCCGCCCGGTTGCGAGCACCCGGTGCAAGGTGTCGGCCGGATCGTCGTCAACATTGCGGTTGTAACTGGTGGCGCTCTGGCGGCTGAGTCGGTTGAGGATCAGTCGGTCGGAGGGGCGCAGATAGCGCACGCCGCTTTGCGCCTGATGCATGGGAAACTGGCGGGCGTTGCCGACGGCGCCGGATTTGCGGATCGTCACGCTGTAGGGCTGCACCAGCAGCGGTGGGACGCCCGCCTTCGCGGTATCGCGATTGATCACATAGAACAGGCGGTTGCGGACTTCTGGCGGGTAGTCCTCCGATGCGTCGTCGATGCCGCTTTGCAGGTCCGACAGCCAGCCGGCGATTGGATACGGCAGGGGTGTGTCGGGCGATGCGCGCGCCGGGGCGCGGGGTTGCGGCGGCTCGGGTTGGAGCGCGGGTGCCTCGCTGCCGGCCAGTTGCAGGCGGTGGGCGGCGATCAGAACGGCGGCGAGATGCTTGCACAGCCGCCCGACCGGGCAGGTGCAGGACCCGCCGATCGCCAGGCCGCGGTTGCGGCTCTGCTGGACGGAGATCGTCTGGACATAGGGCTCCGGTGCGGTGCCGAGGGTTTCCGCGGTGATGCGGGCGCCGTCGGGGGACACGGTCAGGTCTCGCACCCGGCCGCGCAATTCGTAGATGCGTCCTGCCTCCAGGGCATTGGAGGAGAACATCTGACGGATGGCGCTGTCCGTCAGGGCGAGCTCGTTCCGGGTGGGGGCGATCTGCACGATGAACATCAGTCTAGCATGAACGAACGCGCCGAGTCGGGGATAGAGGGAAAGGCGGGGCTGAAAGCCCCGGCCGTCCCCTTCTCCACACCACCTGCTTGCGCCCGACCGCTCGCCGGTGGTCTGCTATGAGTCCGATACATCACGGGAGATGGAAGAGATGACCGAACTGCCCCGCAGCGATAAGGAACTGGCACTGGTGACGATGGCCCGACGGGTGCTCCCTGGCGGCAGTTTCGGCAACCTGACCTCGGACATCGTCATCGCCGAGGGGCGGGGTGGCCGGGTCTGGGACGTCTCCGGCAACGAATACGTGGATTTCCTGCTGGGATCGGGGCCGATGTTTGCCGGCCACGCCCATCCCGACGTGGTGGCCGCGGTGCAGGCGCAGATCCTTCGTGGGGTCACGTTCTTCGCGAACAATGAGCATGGCATCCGTTTGGCCGCGGCCATCGTCGATGCGGTGCCCTGCGCGGAAAAGGTCCGGTTCACCTCGACCGGGACCGAGGCCGACAGCTACGCGATGCGGGTCGCGCGGGCCTTTCGCAAGCGGGACAAGATTTTGAAGTTCGAGGGTGGATTCCACGGCATGGGCGAATACGCCCTGCAAAGCATGGCGCCGAAGCGGCCGGACAACTTCCCCCAGGCGGCGCCGGATTCGCCGGGCATTCCCCGCTCGGTCGCCGGGGATATGCTGGTGGCGCCGTTCAACGACGCCGATCTGGCCGCCAGTATCATCCGGGAGAACCGCGACGATCTGGCCGGGGTGATCGTGGAGCCGTTCCAGCGGTTGATCCCGCCCAAGCCGGGCTTCCTGCAAGCGCTCCGCGACGTGACAACGGAATGCGGCATCCCGCTGATCTTCGATGAGATCGTGACCGGCTTCCGCTTCGCCTATGGCGGCGCGCAGGAATATTACGGCGTCGCGCCCGACATCTGCACGTTGGGAAAAATCGTCGCCGGCGGGTTCCCCTTGGCCGCCGTCACCGGACGCGCCGACATCATGCGCCATTTCGATCGCGGCGAGGTCGGCGACGACGTGCTGCCGCAGGTCGGCACGCTATCGGGCAACCCCTTGGCCTCGGTCGCCGGTCTGGCGACATTGGACGTGCTGCGCCAGCCCGGAACCTATGAGCGCGCTTTCGCCACCGGGCGCATCTTGATGGACGGGTTGTCCGGGATGGTACGCAAAGCCGGTCTGCCGGCGCAGGTGATAGGCGTGCCCGTGCTGTTCGATCTGATCTTCGTGGAGGGCGAGGTCTCTGACTACCGCGCCACCCTGGGCCAGGACATGGAGGCGCTGCGTCGCTTCAACCGGACCGTGCGGGAGAATGGCGTCATGAAGGGCGATTCGAAGTGCTACATCTCCGTCGCGCATGACGAGGCGGATGTGGCGCAGGCCCTGGCGGCGTTCCAGGTGGCGATCGATGCAGAGGTCGCGTTCCGCCGCGGGTAGGTCGGCATCGATCGGTCGCGCGATCCGAAACGTCGAAACAAGCCGAGAATGTTCGGGCCCGACGGTAAAGACCGTTGGCGCCGGAACACCGGTCGTTTGGGTGGCCGCTAACCGTGTCGCACCGACCATTGGTCCAGTTGGCGGCCGAGTTCTGTCAGCACGGCGGTCCAGTCGTCCGGTCGAGGCTGGCGAAACAGTCGCATCGTCGGGTACCACGGCGTATCCGCTCGCCCCAGCATCCAGCGCCAATCCGCGCTGTAGGCCAGCAGCAGCCAGACTGGCTTGCCCAACGCCCCGGCGAGATGCACCACCGAGGTATCGACTGTGATCACCAGATCCATCTGGGAAATCAGTGCCGCTGTCTCGGTGAAATCGGATAAAGCCGAGCTGTGGTCGGTGAGGTGGTCCCAGTCGTGGAGGATGGAGCGGTCGGATTGGCGGATATCGCGTTGGATGACGTGGCATTCCAGGTCGGCGCGTTCCACCAGCGGGGCCAGGGCCGCCAACGGGATGGATCGGGCGCGGTCGCTGGAATGCGCCGCGCTGCCGGACCAGGCCAGACCGACCCGCATGCGCTGCCATGGCTCCAAAACGCGAGTCCAGGCGGCGGCCCGGTCGGGACGGGCCGCCAGATAGGGGACGGTCCCGGGGACATTGTCCAAACCGGTTTTGAACGCGAACGGCAGGCTCATCAGCGAGCATTGCAGATCGAAGGCCGGCAGGCTGTCGCCACGTTCGAACACGGCGGCAACGCCGGGCAGCCGGTCCAGCAGCGATCGCAGCCCGGGCTGGACCTCCAGCAGCACCGTTGCCCCGAACTGTGCGACCAACGGGGCGTAGCGAACGAACTGGATCGTATCGCCCAGGCCCTGTTCCGCGTGCAGCAGGATCGAGCGGCCGTGGATCCCGCTTTCGCCCAGCCACCAGGGTTGGGGAAACTGCCGGCGTCCGGCCAGTCCCAACGGCAGTTGCAGGCGGCATTCGTGGCCTGCCCAGGCGTCGGGCCATTCGCCCAGGCTCAGGCGCATCAAGGCGTCGAAATAGCGCACGCGGGGATCGCCCGGTTTCAGGCCCAGGGCCAGCCGGTATTGGTGGATGGCTTCCTTCGGACGGCCGAGCCGGCCAAGGATGCTGACCAGGTCGCAATGCGCGACGGCCTTGTCCGTGGCGCGCCAGAGCGATTCCTGGGCCCAGCGCAACGCGTCGTCCGGCCGGTTCACCGACACCAGGGCCGCGGCCAGGTTGCCATAGGCATGCGCCAGCCGGGGATCCAGGGCGACCGCACGCTCCAGATGGTGGACGGCTTCGTCGTGACGACCGAGCGCGCGCAGGGTTTCCCCGAGGTCGTTGCGGGCATTGGCATGATTGGGGTCGATGCCGATGGCGGCGGACAGATAGGCTTCCGCATCGGCCAGCCGGCCGCCCAGGTAGCAGAGATGGCCGATGAAATAGAGCGCGTGGGCGTCGCGTCCGCCATGGCCGACGGCGAATCGCAGCAGTGCCTCGGCGCCCGCGTGATCGCCGGCGACATAGGCCTGGTAGGCCTGTCCGACCAGTTCCTCGGTGTAGGGGTTCATGCGATCCCCCCTGTCAGCAATTCTCATTTTGGCGTCTGACGGATTAAATTGCGGTTTCTGACTCTGACGGGAAGGCGGCGTTGAGAGATCAAGCGCCTCAGTGCGGTGTGGGCGGCGGTTTGGCGAAGGCCAGGGTCAACGCCAAATCCTCCCAATCCGGA
>CAMATI010000217.1 GCA_945861095.1 Asaia bogorensis | reverse complement strand
ACGCGTGGTAAAGACCCATCTTTTGCTCGGCATGATACCGCCGTTATCGGGTCAATTCTCAAGTGCCAATGATAATCAGGCGCTCGCTGTAGCTGCATAAGCTATAAGCGCGGTTCGGGGGGCACCGGGCAACAGAAGCCCCCCACTCTCCCCGCATAAGCTTGGCCCGCCTCCTACTCGACGGTCACCGATTTCGCCAGATTCCGCGGCTGATCCACGTCCGTGCCCTTCAGCACCGCCACATGATACGCCAGCACCTGCACCGGGATCGCATAAAGGATCGGTGCCACGAACGGATCGACAGTCGGCAGGATCACGGTTTCCGCCGCGATGCCTTTCAGCTTGGCGGCACCCTCGGCGTCCGAGAACACGATCACCTGCCCGCCTCGGGCAGCGGCTTCCTGCAAATTGGACGCGGTCTTCTCGAACAGAGGCCCGGACGGCGCGATGGCAATCACCGGCACCGACGGATCTATCAGCGCGATCGGGCCGTGCTTCATCTCTCCGGCGGCATAGCCCTCCGCGTGGATGTAGCTGATTTCCTTCAGCTTCAGCGCGCCCTCCAGAGCGATCGGGTAGCAATTGCCACGCCCCAGGAACAGCACGTCGCGCGCGCGGGCGATGCGTTGCGCCAGGTCCTGGATGGCGGCGTCATTGTCCAGCACCTCAGCCGCGCGTTCCGGCACTTCCAGCAACGCCGTGGTCATCGCGGCTTCCTGGGCGGCGGTGATGGCCCCCCTCGCCCGGCCGGCGGCCAGCGCCAGGCATGCCAGCACGGATAGCTGGGCCGTGAACGCCTTGGTGCTGGCCACCCCGATCTCCGGCCCGGCAACGGTTTCCAGCACGGCATCCGATTCCCGCGACATGCTGCTTTCGGGCACATTCAGGATCGAGAGCACCTTCTGCCCCTGCTCCCGCATATAGCGCAGCGCGGCGAGCGTATCCGCCGTCTCCCCGGACTGGGACACCAACAGACCCAGCCCGCCAACCGGCATGGGAGGGGTGCGGTAGCGGAACTCACTGGCGACGTCGCCATCAGTGGGGATGCGAGCCATCGCCTCGAACCACCAGCGCCCCACCAGGCCGGCGTAGAAGGCGCTGCCACAGGCGCTCATGGTGATGCGCGGCAGGGTGGCGAAGTCGAACGGCATGTCCGGCAGCATCACGGCGCGGGTGGAGGGATTGACCATCCGGTGCAACGTGTCGCCGATCACGGCGGGATGCTCGTGCAGCTCCTTTTCCATGAAATGGCGATAGTTGCCCTTGCCGATGGCGGCCCCGGTCAGGCGAGTCAATTTGACCTCACGCTGGATCTCGTTGCCTTCCATGTCGAAGAACTGCGCGCCGGTGCGGCTGACGACGGTCCAATCGCCATCGCGCAGATAGGCGATCCGCCTGGTCAGCGGCGCCAGGGCCAGCGCGTCGGACCCGACGAACATTTCGTCGTCCCCAAATCCGACAGCCAGGGGCGCACCGTGTTGGGCGCCGACGATCAACTCCTCCTCGCCGGCGAAGATCATGGCCAGGGCATAGGCACCGCGCAGGCGACGGAAGGCGGCGCCGGCGGCCTCGATCGGTGCCATGCCGCGTTGCAGGTTCAGATCGACGAGTTGGGCGACGGTCTCGGTATCGGTCTCCGTGCTGAACACCTGTCCGGCCGCTTCCAGTTCGGCGCGCAGTTCGGCGTGGTTTTCGATGATGCCGTTATGCACCAGGGACACCCGGCTGGTGCCGTGCGGATGGGCGTTGTTGACGGTGGGCGCGCCGTGGGTGGCCCAGCGTGTGTGGCCGATCCCGATCGTGCCGAACAGCTTGGTGCGCTCCAACGCGGCGGAGAGATTGCCGAGCTTGCCCTCGGCTCGGCGTCGGTCGATCTGGCCGTCGACGAGGGTGGCGATGCCGGCGCTGTCATAGCCGCGGTATTCCAGCCGGCGCAGTGCCTCCAGCAACAGGGGGGCCGCCTGACGAGAGCCGATAACTCCGACGATGCCGCACATTTAGGTTTTCTTCCCATGGGTCGCGTGGAATTCGGCCGCCCAGCCGGGTTTCTGCACCTGCCGCCCGCGCGCCAGAGCCAGCGCGTCCGGCGCCACATCCGACGTGATGACGCTGCCGGCGGCGACGATCGCGCCATCGCCCACGGACACGGGCGCGACCAGCGCGACATCCGAGCCGATGAAGGCATGCGCGCCGATCGTGGTGCGATGCTTGGCATAGCCGTCATAATTGCAGGTGATGGTGCCGGCCCCGATATTCGTGGCCTCGCCCACCGAGGCGTCGCCGATATAGGTCAGGTGGCTGGCCTTCACGCCGCGGGCAAGGGTCGCGGCCTTCAGTTCGACGAAATTGCCGATATGGACGTCTTCGCCCAATTCGGTGCCCGGGCGCAGGCGGGCGAAGGGGCCGATGATGCAGCCGGCCCCGACCTGGCAGCCTTCCAGATGGCTGAAGGCCCTGATCCGCACATTGTCGGCGATCGTCACGCCGGGTCCGAACACGACATTCGGCTCGATTGTCACATCGGCGCCGAAACGCGTGTCCATGCTGAGAAACACAGAGCCTGGATCGGTCATGGTCACGCCCGCGTCCATGGCGGCCTCCCGCAGCCAGGACTGCATCACGGCCTCCGCCTTCGCCAGTTCGGAACGGGAATTGACGCCGGCGAGTTCTTCCGCCGGGGCTTCGACCACGCCTACGCGCTGGCCGTCCTGGCGGGCGAGGGCCACTACATCGGTCAGGTAAAACTCGCCCTTGGCATTGTCGTTGCGGACGGCACGCAACCACTGGTGCATGGTGGTCGCGGGTGCACACAGCACGCCAGCGTTGCACAACGGGATGGCGCGTTCGGCCTCGGTCGCGTCGGTCCACTCGACAATGCGGTCGACCTCACCATGATGCGCCACCACGCGGCCATAGTGTGCGGGGTCGTTCGGGCGGAACGCCAGCAGGCCCAGGCCGAGGGGGCCCCTGGCGTCCCCCTGCGTGCGTCGTTCCAGCAGATTGCGCAGGGTCTTCGGTTGGATCAGCGGGTTGTCGGCGTAAAGAATCGCGACCTCCCCATCGCCGAAATGTTCGGCCGCCTGCAGCGCGGCATGGGCGGTACCGAGCCTCTCATGCTGGATCACACAGGCATGGGGTGCGGCTTCGCGGCGGACCTGTTCCATGTCGGGGCCGAGCACGACGACAATACGATCGAAGACGGAGGAGCAGCTTGTCAGCAGATGGCGCAGCATTGACCGACCCGCGATTGGGTGCAGCGTCTTGGGCAGCGCGGACTTCATCCGTGTTCCGAATCCGGCGGCCAGAATGATCGCGGTTGCGTGCATGCCGTTCCCCTGCTTCGCTGTGCGCTCTCGGGTAGCCGTCCGGGCCGACATATGTCAAAGCCCTCGGCTACGACATTGGTTCAATTCACGTTTCGGAGTACAACATCGTGGCGCGGACCCTGCTGCTGGACCTGGATGGGACCCTGGTCGACACCGTCCCCGATTTGGCCGCGGCATTGAACCGGCTGATGGCAAGCCGCGACCTGCCACCATTCTCGGCTTCTGAAACGGCTGGCATGGTCGGAGACGGGGTGGCTCGGTTGGTGGAGAAGGCGTTCGCGGCCCGGGGACGCATGCCGGATGCGACCGCGATCGCGGTGTTCTCGGCCGATTACGCGGCGCATGCGGCGGTGGAAAGCCGGCTGTATCCAGATGTCGAGGCAACCCTGCAAGGCCTGGCCGATGAGGGCTGGCGGTTGGCGGTGTGCACCAACAAGCCGGAGGGCGCGGCGCGCTCGCTGTTGGAGGCTCTGGGTCTGGCCCGGTTCATGGCGGCGGTGGGCGGGGGCGACAGTTTCCCGGTGCGCAAGCCGGACCCGGCGCACATGACGGCAACCCTGCTGGCCGCGGGTGGGACGGCCGATCGCGCGGTGATGGCCGGAGATCACGCAAACGATGTGGTCGCGGCGCGCGGCGCGGGGCTGCCGTGCATTTTCGCGACATGGGGTTATGGGCCGTTGTCCATGGCCGAGGGTTCGGCCGCGGTGGCGCGGGACGTGGTGGAGATGGCGGGGATTGCGCGCCGGTTGGTGCCGTAGAGAGAGAGGACGGGGCTTCCGCCCCGGACCCCGACCAGGGCTCTGCCCTGGACCCGCCAAAGGCACGGCCTTTGGAATGCGATTTTTTGGGTGCGTTTGAGGATACGGCCCTACACGGATGGCGATAGGTCTGTGTAGGGCCGTATCCTCAAACGCACCAATAGTCCGGGTTCCAAGGGCCGTCGCCCTTGGTGGGGTCCAGGGGCAAAGCCCTGGTCGGGGTCCGGGGCAGAGCCGCCCTTCTCTCCACCGCACCAACCTTGCACCAACCCCCGGGATCGGCCATCTCTGCCGCCCTTAACCACGGACCATCGAGCACGCCAATGCAACGCATCTTCTCCGGCATCCAGCCCTCCGGCGTCGCCACGCTTGGCAACTATCTCGGCGCGATCCGCAACTGGGTGGCCCTGCAAGACGAGCATGACTGCATCTACTGCGTGGTCGATCTGCACGCGATCACCGAGTGGCAGGATCCCAGGGAGTTCGCGCAGCAGACGCGGGAGATGGCGGCTGTGCTGCTGGCCTGCGGGATCGACCCGACGCGGCATATCCTGTTTCTGCAATCCTCGGTGCGCGCACATGCGCAGTTGGCCTGGATTTTCAACTGCGTGGCGCGGATCGGCTGGTTGAACCGCATGACACAGTTCAAGGACAAGGCCGGCAAGAACCGGGAAAACGCCTCGACCGGGCTGTATGTCTACCCGAACCTGATGGCCGCCGACATCCTGGCCTACAAGGCCACGGCCGTTCCGGTGGGGGAGGATCAACGCCAGCACCTGGAACTCGCCAACGACATCGCGCAGAAATTCAACCACGATTACGGCGTGGACTTCTTCCCGAACATCCAACCGCTGATCCTGGGCGTGGCCGCCCGGGTTATGAGCCTGCGGGACGGCACCAAGAAGATGTCCAAATCCGATCCGTCGGATCAGAGCCGCATCAACCTGAACGATGATGCCGACACGATCGCCATGAAGATCCGCCGCGCCAAGACGGACCCGGAGCCTCTGCCGAGCGAGATGGAGGGGCTGGCGAACCGGCCGGAGGCGCGGAATCTGGTGGGGATCTATGCGGCTCTGGCCGACATCGAGGCCGAGGCGGTGCTGCGCGATCATGGCGGCAAGGGGTTCGGCGCGTTCAAGGAATCGCTTGCGGCTCTGGTCGTCGACCGGTTGAGCCCGATCGCGTCGGAAACCCGGCGCTATCTGGCCGATCCGGGCAGCGTCGATGCGGTATTGCGGGATGGCGCAGGCCGAGCGGCGGCGATTGCGGACCCGATCGTGGCGGAGGTGGAGCGGATGGTGGGGTTCATTCGGGTTTAAGGTCCGACGGCTGTCAGATGCATCGGCAAAGGAGAAAATTCTCCCCCTCCCCTTGTGGGAGGGGGCCGGGGGGGAGGGGTTTAGCGCAATGACCGCGCCGAATTACCCCTCCCCCAACCCCCTCCCGCAAGGGGAGGGGGAGAATTTTCTCCGAGTGACGCCTTCTGCCCAGCTTCCTGAATTCCATCGCTCCAAGGCCAGAACACGGCCCCAGCCCTTGCCAGCGCCCCACCGCCACGCCAATCCTTGCCCCCAACAGATCAGGGATCAACCATGCCCGTCGAAACCGTCATCGAAGCCGCCCGCGCTTTCCTGGGAGAGCGCCTGACCACCAACGCGGCGTTGCGGGACCACCATAGCCACGGCCAGGACACCCAGACCCCGGTGTTGCCGGACGCTGTCGCGTTTGTCGAAACCTCGGAAGAGGCCGCCCGCGTTCTGGCCCTGTGCAATGCCGACCACATCCCGGTGGTGCCCTGGGGCGCCGGCACCTCGTTGGAAGGCCACGTCACCCCCGTCCGCGGCGGCATCACGCTCGACCTGTCACGCATGACCCGGATCATCGATGTCAGCCAGGCCGATATGGATTGCCGCGTCGAAGCCGGCGTGACGCGGGAACAGCTGAACACCCATCTGCGCGATCTGGGGCTGTTTTTCCCGGTCGATCCCGGCACCTCGGCCTGCACCATCGGCGGCATGTCGGCCACGCGCGCGTCCGGCACCAACGCGGTGCGCTACGGCACGATGCGAGAGAACGTGATGGGGCTGACCGTCGCCATGGCGGACGGACGCATCATCCGCACCGGCGGTCGCGTCCGCAAATCCGCCACCGGCTACGACCTCACCCGCCTCTTCGTCGGCTCCGAAGGCACGCTCGGCGTCATCACCGAAATCCAGTTGCGCCTGCATGGCATCCCCGAAGCGGTGTCGTCCGCCACCTGCCAGTTCCCCACCCTGAAGGACGCGATCGAGACCGTCATCACCATCATGCAGACCGGAATCCCGGTGGCGCGCATGGAACTGCTGGATGAGGTGCAACTCGCCGCCTGCATCGCCTATTCGAAGCTGGAGGGACTGGAACCGATGCCCAGCCTGTTCTTCGAGTTCCACGGCACCGAGGCCGGAGTCGCCGAACAGGCCCAACAGGCCGAGGACATCGCCAACGGCTACAACGGGCGCGGCTTCCGCTGGGCCACCGATCCCGCCGACCGCCATAAGCTGTGGCAGGCGCGCCACGATGCGCTCTGGGCCTGCCTGGCGCTGAAACCCGGCCACAAGGGGATCGCCACCGACGCGATCGTGCCGATCTCCCGCCTGGATGAGGCCATTCTGGGGGCCAAGGAAGACATCGCCGCCTCCGGCCTGACCGCGCCCATCGTCGGGCATGTGGGGGATGGCAATTTCCACACCGTGATCCTGGTGCCGCCGGAACCGGACGGGTTGGCTCGCGCGTGGGAGCTGGACAAGAAGATCGTCGCCCGGGCCTTGGCTTTGGGCGGATCTTGCAGCGGAGAGCACGGGGTCGGGATCGGCAAGCGGGAGTTCCTGGAACAGGAGCATGGAGCGGAGGCTTTGGCCGTGATGCGGTCGGTGAAGCAGGCTTTGGATCCTCGGGGGGTGATGAATCCGGGGAAGATTTTTCTCAACTGAAGACGCGGGGCGCCGCAAACGATGCCCCCTTTAGACCCCGCCAAGGGCGACGGCCCTTGGAACCGATCCATGGTGGACCGGGGCATCCGGCAGGGGGTAGATCATAACACTGATACCAACACCGAGGCGTTCCATGGCCGATAGCAGCTCCCAGTACGGCGATAGCCTGATCATCGACATGGTCCGGAAGTTCTCCCAGGAGCGCCTGGCCCCCCTCGCCGCCGCGCGCGAAAAAGCTGGCCGGATCGAACCGGAGGTCATCGCCGAACTGGGCGAACTGGGCATCTTCGGCGCCACAACCCCCGCCGAGTGGAACGGGTCGGAAATCGATCCGGTTACCTATGCCCTGGTGCTGGAAGAAATCGCCGCCGGCGACGGCTCGATTTCGACCATGGTCTCGGTGCACAACTCGCCCACCTGCATCATCTTCGGCAATTACGGGACGGACGCGCAAAAGGACCGCTGGCTGCGCAAACTGGCGACCGGAGAGCATGTCGGCTCCTTCGGCCTGACCGAGCCGCAGGCCGGGTCGGATGCCTCCAACCTGCGCACGCGAGCGGTCAAAAAGGGCGACCGCTACATCGTCAACGGGTCCAAGCAGTTCATCAGCAACGCCACCCATCCCGGCAGCATCGTGTTTTTCGCCGTGACCGATTCCAGCGCCGGCAAGCGCGGCCTGTCGGCGTTCGTCATCGACAAAACCCACCCCGGGTTCTCGGTAACGCGGACGGAGGAAAAGCTCGGCCAGAAAGCCTCCGACACCTGCGCGTTGTCGTTCCAGGACGTGGAAATCCCGGAAGACCAACGCATCGGCGCGGAAGGCGAGGGCTACAAGATCGCGCTGTCCACCCTGGAAAGCGGCCGCATCGGCATCGCGGCACAAAGCGTCGGCATGGCCCGCTCGGCGCTCGACTATGCCGTTGGCTACGCAAAGGAACGGAAGGCGTTCGGCGGTGCCATCATCGATTTCCAGGCGGTGGGATTCCGACTCGCGGACGCCAAGACGCGACTGGAAGCCGCGCGCCAACTGACCCTGCACGCCGCCCGCTTGAAAGCCGACGGCCGTCCGTCCCTGGAAGCCGCCTGCATGGCCAAGCTGTTCGCCTCGGAAGTCGCGGAATCCGTCTGCACCGCCGCCATCCAGACCCTGGGCGGATACGGGTTCCTGGCGGACTACCCGGTGGAGCGGATCTATCGCGATGTCCGCGTCTGCCAGATTTATGAAGGCACATCGGACGTGCAGAAGCTGATCCTGCAACGGATGTTGTAATACAGACCGAACCAGGAACCCCTGGCGACAACGGCCCCGTCATTGCGAGCGTAGCGACGCAATCCAGGGCAACGAACGGGATCGATCACGCCGGGACCCTGGATTGCTTCGCTACGCTCGCAATGACGGGGCAACCCATTTGGGGCGCCTGGAATAAACGACCGGCCGCTCAACGCCGGAACCGCAAATCCAACCCGCGCGCGATCCAACCGGCCTCGATCGCATCCAGGTCGATCAGGCCGGATGGGTTGGATTTCGACGGCGCAATCCCCAGCCTCGGCACGCCCTGCTCCTTCCAAAGCCCCAACAGCCGGCGCAGTTCCACCAGCGGTTCGGCGTGATCATCGACGCGCAGGTTCAGGTCGGGAAAATCCTCGGCCGTGACCATCACCATGGCCGCGGATTGCTTGCCGCGGCGATCGCCACCGGCCGCTTCTCCGGCTTCCATCGCGATCATCAGGCGGTCCGGCATCGGCAGCGCCTGGTTGGCTTTCCACGCGGCCAGCGTCTCCGTGATCGTGGGTTCTCCGGCCAGCATGTTGCCCGCCACGCTGATACCGCCGGCCGAGACATTGCCGCACCACATCACGCAATTCTCCCCAGTCCAGGCGGCGGTGCGACCATGCCGGTCCACCGCGTGCACCTGGCGGATGCCGCGCCCGTCATCGCCGGCCAAAGCGCCCTCGATCGCGGCTTTCGGGGAAATGCCGCGCGCCATCGCGTCCAGAATCGCCGGCCCCAGATAGCGGTTGGTCATCGACTGAGTGGAAACGGCGCCCACGCCGGCGCGCACGAAGGGGCAGGATGCGCCGACCGCGAACGCCTTGGTGGCGACGGCCACGGCAAACGCGTCGCTGTTCGGGTCATGGGCAACGATCGACCAGGTCATGCGGATTGTATCCTTCTGTGGCAGTGCCCGGAACCGACCCTCCCCTTTGATCGGTCCGGGAACGCTAACATCCGGCCCGGATTGGGCCTATGGTGCCCGAACCGTCCCAGCCGCGCCCCGTCGATCGGAGTGTATCCACAAACTGCCATAACCGGGGAAATTACCGTGCCGGGGCGGGCCGAGGCAAGAACAAACCGCCGAGACCTGGCGGTTTGGCCTGCGCCAGTCTCGATACGGCGGGATTTTGAGCCGTTCAGTGCGGAATTTTCTTCAATAAAACAACAATACACGGGGCGATTTTCATGCTTTATCTGAAGTCCGCCTCGCCCTTCTGGCCTTGTGATTCTTTCTGAGCGTTCATGTTGTTAATTAGTAGTTAACGTCAATTTTGATCCTGACGATTGGCGAAAAAGCGGCAGCGCGCATTCCTGACAGTCTGGCTCAGGGTTGGGGAGCACCGATCTGAAGTTACACCGAAAACAGCCGAACTTCAGAGACTGGCTGAAGTTGCCTCAATTCGATTTTCGTTGCGAAATCATGCGGGAACCGGGGGCTTTCGTTCCGGACAGGCGCCGGACTCGGGGGGTATCGTTCCGGATAGGCGCGGTTAACTTATTCCGAAACGCAGGGTAATCGCACGGGACCGGGGGGCGGCCGAGCGGAGTTGGTGGCGACGGGGTGATGGCGGAAGGCGCCGGTCGGTTGTTGCGGGTTCGGTGGTTGTTGCCGGGTCCCGCGGACCGCGACGACGTGCCCCGTTCGCGTTTGGGGCGGGCTGCCGTTGGGTGCGTCCGGTGGCGGATGGGCGGGCCATGGGTGAGGCTTCTGCTTGTGGCACTGTCCGCAAGGGCTAACCACGAAGGACACGAAGGACCACGGTGATCCACGGAGCCGGGACCTCGCCCGGGTCGTGCCCTGCTGCTTCCACCGGGATGGCATTTGCATCAGGAACGAGACAGGCGAGGCCGCCCCGGACCAGAACAACGGCAACACCGGGCACCGTGCCGCCTGCCGGCGCAACGGTCAGACCTCCGGACCGCACGGGCGGATCGGCGATCCGCCGGCCTTGGCCCAGCGCCTCCGTGGATCACCGTGATCCTTCGTGTCCTCCGTGGTTAGACCTTGCGGACCGGGCAGCCGGCACGAACCCTGACAGGGACGCACAAGAACCCGTGCCTGGCTTTGCCATCCCCCCGCCGCCATGCCACAGTCCCGGACACAACCGCCGGTGTAACGGACCCGATGGCCGAATTCCGCATCTTCCTGTCCTGCGTCAGCAGCGAATTCGCCAGTGCACGCGATGCCCTGGCGAAGGACCTCATCGCGCGCGGCCTGACCGTGAAGTGGCAGGAGGTGTTTCGTTCCGAATCCGGCAAGGGATCCCTGCTGGACCTGATCCATGACTATGTCCACGACTGCCACGCGGTCATCTGCATCCTTGGCGAGCGCAGCGGGGCCTGCCCGCCAACGGGGACCGCCGAACCTTACCGGACCATGCGGCCAGAGGGGATCGAGCAGGCGTCCTATACGCAATGGGAAATCCTGTTCGCGTCCCATTACGGCAAGCGGATGTATGTCTACAAAGCCGGCAAGGACTACCAACCCGACGAGCCAGCCGGCGACGACATTCCCAACCTGCAACAGACATTCCTCGACCACATAAGGTCGCTCGGCGGGCGCCGCGTCCCGTTCAACTCCACCCACGAATTGCGGGCCGAAGTGATGAAGGAAGACTGGCCCCTCCTGGCCCGCGCCAAACCCATCGCCCTGCCCTACCCATCGCTCGGCACCTTGTTCAAAGGCCGAGACGACTTCCTGATCCGTCTGCGCAACAGCCTGACCGCGACAGGGGGCAAAGCCACCGCCATCACCTCCAACTTCGCCATCCACGGCCTGGGCGGCATCGGCAAGACCCGCGCCGCGGTGGAATATGCCTGGGCGCATCACGATGATTACACCGCCCTGCTGGCGGTCGTTGCCGAATCGCCGCAAGCCCTGCAAACCAAC
>CAMATI010000216.1 GCA_945861095.1 Asaia bogorensis | reverse complement strand
CGATCATCGCACCACTTGACCATTACGTCAGAGCGCGGCTCCGTCCTGCCTGAGTGGCAGGTGCACCGAAAGTCGCGGAGCGCTGCCGATAGGATCAACCGGCTTGGGGAACCCAAGACCGGCGTGCCCACGGTTTTGCCCCTATTACGAGGCGGCTGGCAGGCGCGGCCCCGAAAGCGATGCGGGGCCATCGATCAGGGGCTGCTCCGCACCAGACACCCACGGTAGTCCGCTGAAAAGCTGTATTTTGTTTCCGGACAGACACTTATGCGCGGGCCTGTTGGATTGCGCGCCAGACGCGTTCCGGTGTCGCCGGCATGTCGATATGCAGCACTCCCAACGGCGCCAGCGCATCGAGGATCGCCCCTATCACCGTCTGCGGTGCGGCAATGGCGCCCGCCTGCCCTGCGCCTTTCACCCCCAGCGGATTGGCGTTTGTAGGGACACCGGTCAAGGTGATCGCGAAGTCCGGCAGATCGTCGGCCCTGGGCAGGGCGTAGTCCATCAAGGACCCGCTGAGCAACTGGCCGGAGTCGGGGTCGTAGACAGTGTGTTCCAGCAAGGCCTGGCCGATCCCCTGCGCGACGCCGCCCTGCACCTGTCCGATCGTCAGCATCGGGTTGATCAAGGTACCGAAATCGTCGACGGCGGTGTAACGATCCAGGGTCACGCGACCGGTTTCCGGGTCGACCTCCACTTCCGCGATGTGGCAACCATTGGGGAACGTAATGATATCCAGCAGGTTCCAGACATATGTGTCCAGGCCGGGTTCCATGCCGTCCGGCAGGTTGGCCGGATCGCGGGCGGCCGTGGCCACGGACAACAGGTCGATGCTCCGCTCCGGGATCGTTTGCACGATGAATCGACCATCGGCGAACACGACCTGATCCGGGTTGGCCTGTAACAGGCGTGCGGCGATGGCTGTGCCCTTGGCGATCACCGCCATGGCCGCCTTGTGCAGCGCCGCACCTCCCATATGCATGGATCGGGCGCCACCATGGCCATTGCCGGCGGGGATTTCCGCTGTGTCCGCCTGGATGTAGTGGAACGTCTCCATCGGCAGGCCCAGCAGATCGGCGGCGATCTGCGGGTAGGACGTCTCGTGGCCTTGCCCGTTGGACTGGGTGCCGATTAGCAGCGCGACCTTACCATCGGTTTGGAAGCGGATTTCGGCACCCTCATTCGGCGCCCCCCGTGCCGTTTCCAGAAAGCAGGCAACGCCGATGCCGCGCAGCAGACCGCGCGCCGTGGATGCGTCCCGGCGGGCAGGATATCCGGCTTGATCGGCGGCGACCAGGGCATCGTCGATATTCAGCCCGAAGCGACCGCAATCGACGACGGTTCCCAGGGCTTTCGGGTAGGGAAAGGCGGATATCGCGTTCAGCCGCCGCAGACCGATCGGGTCGAACCCGCAACGGCGCGCGGCGAGGTCGATCAGACGCTCGATCAGGTAATTGGCTTCGGGTTTGCCGGCACCGCGATAGGCGTCGATCGGCACGGTGTTGGTGAACGCTGCTTGCACATCCATGGCGATTGCGGGGATGACATAACCCCCGCCCATCGCCGCGGCCGGGGCGTTGGTGGAACTGCCGGGTCCGCCGCCGGACATATAGGCACCAAGATTGGCAATCGTATGGACATCCAGCGCCAGGAACCGCCCGTCCGCATCCAACGCCAGGCGCGCGTGCGTCACATTGTCGCGTCCCTGCGCGGTGGAGATGAAATCCTCCGACCGTTCCTCCACCCATTTCACCGGACGGCCCAGCGCGCGGGCTGCGAACAGCAGCATGACCCATTCGGGATAGAGGCAGTTCTTGATCCCGAACCCGCCGCCGACATCTGGTGCTACGACATGCACCCGGTCTTTCGGCACATGAAAAATGGTCTCGGCCAACTGGTTGCGCAGCCCATGGACCCCGGCCGCCGTCACGAACAGGTGGAACATGCCACCGACGAAGCGCGCGATAGCGGATCGGGTCTCCGTCGGTGCGATGACCAGGCGGTTGTTGATCAGGTCGATCTCAACCGCATGGGCCGCACCGGCGAAGGCCGCCGCCACCGCCGAGGGATCGCCCTTGCGAAAACGGAAGGACCGGTTGGACGGCGCCTCCTCCCACAGCAACGGGGCATCCGGCGCCAGGGCGGCCGGCCCGTCCACGACCGAGGGCAGCACGGTGTAGTCGACCTCCACCGCCTCGGCCGCGTCGCGCGCGGTCATCGCGGTTTCGGCCACAACGAACGCCACGGGATCGCCGACATGGCGGACCCGTCCGCGCGCCAGGGCCGGGCGAGGCGGCACGATCATCGGCTGTTCGGTGGCGACCGCGGTGGCGCATGGCAGCAGCCCAAGCTCACCGATATCGTCAATCGTGTAGACCGCCAGCACCCCCGGCATGGCACGCGCGGTTGCGACGTCGATTCGATCTATCGTCGCATGCGCATGGGGGGACCGCACGACATACGCCCAGGCCTGTCCCGGCTCATTCACATCCTCCACGAATGTGCCGTGTCCGGTCAGGAAGCGGTCGTCCTCGAACCGTCGTGTCGATTGGCCGATGAATGCCACGCTTGGTAATGCCATGCCTAAGCCCCTTGGTTCCAAGACGCCGTTCAGGCCGAACGGGCGCCGCGGATCAGGCGTCCGGGCAGCGCACCCGTTGCCTGTCCGTGGCGATAGACCGGTACGCCGGACACGATCGTCGCGTCATAGCCAGTTGACCGCTGTACCAGGCGCCGCCCCCCGCTGGGCAGATCGTAGACGACCTCCGGCATGCTCAGACGCAGGTTGTCGTAGTCGATGACGTTCAGATCGGCCTTGTAGCCGGTTGCCACCACCCCGCGGTCCCGCAAGCCGATCGCGAAGGCGGAATCCCGCGTGATGCGGCGGACCGCCCAGGGGATCGACACCTTCGGGCCGCGCGTTCGATCGCGGGTCCAATGCGTCAGCATGGTGCCGATCGCGCTGGCATCGCAGAGGATACCGACATGCGCGCCGCCGTCGCCCAGGCCGACGATGGTCGCTTCATGGGTCAGCATGTCATGTACGCTGTCCAGATTGCCGTAGCTATAATTGGACAACGGACGGTACAGCAGCGCCCTGCCGTTGTGCTCCAGCAGCATATCATAGGCCAGATCGGCGGGATCGCGACCCTGGCGTTGGGCCAGCGCGGCGATGCTGTCCTCGGGCGCGGGTTCGTAGTTCGGCGGGTCGCTCATCGGGAACAGCCGGTCCCAGCGGGCGACGCGCCGTTCCAAGGATGGGTCGGCGGTCTTTTCCGCCAGCAGACGCGCGCGCAACTCGGGCTGGCGCAATGCGGCGATCTTGGCCTCGAACGGCAGGTCGGCCACCGCGGCGAAGCTGGGGCAGCCGATGAACGGGTTCTGTGAGATTTCGAAGCCCAGGATGATCCCGGTCGGTCGGGTCAGCACCTGGCCCAGCATCTCCAGGCCAGACCGGTTGGCATCGGCGATCCAGCCGGTGATCTTGCGCCATTCCTCGGGCTTGTTGTCGCGCTGCAGGATGGTGATCGCCATCGGCCGGCCGGCCTCCCCGGTCAGGCGGCGCAGCATCGCGAACTCGCTCTCGGCGTCGTCGAAGTCGGAGATCACCTGCAACCAGCCGGCATCGATGCCCCGCAAGGCCCGCGCGATGGCGGTCAGTTCGGACTCCCCGGCTTCCAGGGTGGGGATCAGCTCCCCGGCCTTGGTCTTGTGGTTGATGGTGCGCGACGTCGAGAAACCCAGCGCGCCGGCCTGGATACCCTCGGCGGCGATGCGGGCCATGGCGGCGCTGTCGGCCTCGGTCGCAGGTTCACGCTCCAGGCCACGCTTTCCCATCACGAAGACGCGGACGGCGGCATGCGGCACCTGTGTGGCGACGTCCAGATCGTAGGGTCGACCTTCCAGGGCGTTCAGGTAGTCCGGAAAGCTCTGCCAGTTCCAGGGCAGCCCCTCGGTCAGCACGACTTCGGGGATGTCTTCCACCCCTTCCATCAACTTCACCAGCATGTCGCGTTCGTCGGGACGGCAGGGCGCGAAACCGACGCCGCAATTGCCGATCAGGGTGGTGGTGACGCCATTCCAGGACGATGGCGTGATATGGCTGCTCCAGGTCGCCTGGGCGTCGTAGTGGGAATGCGGATCGACGAAACCCGGCGTGACGAGTTTGCCGCGCGCATCGATTTCCTCTTTGCCGCGGCCGGCGATCTTGCCGATGGCGGTGATCTTGCCGTTTTCGATGGCGATGTCGGCTTCGTAGACGTCCGCGCCGGTGCCGTCGACGATGGTGCCGTTGCGGATGACGAGATCGGGCATGGTACTTTCCTCCGGTTGGGTAGAAGGATGGCGGCAACCGCGATTGCTCGCAAGCAGCCCTGAGCACCCAGCCCTGCCATGCCACCCCGACCACCCGCTCGGCGACGCGCCAAATCGGCATCGACCGGTGTCATCGGCCCTGGACATGGACCGACGTTCCGCCCGATTTCAGCCGATCACGCCCGGGCCCGCCGGCCACAATGCATCTCGACAGCAATCCGCCAGATGCGGGGCCAGCGCGCGATAGTCCGCGGCGCGCGGTGCATTGGAACGCCAGGCCAGGCCCAGGGTGCGCCAGGCCGGCACGCCCGACAGGGGACGCAGGACGAGTCCGGTACCTTCGATGATGCCGGCGGTCACCGCCAGACGGGGCAACAAGGTCACCCCCAACCCACCGGCGACCATTTGTACCAAGGTGTGCAGGCTCGTTGCCGCGAACCCGTCCTGGTCGGCGCGGTCTCCGGCCAGC
This sequence comes from Asaia bogorensis, assembly GCA_945861095.1. Classification (GTDB taxonomy): domain Bacteria; phylum Pseudomonadota; class Alphaproteobacteria; order Acetobacterales; family Acetobacteraceae; genus Rhodopila. The sequence continues at coordinate 6,440 of CAMATI010000216.1, read as the reverse complement.
AAGCCACAGACCGCCAGGGCCTGGTCGCGCAGGCAGTGACCGTCCTCCAGCAGGAGCAACCGCTCGCTGGCCAGGGCCGATGTGGGCACGGCGGACAAAGCGGCCAGCTTGTGATCCGCCGGCAGGGCGAGAAGGAATTCATCGCGGGCGACCTGGATCGCTTCCGCTCCTCCGCAATCGCACGGCAGGGCCAGCAGTACGGCATCCAACCGGTTGGTTTCCAGGCGATCGACCAGACGGGCGGTGGTATCTTCCCGCAGGAACAATCGCAGGCGCGGAAAGGCCGAACGCAGGACGGGCATCAGCCGGGGGAGCAGGAAGGGGCCGATGGTTGGGATCACGCCGAGGCGGACCGGTCCGCTCATGGGTTCGCGCGCCGCCGCCGCCGTCTCGCTGACGGCTTCCAGCGCTGCCAGCGCGGCCCGGGCGCGTTCCACCAGGTCGAGGCCGAGCGAGGTGAAGACGACGTGGCGGCCGGCTTCGCGATCGAGGATGTGGGTGTCGAGTTGGCGTTCCAACGCCAGGATTCCGGCCGAGAGCGTCGATTGGGTCACGGCGCAGGTCAGTGCCGCACGTCCGAAGTGGCGGCTTTCGGCCAGGGCGACCAGGTAGCGTAGCTGCTGTGGGCTGGGAAGGATGGTCATCGACCCATTCAATGAAAATGATGACAATCATTCATTCTGCCCATGCGCAACGCAAGCCTTATCGCGGCAAGGCGCATCGCACCGGGAACACCTGCCCGAACCGCTTCCCGGCCGCATCGCTGGAAATCCGGCAAGGTCGCACCAGGGTGGCTCTGATCCTGTCGTGATCACCCGTTATCGGTCCGATCCGCCATCGCATGATCACGTGGAGCCGAACGAAACAACGGGCGATTCAAGCCTTGAAACTGAAAATCCGACCGGCCTGCCATTTCCGGTCAGGGCGAACCCGGTCTAGCGCGACCGGCTTGGTCTGGGCGCCTCGGCCGCGACCCAGGGGTCGATGCAGCCTGCCTTGCCGCGACGATACACCGTCAATCCGTCGAACGCATCGATCTGGCGATAGCGTGACCAGGCCCGGGCAAAGGCGGGATCGGAAGCGCTCAGCACGGCGATGTAATTCAATCCTTCCCGCGTATCCACCACCGCGATATCGGGACATCCGGCGATGAAATCGCGCACGACCCAGCGGGCGACCGGCCATTCGCTCGCGACCGAGGGATCGAAGCGCGCTCGCCACAATTCCCCTTTCAGAGCCCACATCGAATCGAACCGCGATGCCCAGGCAACGCCGGTGTTGTTCACCACGGGAAAGCCGAGGGCGATCCATTCGGAGAAGGCGATATAGGTCCGGGCATTCTGTTGGCGGACGATCTGTTCCAGGCGCGCAACCGTGGTCGCCTCTGGTTCCACGGCTTGGGCGACCTGCGGTTCCAGTCGCTGCAGGGCGCCCGCGCACAACACCAGCACGGCCAGGGCCGCGACCGCCAATGATGCCGATCGGGACGCCGACCGTGGTCGGCCGGACAGCATCATCCGTTGGGCCATCCCTTGGGCCACCCCTTGGGGCATCCTTTGGGGCCGCTCCGACGGGCCATCCCGCAGGACAGAGGCGACCCAGCAGATCAGTACCAGCACCGTGGCAACGGTGGCGGGCAGACGGTGGTAGTACCAGTCCTTCCCATCCAAGAAGCTGATAACCGTACTGACCGCGGCGAACACCACCAGGACCATCATCAGGTTTCGCTCGGGCATGGTGTGCCGGCGCAGCCAGACCAGGCTCGCGGCCACGGCCTCCCCCACCATCAGGACGGCGCTATCGAGCAGCAGGCGGAAGAACGACACATCGGTCGCGCCATAAAGTGCCAGCGCCATCGGCACGGCGCGCCGGACATAGGCGGGGCAGGTCACGTAGACGATCGCGATATAGGCGAACATCGTCAGCCCGGCGGCGATCGGCAGCACCCGCCAGGGCCACATCAGCCGCGACAGGGCAATGCATTCCAACACCACGAAAACGCCCGCGTAGCGCGGCTTCAACGCACAGCCGAGGCCCGCGACGATGCCGGCGAACACCGCGTGCCATACCGGCGGACGGATGCCATCCAGCGAACCCGCGAACAGGATCAGATAGGGCAGAATCGCCGCGACCAGCAGATGCTCCCGCTGACCGAGATCGCCGGCGGGCATGACAAGCAGCACGATACCGATGACGGCGAACACGGTCACCCGGTCCGCGAACAGGCCGCCGCGGTGCCGCAGCAATGTCGCGCTCCACCAGGCACAGCCGACCACCATGACGATGAACATGCTCATGGTGACAAACTGAATGCCCAGGTCCAGCCAGCGGGCGATCCCCAGCGGCACGGCCGAGAGCCAGATGATCAGCGGCGGATTGACCTCCACCACGTCGATATAAAGCTCCTGTCCCGCCATCCAGCGTCGCGCGACGTAGAGCAACCAGGCGATATCGTCCTTCAGCGGCGATCGGAAGGCCGCGAAGGCGACGACCGCCAAAACCGCCAGCAGGACCAGCAAACTGATCAGCGGGACGGTCCGTGGGACGCCGATGCGCGATGGACGCTCTGTCTGGATGCTGGGTGTGTTCATCGATCGTTCAGACGCTGTCATGCTCACGGCGAGGAGAAACGGGGTGGACGAACCGCGGTTTGACCGGCACCGGTCGCTGGCCACCCGTCGGCGGTTTGCCGCGAGGGGCCGGTTGCGCGCCCTGGGGGCATGGCGGCCGGTGCCGATCGAACCGAGGCACGGTCAAGACTTACCGAAAAGGAGTTGCCAGTGCGTTAATGCAGGGGCCGAGTGGCGAAAGCAAGGCACCAATAAGGCGACAATTCTCATGATCCCGCCGAGAGCTGTCATCGGGCCGTTTTCGACAGTCGGCATGCGATTCCCGCGTTTGAAGTGGCCGGTCGGCGGAAGGTGCGAGGTGTCCAAAGCGTCGGCCACGGCCTAATGTTTGCTTTTTGTTCTAATTCGGCCGCATAGGCGATGGCAAGCAAAAAGTGCATTTTTGACAAAAATTCACGGATTTTCAGTGTCGTACCCCTCGGGGAGGCGGTATTTTGCACGAATTCCAGGCAGTGGTTAACGGAATCGTCAAATCGTTAAATTGACGCAAGTGCGGCGATTGACGATTTTTGCCGGAGTTCATATCCCGGGTTCGGTATAGCCTGTATGTATCTGATTGTGCCGAAACTATTTGATATCCTCAGATTCTACTTTAAGTATGGAGTTTCGGTAATCCATTCCGATCAGGCGCGGAAAAGGCGGGTTTTCGTTACGAACCAATGCGGAAAACGGGGGTATCGTTCCGGATCCATGCGGTTAACCCTCCATTCATGATTGCGCGCGGATTGAGCAAACGACGGTTTTTCAGGCAGCGCCGACGATGTCCCCCGCCGAAGCGACGGAGGAGCCGAAGCAGACATACGTGCTCTATCCATTGATGATGAAACCGCTGATGACGAAGCCGCCGCTCCCGAAGCCGCCGCGCCCGGCCGCAAGCGCGGACAGGTCGATGCCGGCGCCGAAGCCGGTGGATTGGCCGAACACCACGTAGGTCTTGCCGGCCTGGCTCTTCCCGGGGAATCCCCGTCCTGGCCGCCAGCCTGTTCGTACAAGCCGATGACATCGCCACCTGGGTTTCCATGCCCCTCGCAATGAGTGCGGCGAGATGGCAGTCTTCACGCGCCAGCGGGACCTCTCATGCCACGCCACAAATTGGACGCCCTCGCCGACGACACCAGCCTCCCGGTCATTGTGCCACGGAGCAGCAAGGTGCTGGTGCCGACATCGCCGGAGCGCGCTCGCCGGCTACGCAAGCATTTGATCGCCGCTTTGCGGGCCTTGCGCACGATGACGATCCGCCAACCATCCGAAACCCCGCCGATGGACGAACCCGTCGGGCTGGTTGCCCGCGTGGCGCAAACCGCGTGCACCCTGTGCAAGGGGTGGTGCTGCAAGGGCGGCGGCGATCACGCCTATCTGGACGAACGGACGATGGCGCGCGTGCGCGGCGATCGACCGGACCTGGAAGCGCGCGCCATCCTGATGCTGTATATCGAGAATGTGCCACGGGTTGGCTACGACGGCTCATGCCTGTTCCACGGCGGTCAGGGCTGCACCCTGCCGCGATCCCTGCGATCCGATGTCTGCAACAGCTATTTCTGCGCGGGACTCGCATCCTACCTGTCTGGCGGCGATACGGAATCACCCGTGGTCGTCATCGCCGGAGAGGGCAACGCCATGCGCACCTCCTCGATCCTTGTGCCCTAGAGCATGATCACGCTGAGCGGGCCGTAACAGCGTGTGAATCATGCGATCGGACAAGGAGCATGATCACGCTGAGCGGAACGTAATAGCGTGTGAACCATGCGATCGGACAGGGAGCATGATCACGCTGAGCGGAACGTAACAGCGTGTGAATCATGCGATCGGACAAGGAGCCAGAGCGGTTTGCCGTTTCCAGTCAGCGTGAAACCGCTCCAGCGACGCTACCATGGCGCCGACCCGTCGACGATTCCGGTCGAGACGGCTGTCACAACGCGCCTGCCGCTACTATCATGCGGGCGCATCGGCCCAGGCTGCCCGACCGGAGATCGCCCATGACCGCCCATGACGACCATGACCACCACCATCACCACGACCACGACGACGCATCGGACCTCTCGGAAACGGAATTGCGGGTTCGCGCCCTGCAAACCATCCTGGTCGAGAAAGGCTACGCCGATCCCGCCGCGCTGGACGCGATCGTCGAGGCGTATGAGACCAAGATCGGCCCCCATATCGGCGCGCGCATCGTCGCCCGCGCCTGGACGGATCCGGCATTTCGCCAGGCACTGCTGACCGATGCGAGCAAGGCCGCCGCACCGTTCGGCCACCAAGGCAAGACCGGCGACCATCTGGTGGCGGTGGAGAACACGCCCGACCGGCACAACGTCGTCGTTTGCACCTTGTGCTCCTGCTACCCGTGGGACGTGCTGGGCCTGCCGCCGGTCTGGTACAAGTCCTTCGCCTATCGCTCTCGCGTCGTGAAGGAGCCTCGCGCGGTACTCAGCGAATTCGGCGTCGCTCTGCCGGCCGAGACGGAAATCCATGTCTGGGATTCGACCGCGGAAGTCCGTTACATGGTCCTGCCCGCCCGCCCCGCCGGCACCGACGGCTGGACCGAGGAGCAACTGACGAAGCTCGTCACACGCGATTCCATGATCGGCACCGGCATTCCGTCCTCCCCCGGGGAGATCGGCGCATGAACGGCATTCATGACATGGGCGGGATGGACGGGTTTGGCCCGGTCGATCCCGTCGACACTGGCCCCATCTTTCACGAGGCATGGGAAGGCGACGTGATGGCCATCAGCCGTGTGATGGGCGCGATTGGCGCCTGGAACATCGACCAGGGCCGATACGGGATCGAGATGCTGCCGCCGCATCTCTGCCTGACATCCTACTATCGCCGCTGGCTGGAACGGTTCGAACGGGCCATCGTCGCGCGTGGCTACGCCGATGCCGACGAGATCACCGCCGGTCATGCGCTTCGCCCGGGCAAGACACCCCCCGGAGGCAAATTCACCCTCGCCGATATCGATCGGGTCACGCGCCGAGGTTCGTTCTCCCGCCCGGAAACCGCCCCGGCCCGGTTCGCGGTCGGGGACCGGGTGCTCGCGCGGAACATGCACCCCAAGACCCATACCCGCTTGCCCCGCTATGTCCGCGGCCATGCGGGCGTGGTCATCAAGCTCCATGGCTGCCAGGTCTTTCCGGATACGGAAGCGATGGGGCAGGGCGAAAATCCCCAATGGCTCTATACGGTCCAATTCGACGGGCGCGATCTGTGGGGCGCGGACACCGATCCGACCCTGAAGGTCTCGGTCGAGGCGTTCGAACCCTACCTGGAACCGGCCTGACATGACCGCGATCGACCCCGTCGCCGCTCGCCTGGCCCTTCAGGCCAATCCGGGCCTGCCCGCCGACCCGGCAGGCCCCGTGTTTCGCGAGCCATGGGAAGCGCAGGCTTTCGCCATGACCTTGGCACTGCAAGAACAGGGCCTGTTCGCCTGGGGCGAATGGGCGAACATGCTGGGGGAAACCATCAAGGACGCCCAGGCGGCGGGCGATCCGGATACTGGGGACACTTATTACCATCACTGGCTGGCGACTCTGGAACGGATGGTGGCAACGAAGGCGCTGGCAACCACGGCCGACCTTACATCGCATCGCGATGCCTGGGAGCGCGCCGCGGCCCGGACCCCGCACGGTCAGCCGATCGATCTACGGACCGAAGACTTCCAGGCCTAGCAGCCTGTCGGACTTGGGGCGCTGACGCAATAAACGTTAACAATTTCCCAAGCATGTGACACGATATTACGTTTGAATCCGATATGGAGACATAAAACTCCGAAAATCGGCGATTTTGGGCTAAGTCCGACAGGCTGCTAGA
>CAMATI010000215.1 GCA_945861095.1 Asaia bogorensis | reverse complement strand
TGCCGTCGGCGCCCGTCATGCCGGTTGCAGGCTGGCGCCGGCCGCGTTCATCAGGCTGACGAAGCCGGGGAAGCTGGTGTCGATAAAGCCCGCGTCATCGACCCGCACCGGGTGGGTGGTCGCGGCACCCAGCACCAGCGCGGCCATCGCGATCCGGTGGTCCATATGCGTGTCAACGGTGCCGCCGCCGTGGGATGCGTGCCCGGTCCCCGTCACGATCAGGTCGTCGCCTTCCACCGTCACGTCGATCCCGTTGGCCGACAGCATCGCGGCGGTGGCGGACAGGCGGTCGCTTTCCTTGACGCGCAATTCCTTCAGTCCGCGCATCCGCGTCGTCCCGACCGCGCCCGCCGCCGCCACGGCCAGGATCGGATATTCATCGATCATACTGGGCGCGCGCGCCGCCGGCACGTCCACGCCGCGCAGGTCCCCATAGGTCACGACCAGGTCGCCGACCGGCTCCCCGCCCTCGGTCCGGCGGTTTTCCACCACGATTCCGGCGCCCATTTCCAGCAGGGTCGCGAACAGGCCGGTGCGCAGCGGGTTCAGCCCGACCGACGGGATGACCAGACGCGATCCGGGCACCAGCAGCGCCGCGACCATCGGGAAGGCGGCCGAGGACGGATCGCCCGGTACGACCACGTCCGCCGCCCGCAATTCCGGCTGGCCTTGCAGGGTGATGATCCGCCCGGCACCGGCGACCTCCACATGCACATCGGCGCCGAAGTGGCGCAGCATGTTCTCGCTGTGATCGCGGGTGGCTTCGGGTTCCTCGATCCGGGTGGTGCCACGCGCGTTCAGCCCGGCCAGCAGCAGCGCCGATTTGACCTGGGCCGAGGGGACCGGCACGCGGTATTCCAGCGGCATGGCCTCTCGCGCGCCTTCGATCGCCAGCGGCAGCCGGCCGCCTTCGCGTGAGGTGAATCGTGCGCCAGAGGCCGAGAGAGGGTCGGTGACGCGACGCATCGGGCGGCGGCGCAGGCTGGCGTCGCCGGTCATCACCGCGAACAGCGGGTGGCTGGCCAGGATGCCGCATAGCAGGCGTGCGGCGGTGCCGGAATTGCCCATGTCCAGCACGTCCTCGGGTTCGGTCAGCCCGCCGATGCCGCGGCCGGCGACCCGCCAGGCGCTGTCCGGATCGCGGACGACCTCGGCCCCCAGGGCGCGCATGGCCGCGGCGGTGCGCAGCACGTCTTCCCCAGTCAGCAGGCCGGTGATCCGGGTCTCCCCGATCGCCAGGGCGCCGAACATCAGCGCGCGGTGGCTGATCGATTTGTCGCCCGGCACGGCAATCTGTCCGATCAACGGCGCCCCTGTGCGGCTGGAAATAAACGGTCGGGCGGGGGAGTGATTCATGGGGACATTCCGCGCAAGGATACGAGACAATGGGGCGAGCGCCGCTTAGGGCTTGTTCAACATTTATCGAATCGATTGGCTGCGTTGAACAAGCCCTAGGCGTTTGTTTTTTACGGCAACTTTGCCGGCGTGCTGAAGCACTTATTTGCCGGCGTTGCCTTAGCATGTGCGATCTATATTTGACAGCGGCGCGCCAGGGTGGCATGGCCGCGCCCTCTTACACCAACGGTTGGGCCGTTGACCGATGACGACTCCTTACCGTTATTGCCGGATCAGGTCCGGCAATGACGAGAGGGAGTGGTGCATCGGTCAAAGGGTTGGCCATCGGAATTGTCCGCAGCCCCTGCCTGGAGACGAAGGGCCACCTATGGCGAAGCCAGAACTCGGCACCAAGCGCGTTTGCGTCTCCTGCGGCGCCCGCTTCTATGACCTGACCAAAGCCCCCGCGGTTTGCCCCAAATGCGGGACCGAGCAGCCCATCGAGCAGCCGCGCCCGCGTCGCGTCGGCGGCAATGTGATCGAGGACAAGCGGCCGAAGAAGGCTGCCGTGGTTCCGGGCATCGAGGATGTGGACGTGGAGGTTGAAGGCGTGGAGGACGTCGAGGAGGAAGATGTCCTCGAAGACACCACCGATCTTGAAGACGACGCCGATGTGATCGGCCCGGAAATCGAGGTCGAGACCGACTCCGACGAAGGCGACCGGTAGTCCGGCTTACCGGGCGGTCAGCCGTCCGGTGAGTCTTGCGAACACGATCAGGATCGCATCATAGGGGATGGCGGCGAGTTCCCGCAGCCGCCAATACCACCGCGCCGCCAAGGTCATGGACTCCGGGACGCGCGGGGGCGGGCAGGATCTGGCCCGAACCCCGGCCAGCCGGAGCAGCAACACGCAGCGCGGCAGGTGGTAGCCGCTGGTGGCGGCGAACACTTGCCCGATGTCCGGCATCTGGCGCAGCAGGCGGCGCAACGCCACCACCGATGACAAGGTGTCGGTTCCGGTCTCCTCCAGCATGATATCCTCGGCGGGGACGCCAAGTTCGATCAGCAGGCGACGCATGACCGCGGCTTCCGAGGGGCCGTGCCGGCCGATGGCGCCGGTTGGCAGGTAGAGCGGCGACGGCAAGGTCGCGCCGAACTTTGCGGCGGCCTCGGTTCTGTCACGCAGGGTGCGGCTGGGCTGCCCGTCCGGGCGCACTGCCGCGCCGAAGATCAGGATCGCCGAGCGCGGCGGGGTGAAGGAAGAAGAGCCTCGGGGCTCCGCCCCGGACCCCGCGAGGGGCTTTGCCCCCTCGACCCCCACCAAGGCTGGGCCTTGGATGCCATTTATGGGGTCTGGGGCGAAAGGGGGCCTACCCGGACGTTGAGACATCACGGTAGGCCCCCTTTCGCCCCAGACCCAATGGATCGCGGTCCAGGGGCCGCGCCCCTGGTGGGTTCGAAGGGCGAAGCCCTCGCGGGGTTTGGGGCGGAGCCCCAAGGCCTCCCCCACCCGATCTTGACTTGGCCTGCGCGAACCGAGCAGCGTAGGGTCCAACGATCGGCGGAGGGAGTTGTGCCATGAAGAGTCTGACCGAGGCGGCGGTTCGCCAGTATCAGGAGCAGGGCTATCTCTCCCCCATTCGGGTGATGTCCGCGGACCAGGCCGGCATCCTACGCCGCCAATTGGAAGATTTCGAGGCCGGGGCGGGCGTGCTGTCCGGCAAATTGCGCCAGAAATCGCATCTGCTGTTCACCTGGCTGAACGACCTGATCCGCCAGGACGCGATCCTGGACGCGGTGGAGGATATTATCGGGCCGGATATCCTGTGCTGGGGCAGTTCCTTCTTCATCAAGGAAACCCGCAATCCGGGCTTCGTGTCCTGGCACCAGGATTCGACCTATTGGGGCCTGGACCCGGCCGATGTGATCACCGCCTGGATCGCGTTTTCCGACAGCACACCGGAAAACGGCGCGATGGAGGTCATTCCCGCCACCCACAAGATGGACCAGATTCCGCATAACGATACGTTCCGCCCCGAAAACCTGCTGTCCCGCGGGCAGGAGGTCATGGTCGACGTGGACCCGGCCCAGGCGGTGACCCTGGACCTGAAGGCCGGCGAGATGTCGCTGCACCATGTGCGGCTGATCCATGGGTCCGCGCCGAACCCGTCCGACAAGCGCCGCATCGGCTTCGCGATCCGCTATATCCCGACCTATGTGCGTCAGATCGCCGGCACGCATGACAGCGCGACCCTGGTCCGCGGCGTCGACCGGCATGGGAATTTCGAACCGGAGCAGCGGCCCGACGCGGATATGTCGCCCTCGGCCCTGGCCCATCACGCCGCCATCACCGGGGCACATGCGAAAATCCTGATGCGCGAGACCGGGCGGCCGATGCGGGTATGACGGCGAACCACGCGCTGGGTCGGCTGTCCTTGGGGCGAATGCCCAGGACGCATGGCAGGCCCTACGTCGCCGGGGCGGACTAGGCGCGCGCGGGCGGAAAGACGGCAGGCATGGCTCATTGGGATGTCGTGGTGATCGGTGGGGGTGCGGCTGGCCTGTGTGCGGCGGCCGAGGCGGCGGCCGCGGGCCTGACCTGTCTGCTGCTGGACCGCATGGGCGGCGGCGGAGAACTGATGAACCTCGGCGCTCTCCAGGACGTCGAGGCGGCAATGGCGGGTCCCGATCTTGCCGCGGACCTTCTGAACGCCGCCATCGCCGCCGGCGTCGAACTCGGGATCGCCGAGGTGACCGGTCTTGCGATCGAAAACACCGGCTGGCGGGTCGCGACCGATGACGAATCCCATCACGCCCGCGCTGTCATCGTCGCGCCGGGTCTCGCGCCGGGCACGCTTGGCCTGGATAACGAGGCGGATTTCGAGGGGCAGGGGTTGTCGCATTGCGCGGCCTGTGACGGTCCGCTGTATCGCGACCAACCGGTGGTGGTCGCCGGCGCGGACCGTTGGGCGATCGCGGAGGCATGCGAACTGGTCGGTGTTGCCTCCTCGGTGACGCTGGTCACCCAGCGCGACCATCCTTCGGCCGACCTATGGTGGTCGCACATCACGGCGATGGAGAAAGTCCTCCCCCTCCCCTTGTGGGAGGGGGCTGGGGGGAGGGGCGTCCCTGCACGAATATTGCGTGAAACCCCTCCCCCCAGCCCCCTCCCGCAAGGGGAGGGGGAGGACTTTCTCCGTCCGTCGTCGGGTTCCAAGATGTGCGACAACCATAGCTCGGCCGGCGAGGGGTTCGCTGTTTTGCATGCCCGCATCACGGGGCTGGAAGGCGCGTCCGGCCTGGAAGCGGTGCTGGTCCAGCCGGCGGATGGCGGCCCGCCCCAGCGGATACCTGCTCGTGCAGTCTTCGTGCAGACCGGCCGGCGTGCCGCGTTCGGCTTCCTGCCGGACGGCCCGACCCGCGACGAGGCCGGCTGCCTGATCGTCGATGACGCCCTGCAATGCAGCCTACCCGGGCTTTTCGCCGCCGGAGAGGCACGATCCGGCTTCCCCCGCACCCTGGCCGCCGCCATGGCGGATGGGCGCCGTTCGGCTGTCTCGGCGCGGACGCTGTTGAACGGTCGGTAGCGCGCCGATCCGGCGGGTTGGCCGTTGCCCTGACGCCATTCCGGGCGCAGATTTCCGGCAACCAACATGCCGGAGGAAACCGCGATGGCTCGTCTGCCTCTCATTACCAGCAAGGACCAGGTGCCGGCTGAACACCACGCGGTCGTCGAGTCCATCATCGCCAGCCGTGGCGCGCTGCATGGGCCGTTCAACACGTTCCTGCACTCGCCCGAGATCGCGGGCCGGATTGCACATCTCGGGTCCTATGTGCGGTTCGAGGGGAGCCTGGATTTTCGCGTCCGGGTGCTGGCCGCCATGACTGTCGCCCGGGAGTTCGAGGCGCTGTACGTCTGGGGCGCACAGACCGGCAGCGCTCGGCGGCAGAATGTGCCGGAGACGACCATTGCGGCGATCCGCGACAACCGGTCCGATGGCGTTCCGGCCGAAGACCTGGCGATTATCGAATTCACCCGGACATTGCTGCGCAAGCATCGGGTCGACGATGCGACGTTCGCGGCGATGTTGGCGCGGTTCGGGTCGGACCAGTTGATCCAACTGACCAGTGCGATCGGGTATTACAGTCTGCTGTCGATGACGGTGAACGCGTGCGAGATGGACCCGGCGCCGGGGGCGGAGTTGTTGAAGACAGGGTGAGCGGATGGACGGCACATCGTCTTAGACCAACGGCCAGAGCCGGTGGCCGGAGAGCCAAAGTCTAGCACGTTCGTATAAAGTCGGCTGGAAGCAGCACAAATATGATACACTCCAAGACTAGCTTCAGGAGTCCGGAATGGCCGAAATCCATCGCATGACAGTCGCTCTGCCGTCCGACATGGCCGCTGTCGTCAAGGAAGCGGTAGAGAGCGGCGACTATGCATCGTCCAGCGAGGTGGTACGCGAGGCCCTACGCAACTGGAAGCTAAAGCGCTCGGCTCAGTTGCAGGAGTTCGCCGGACTGAAACCCGACATCGACAGGGGCCTGATGGATGTCGCGGCAGGTCGGATCATGGACTTCGATGCTGATCGCATCCTGGAACGGGGTAGAAACCTACCAGCCGCCCGCTCACACTCCGCCTGACCGATACGGCCGAGACGGACCTCGCCTAAATCTGGGCCTATATCGCTGCCGAAGCTTCCGAAGAGATCGCGACACGTTTCATTTCTGGTATCGAAACAGCGTTCGAGCCGCTACGGCACTTTCCGCACTCTGGCCCCGCCCGAGAGCAACTTGCGCCTGGTCTGCGTGTAACGTTCCGTGGCGCCTACGCCATTTACTATATGCCGCTCGCCGAAGCCGTGGTGATCGTCCGCGTGCTGCATGGCGCGCGCGATGTCGCGGCGTTGGCGGAGCGGGGTGGGTTTGGATGAGGTGCCCCACCTGCTACTCCACCTTCACCCCATAATCCCGCTCCGCCGCCTCCACCGACAAATACCCCAACCGCACATCCCGTCGCACCGCCTCCGGATCGCGATCCCCGGCCGGCCCCATCCCGCCGCCGCCCGGCATCTCGACAACCAGGCGTTCCCCCGGCTGCACGACGGATAATCCTTTCGGCTTCAACTCGACCCCGGACGCCAGAGACAACCGACCCTTCCCTCCAGGCCCGCCACCGTTGCGACCGCGAGCCGCGAACTTCACCCGCTCGAACCCCGCGAAAATGCCGAACGCGGCATCCTCCCGAGAGCTGACCTCCATGATCTGCCCCAACCCGCCACGCTGGCGACCGGGACCGCCGGAATCCTGGCGCAGCTCTTTCCGCCAGATCACCAGCGGGGTAATCGCCTCGGTCGCCTCCACCGGAACGTTCCGCACGCCGCTCGGGAACGGCGTTGCCGACAGCCCGTCCTGGTTGGGCCGAGCGCCGGCGCCACCGCTATGGAAGCTCATGACCATGAACTGGGTGCCGACCTTGCTGCCGATCCCGGTCAGCCCGTGTCCGGCGATCATTTTCAGCGACCACAGATTGGACGTGCCCTCGGCCGGCACGCGCCCTGGGATCGCCTGTTCCAGCGCGCCATAGACCACGTCCGGCATCATGTGCCCGATGACGGATCGAGCATACACCGCCGCCGGATACAGCGCATTCACGATGGTGCCCTCCGGCGACGTCACCCGCACCGCATCCAACGTCCCGGCGTTGTTCGGCACATGCGGGGCGACGACGCAGTTCACCCCGAACGTCGTATAGGCTTCCGTATAGCAGATCGGGCAGTTGATCGCGTAGGACGACATGCCGGACGTGCCGGTGTAATCGACATGGATCGAATCCGGCCCGATCGTGACGGTGGCGACCAGGTCGATCGGCCCCTCATACCCGTCGATCCGCATCGAATTGGTCCAGGTGCCCTGGGGCAACTTGCCGATCGCCTCGGTCATCGCACGACGCGACCGGGTGATGATCTCCTCACCCAGCATGTCCAGGTCGTCCAGCCGGAATTCTCGCATCATCGCGATCAGGCGGCGGCTGCCGATGTCGTTGCAGGCGATCAACGCGTAGACATCGCCGATCACCTGAACGGGTTCGCGCACATTGGCGCGGATCATCGCCAGCAGGTCCTCGTTCATTTCGCCGGCACGCGCCAGGCGCAGCAACGGGATGAACAGGCCCTCGTGCCAGATCTGCCGCCCTTCCGGGCTTTGGCCGATCCCCCCCATATCCACCAGATGCGCGGTGCAGGCGAACAGCGCCACCAGCCGCCCATCCAGGAACGTGGGAGACACCACCACCAGATCATACAGATGCCCGGTGCCCTTCCACGGATCGTTGGTGATGTAGACGTCGCCGTCCTTCATCTGCCCGGTTGGGAACGCCTCCAGGAAATGCCCGACCGAGCGCGCCATGGTGTTGATATGCCCGGGCGTGCCGGTCACCGCCTGCGCCAGCATCCGCCCAGCCAGATCGAACACCCCGGCCGAAATATCGCCGGCCTCCCGCGACGATGTGCTGAACGCGGTGCGCACCAGGGTCTGCGCCTGCTCCTCCACCACCGAGAGCAGCCGGTTCCACATGATCTGCAGTTCGATTTCCGAAATGTTCCGGTTGTTCTTTCCCAAACTGGTCATGGCACGTCTCCCTCGATCACGATTTCGCCGGAATGCCCGATCCACGCGGCGCAGTCCCCGGGGATGATGGTGGTGGTGCCGTCTTCGACGACGGCGGCGGGACCGCGCAGCCGCATGCCGGGCGACAGGTCGTCGCGTGTATAGACGGATGCCTCCACGACCTCCCCGGTCGCCGATTCAACCAGCTTGCGCGTTCCGCTGGCGCGGGCAGGGCCAGTGTCGGGTGGGATGGGTTGTCGGGCGGGAAGGGCGAAGGGCTCCGACAGGGCCAGGGTCCAGGTCAGCGCCTCCACTTCCAGCCGAGGGATCACCCGGCCGAACAGCCTTGTATAGGTCTCGTCGAACGCCGCCCGCATCGCGGTCGGGTCGAGACCGGCGCCGGTGAGGGGCACCGCGATTTCATGCCCCTGGCCGCGATAGCGCATGAAGGCGGTGCGGGTTTCGACCAGATCGCCAACAGGGATGCCGAAGCGGACCACGGCCTCGGCCTCGGCGCGCATTTCGGCGAACAGGGCGTCGATCCCGGCCTGGTTCACCTGGTCCAGCCGCACCAGGAAGGTGCGCACGACCTCATAGGCGATCGGCGCATCCAAAAACCCGTGCGCCGATCCGACCCCGGCATCGCGCGGCACCACCACGCGGTTAATGCCAAGCTTGCGGGCCAGACGCACGGCATGGAGGGGTGCCGCGCCGCCGAACGCGATCAGGGTGCGCCCGGTGGTGTCCTTGCCGTTTTCCACCGCATGGACCCGGGCGGCGGAGGCCATGTTTTCATCGACGATTTCGGTGATCCCGCGGGCGGCTTCCTCCACCTTCATGCCCGCGGCATCGCCGAGGCCCCGCCCCACCGCGGCCGCTGCAAGTTCGGCGTCCAGCACGATCTTGCCCCCGGCGAAACGGGCCGGATCGATCCGGCCCAGCACCACATCGGCATCGGTGACGGTCGGGTCCACCCCACCGCGATTATAGCAGGCCGGCCCGGGGTCGGACCCCGCGCTGTCCGGTCCCACGGCGATCCGCCGCATGGCATCCAGCCGAGCGATCGAACCGCCGCCGGCGCCGATTTCCACCATGTCGATGACGGGAATGCGCACGGGAATGCCGCTGCCCTTGGCGAAACGGTAGGCGCGGGCGACCTCGAAATGGCGGGACTGCTGCGGCGTGAAATCGTCGATCAGGGTGATTTTCGCGGTGGTGCCGCCCATGTCGAACGACAGGGCGCGATCGTAGCCGCCACGAGCGGCGATGTTGCGCGCCAGGATCACGCCGCCGGCCGGCCCGCTTTCCACCAGCCGCACAGGGTAGCGGCGCGCGGTTTCCACCGTGCAGATCGCGCCCGACGACATCATCAGCAGCAGCGGGCAATTCGCACCGATCGCGCGCAGCCCGCTCTGCATGTTGGCAATGTAGCCGGCCATCAGCGGCAGCACATAGGCGTTGGCGACGGTGGTGGAGGTGCGCTCGTACTCGCGGATTTCCCTGCATACGTCAGACGAAATCGTGATCGCGAGGTCCGGCAGCGCCGCCACCACCAGGTCCCGCACGCGTTGTTCGTGCGCCGGATTGACGTAGGCGTGCAGCAGGCTGATCGCCACCGCCTCGATTTGCAGGTCACGCAGGGCGGCAACGGCGCGGGCGACGGAGGCTTCGTCCAGGTCCAGCAGGACCGATCCGTCGGCGGCCAGGCGTTCCGTTACCTCCAGGCGCAGATCGCGGGGAACCAGCGGGGCCGGTCGCTCCATATACAGGTCGTATTGCTCGAACCGGTGCTCGTAGGCGATTTCCAGGGAGTCGCGAAACCCGGCGGTGGTGATCAGGGCGGTGCGCGCGCCCTTGCGCTCGATCAGGGCGTTGGTCGCCAGGGTGGTGCCGTGGATGACCAGTTCCAGGGCGGACGCCGCGATGCCGGCTTCGGCCAGGATCGTCTTTGCCCCTTCGATCACCGCTTCGTCCGGCGCGTGATGGGTGGTCAGCAGCTTCAATGACAGCGTCCCGTCGGGGCGTTCCAGCACAAGATCGGTAAACGTGCCGCCGATATCGACGGCGAGGCGGGTGCGAGCGGCCCAAAGGGTTTCCATCAGGGGGTTCCATCGTCGTTGCTGGGGTCGAGGCCCGAGCGTGTTCCGGCAGACGGACGCGCTCGGCGGAAGATTTCCATGCGGGGGCTTTGACAGGCTGGCCAGGATCGTTAGGCTGATCGTCAAGAAAGTATCGCGGTGCCCCCCGGTGGGGTCAATCGGCCGGATCGATAGGGTCGGGTCAACGCACCGCTCGAACCAAAAGGGAGAAAACGCGCATGACGGGACTCCCGCCATGCTGATGTATATCGGACGGCGGCTTGTGCTCGCGGTGTTTACCTGCCTCGCGATCTCCGTGCTGACATTCATCATCATTCGTCTGCCACCCGGCGATTTTGTCGATGCCTACATCGCCAATCTCGCCTCGACCGGCAGTTCCATCTCCGCCGAACAGGCGGAATCCATGCGCCGCGAGTATGGCCTGGACCGGCCCGTGGTGATGCAATACGCGCTATGGCTGGGGCGGATCGTGGAAGGCGATTTCGGGGTGTCCATGATGTGGCGCCGCCCGGTGACCGAGGTGATCGGCGACCGGTTGTGGCTGACCATGGTGGTGTCCTTCGCCGCGTTGTTCCTGACCTGGATTCTGGCGTTGCCGATCGGCATCTATTCCGCGGTCCGACAATACTCGTTCGGCGACTATTTCTTCACCATGCTGGGGTTCATCGGCCTGGCGGTGCCGAATTTCTTGCTGGCGCTGATCCTGATGTATCTGGGTTTCCGCTATCTGGGCCTGTCGGTCGGGGGGCTGTTTTCCGCCGAATACGCGCAGGCGCCCTGGAGCCTGGCCAAGGTCTGGGATCTGACGAAGCATCTGCCGCTGCCCGCCTGCGTGCTGGCGCTGGCCGGCACCGCGCACCAGATCCGCATCATGCGCGCCAATCTACTGGATGAGTTGCGCAAACCCTATGTCATCACCGCGCGCGCCAAGGGCATTCCCGAACGGCGGGTGATCCTGAAATACCCGGTAAGAGCTGCGCTCAATCCCTTCGCCAGTTCGATCGCGTATATCTTTCCGTATCTGGTCTCCGGCAGCATCATCGTGTCCCTGGTGTTGGGCCTGCCCACGGTCGGGCCGCTGCTGCTGCAAGCGCTTGTGGCGCAGGACATGTTCCTGGCCGGCACGATCGTCCTGCTGCTGGGCGTCATGACGGTTGTCGGCACCCTGATTTCCGATCTGCTGCTGATGTGGATCGAACCACGTTTGCGAATTACGGGACGCT
>CAMATI010000214.1 GCA_945861095.1 Asaia bogorensis | reverse complement strand
TTCGACGCCGCGGCCTGGCGGATCGCCATGATGCCGGAGTGCTGATAGGTCCCGTCGCCGATATTGGCGAACATGTGCTTCACGTCGGTGAAGTTGGACAGGCCGACGAAGGGCACGCCCTCCCCGCCCATATGGGTGAAGGTGCGGGTCTGGTCGCCGTCATCCAGCGCCATGAAATGACAACCGATTCCGGCACTGGCGAAGCTGCCGGCGGGCAGTTTGGTGGATGTCGCGTGCGGGCAGCCGGCGCAGAAGGCGGGGACGCGGCGCAGCAGGCCGGCGGGACGCTCGACGGCGGGAGGTGCTGGCGGCAGCGGCAGGTTAAGGCCGGCGGCCCTGAGAAACCGAGCCATGCCGGCGCCGACGCTTTCCGGGGACAGTTCCATCAGCGGGGACAGCAAGGGTTCGCCGGCCGGAGTGGTCTTGCCGCTGATGTCCGGGCGTTCGTCGGCGGGCAGGTGATACAGCGCGTCGCGGATTTGCGATTCGACGAAGCCGCGCTTTTCCTCGATCACCAGAATGGCGCGCCGACCGCGGGCGAATTCCTTCAACCCCTCGGTTTCCAGCGGCCAGGTCATGCCAACCTTATAGATCGCCAGTTGCGGATGCTGATCCAGGCCGAGGCGACGCAGCGCGTGCATCGTGTCCTCATGCGCCTTGCCCACCGTGATCAGGCCGATCGGGGCGTCGGCGGTGCCGGAAATCAGCCGGTCCAGCTTGTTGGCGCGTGCCCAGGCGTAGACGGCGGGCAGACGCTCCTCGATCAGGCGGCGTTCCAGTTCGGCGCGCTCGGCGGGGAATTTCAGCGTGTGGTCCAGGTTGAGGCCATGCGGCGGCAAAGGCAGGTCGGGCGTTACGAACGGGCGATGCGCGTGCACGATGGCGGTGGCCGCCTGCTCCATCGTTTCAGCCGTGGTCTTCATGGCGACCCACAGACCGGAGTAGCGCGACAACGCCCACCCCGCGAGGCCGAGGTCCAGCACGTCCTGGACCGAGGACGGGTTCAGGATCGGCATGAAACAGTTCTGGAACACGTATTCGGTCTGGTGCGGATAGGTCGAGGAATGCGCCCCGTGGTCGTCCCCCGACACCGCCAGCACGCCGCCGAACTTGTGCGTTCCGGCCATGTTGGCGCAGTGGAACGCGTCCCCCGTCCGGTCCACGCCCGGCCCCTTGCCGTACCACATGCCGAACACGCCATCGACGGTCTTGCCCGGGAACGCATCGATCTCCTGCGTGCCCAGGATCATGGTGGCGGCCAGGTCCTCGTTCACGCCGGGTTCGAACTTGATGCCGTGCGCGGACATCAGCTTCTTCTGGTGCCACAGTTCGCGATCCAGGCCACCGAGGGGGGAGCCGCGATAGCCGGACACGAAGCCGCCGGTATTCAGGCCGGCGAGTTGGTCCATCCGGCGCTGTTCGAGCAACAGGCGCAGCAGCGCCTGGATGCCGGTCAGCAGGACCGGTCGATCGAGGTCGACGAAGCGAGACTCCAGGGTGGGAGCCCCAGTTGGGGGCCGGGGCTGTGCAACTGGGGCAATGCCGATGTCCATGCCGGTCGATCCTCTGGTTGGTCCGCAAGCCTATCGCCAAAATAGCCGATCTGTCAGGTCGGTTGCAGCGTCAATTACCGATATCACGAAATACTTGACGATGGGGCTGGGTATTTCGGGCCGGGAGTCACTTGGGTGGCCCCCACTTGGGCGGCCCCGCCCTTGAACTCCCACGCGATTGGCCGCGATACTGCCGGGTCAGGAGGTTCCGATGCCACTCTTAGCCCTTCCCGCCGTCTTCATGCGCGGCGGCACCAGCCGAGCGGTGATGTTTCACCGGAAGGATTTGCCGGAACGGGGGGAATGGGACCCGATTTTCCTGGCGGCGATGGGAAGCCCCGATCCGAACGGCCGGCAGTTGAACGGCATGGGCGGCGGCATCTCGTCTCTGTCTAAAGTCTGCGTCCTGGCGCCGTCGGAACGGGAGGACGCCGACATCGACTACACCTTCGCCCAGGTGCAAATCCGGGAGGCGATGGTCGATTACCGCAGCAATTGCGGCAACATGAGCTCCGCCGTTGGCCCGTTCGCCGTGGATGAGGGGCTGTTGCACCCGAATGGCGATACGGCTGTCGTGCGCATTTTCAACACCAACACGAAGAAAATCATCCGCTCGACCTTTCCGCTGGTCGATGGGCGTGCGGGCACCGATGGCACGATGGCGATCCCGGGTGTCGCGGGAACCGGGGCGCCGGTAAAGCTCGACTTTCTGACGCCGGGCGGGGCGACCACGGGTCGGCTGCTGCCCACCGGCTCTCCGGTCGATCGGCTGGAGGTTCCGGGCTTCGGTCCGATGGAAGCGTCCATGGTGGATGCCGCCAACGCCTGCGTGTTCGTGCGCGCGACCGATCTGGGGCTGACCGGGCGCGAACTGCCGGAGGAACTGGACACGAACCTCGCCGTTCTGGACCTGCTGCAACGGGTGCGCCGAGCGGCGTCGGTCGCGATGGGGATCGCGGCGACGGAGGAGGAAGCCGGGACCATCCGTGGCGTGCCGATCATAGGCTTCGTGGCGCCACCCATGGATGCGCCGACCCTTTCGGGCGATCCCATCCAAGCCGATGATGTCGATCTGACCGCGCGTTTCATTTCCAACGGGCAACCGCATCGGGCGCTGCCGCTGACCGCGTCGCTTTGCACCGCGGTCGCGGCGCGGATTGGCGGCACTCTGGCCAATCAGGCGTTGCGGCCGGGGGGAAGTGCGTCGATCCGCATCGGCATGCCGTCCGGCATTCTGACGGTAGACGCGGACGTAAACCAGGACCCCTCCGGCCAATGGTTTGCCCATAGCGGCGCCTTCTACCGCACCGCTCGGCGGCTGTTCGACGGACGGATTTACGTACCGCGTTGAGGCTTTATGACGGGCCGGGCGCAAACATCGCGACAGGCGGTTACCGCAGTACGTGCGGCCATAGTCCGGTGGTTCCAACCACGATCAGATAGATCGCCACGATCATGTTCAGTAGCCGCAGCATCACCAGAATAAGGATGCCGGCGAGAAGGGCGACCAGCGGTTGGATCAGGATTGTATTGAACATCATGGCAGTCGTTCCATTGACGCAGGACGCACGCTTGCCCTGATCGTCCAGCGTGCTGGGCGGGGCTGTGCGTCGCGCTGGCTACTCCCTGGATCGTGCTAGGCAGTATAGAGGCCGCCTGACAGGAGGCCCGATATGACCGACGACATCCGAATCGAACCCCATGACGGGTGGTACAAACTGGTGCTCAATCGACCCGAACGGCTGAACGCCGTCGATGCCGGGATGCTCACCCGCCTGATCGCGGCCATCGATGCCGCCGAACGTGACCCGTCGATCCGCGCGCTGCTGCTGACCGGGGAAGGACGCGGTTTCTGTGCCGGCCAGGACCTGGGACCGGATGTTACGCCCGGCCCGGACGGTCCGCCCGATCTGGAGGCGCTGGCCGGCACCTATCACCATGAAGTTGTCCGGCGGATCCGAGCCTCTCGCCTGCCGGTCGTGTGCGCGGTGAATGGCGTGGCGGCCGGGGCGGGGACTGGCTTCGCGCTGGCATGTGACATCGTGTTGGCGGCGAAATCCGCACGATTCGTGCAGGCGTTTGTCCGCATCGGCCTGGTGCCCGATTCCGGCGCCAGTTTCTTCCTGACGCATATGGTGGGGGAGGCTCGGGCCCGTGCGCTCTCGATGCTGGGGGGCGCGATCACGGCGGAGCAGGCCGCGTCATGGGGGATGATCTGGCAGGCGGTGGACGATGCGGCCCTGCAAGCAGAGGCCGAGCAGATGACGGCTCGGCTTGCGCAGGCGCCGACCGCCGCGTTGGCGGGGATGAAGCGCCTGTTCGCCGCCGCCGGAACCAACAGCCTGAACGATCAACTGGACCTGGAAGCGCGGCTGCAAGGAGAGGCCGGCCGTTCCGCCGATTTCGCCGAAGGCGTGCGGGCCTTCCAGCAGAAACGCACCCCGGTCTTTCGCGGGCAGTGACGGGACAGGATCGACGCGCGCCCACGAGAAAATGTGGGCGCGGATCGACGGACGTTACGGCCTGTCCGGACATGCCATGGTGCGCACCCGGGACGGATGGCATAGTTCGACCAAACGCCACCTCATCCTCGCTGAATAGGACAGGAAACGCCCATGGACATCATGCCAGGTTTCACCTTGACCGATATCGAGACCAGCGGGGCGCGCATCCGCCTGCGTCATGGAGGCAACGGGCCGCCGTTGCTGCTGTTGCACGGCAATCCTCTGACCCACGTGGCGTGGCACAAGGTGGCGCCTCGGCTGGCCGAACGTTTCCATGTCGTGGCCGCCGATCTGCGCGGCTATGGCGACAGTTCGGCGCCGCCGGAGGACGCGGACAGTGCCAACTACTCCTTCCGCGCGATGGCGCAGGACCAGGTGGAGGTGATGAAGGCGCTGGGCTACGATCGTTTCTTCGTTGCCGGGCATGACCGGGGCGGGCGCACGACTCACCGGATGTGCCTGGATCATCCGGACAAGGTGATGAAGGCGGCGATCATCGACATCGTTCCGACTCTGGACATGTGGGCGGCGATGGACAAGGAAGGCGCGATCGGCGGCTGGCATTGGCCGTTCATGGCGCAGCCTCAGGGCTTTCCGGAGATGTTCTTCAACGCCGTCGATCCCGACTGGTTCATGCGCAAGAAGCTGCTGAAGCTGACCGACAATCTGAGCCATATCCCGCCCGAAATCTGGGCCGAGTATGTCCGTTGCTTCAACGAGAAGACTATCCGGGGCTCCTGCGGCGATTATCGCGCCGCCGCGACGATCGACTGCGAATTGGATACCGCCGATCTGGGGCGGAAACTGGCGATGCCGATCCTGGTGCTATGGGGGAAATCCAGCAGCGTGGGCAAGCGGTTCGCCGATCCCGTGGAGGTTTGGAAGTTGCGGGCGGACGACGTGCGCGGGGAGGCATTGCCGGCCGGGCATTATGTGAACGAGGAGGCGCCAGAGGAGGTGCTGGCGTGGTTCCTGCGGTTTTTTGGAGGGTAGGGCGGGCGTCGGAAACAAGAACCGATGCAGCGTCATTGCCGGACTTGATCCCCAAACCCGCGCTTCAACGGAAGGAGGCGGGTTCGGGGGCCAGTCCGGCAATGACGACGAGGATACGCCCATGGGTGAATATTTCGGCCGGTTGGTAGGACCATTACCCGAGGAGCACTGGACGATATCGCAAACTTCGGCCTGGAACTGCGCCGCTTCGTGTTGATGCAATACCACCAGGGCCAGTCGACGATACCCCGACTGCTGGCTTTGTTGCGATCGGTGGGGATCGCGATCTCCAAGCGGCATTGGGTTCGCCTGTTGAACCAGAACCACGCGGACTTCATTGCCGAGGCCCAGGATGTTCTGCGCGCGGGGCTGCAAACGTCGCCCTGGGTCAGCGTTGACGATACCGGCGCGCGCCGTGCCGGGAAGAACGGGTTTTGTACGCAGATCGGCAATGAGTGGTTTACCTGGTTCCGCACGCCGTCCTCGAAGAGCCGGCTGAACTTCCTCGATCTGCTCCGCGCCGGGCATACCGATTACGTGCTCAATGACGCAGCCTACACGTATATGCGCGAGCATGGCCTGTCGGGAGCTTCGATCGCCCGTCTGGCGGCCTGCCCCGAGACGCGGTTCGCCGATCAGGCGGCGTGGATGGCGCATCTCGAACGTCTGGGCTTCCCCACGTTGAAGGTCACGCCTGAGCCCGCTGACCGCTTTGCGGGGCATCGGTTCGCTTCGCGACCCGATCCCGTCCGGATTGCGACCGAGGGCGCATTATGGGGCAGCGTTCAGGCGCATGAATTTCTCTGCGACGCCGTGATTCTGAGCGATGACGCCGGACAGTTCAACATCGGATGGCACGCGCTCTGTTGGGTGCATGCGGAACGACTGGTGCACAAACTGGACACGTTCACAGACCAGCACCGCGCCGAGCAGACGCGGGTTCGTGGCCAGGTTTGGGACTTTTACGCCGACCTCAAGGCGTATCAGTTGAAACCCGGCAAGCGGCGGGCTGCAGGGTTGCGCAAGCGCTTCGACCGCATCTTCCTGTGTGGCACCGGCTTCGCCACGTTGGATCGACTGCTGGCGCGGTTGCATGCCAACAAGGCCGAGTTGCTGATGGTGCTGGCGCGGCCTAAAATCCCGCTCCACACCAACGGTTCGGAAAACGACATTCGCTGTCACGTCACGCGGCGGAAAATCAGTGCGGGAACCCGAAGCGAAATCGGCCGCGATTGCCGCGACGCATTCCTGAGCCTTGCGACGACGTGCGACAAGCTTGGCATCGCCGTCCGGGATTCCCTGGGCAGCAGGCTGAAAGTCGCCGGGCACGCGATCATCGCACCGCTCGACCATTACGTCAGAGCACGGCTCCGTCCTGCCTGAGTAGCAGGTGAACCGAAAGGCGCAGGGCTGCCGATAGGATCAACCGGCTTGGGGAACCCAAGACCGGCGTGCCCACGGTTTTGCCCCTCTTACGAAACGCCGGAGCAGGGGAAAACCCCGGGCCGCGGGGACAGCACTCAGGTCGCGGCCATTGGCATAAAGATGCGTCGTTGCTTCAATGTAATCTGCCGGACCAGCCCATGAGGAACGATGACCTCGGTCATCTTCGAACGCCTGCGTCCGACGATCTTCGCGCTGATCACGATTGATTGCCCCCCGGGCGACGGCCCCGGAGGCGGCGATTTGCCACCGGGTGATGGCGCCCGGCGAGCCTCAGGCGGCGCGCCAAACCACCGGGAAAACATCGCTATCCATTGGCCCGCCCGACGACGGCGCATTGGCAGGGGCGGGCGGGCTTTCGATGCCCGAGCGCCGCGTGAAGATCGCGTCATCGCCGGTCCAGCGCGCGGAAACCGCTCGGCGGCGGAGCTGCCCACTGCGATTGCCTGGCGCGCCATGCAGCGTGAGGCCGTGAAACGCCACGCAATCTCCTGGGTCCAGGTCCCAGCCAAGCAGAGTGTAGGCGTCCCGATTGCCCGCGACGTCCGGCACGGGCAGGAAACGAGGATCGTCCGAGGGGTGGTCGGCGCTGTCGGCAAAGCGCTTCGGCTTGAACCATTCATTACGCCGGTGCGATCCCGCGACATACTCGACGCCATTCGCCCGCTCCACGGGATCCAGCGGAATCCACAGCGAGCAGACATGCCAGCCTTCGACGGTCCAATAGGGTTGGTCATTGTGCCAGGGCGTCGGTTCCTCGGTGCCTGGTTCCTTCACCAGCACGTGTTCGTGGAACAGGTTGACCTTGCGGCTTGCCATCAGCGCGCCGGCGATGGCGGCGGCCGGCGAATGGCGCAGGAACGCCTCGTATTCCGGGATCCGCTGCCAGGAGCAGTAATCGCCGAAGAACCGGCCGGGCTTGCCTTCCGGGGTGTAGCTTTTGCCGAAGGGGCCGGGCTCTCGCAGGTTGCGCTCCACCCCCTCCGCGAGCAGCGCCACCCAATGCGGCGCGAAGGCCTGGCGGATCACCACGGCGCCGTCGCGGTCGTAGTCGGCGATGGTGGTGGCGCAAACACTCTGGGACATGAGGCGGTTCCTGGCTATGAATCGGCCGGCCTTTATGCCACCGTCAAGCGTGGCGCACCAACCCGGCAGGTCGCGGTTTTTGCCCTGGACCGGGCGGCCCCTGTCCGCCAGGCGAAAGCGCTTGGGAAAGATCGGAAAAGCGCTTCCGCCGCGTCTATCTTCTGTCCGAGCTCAGATCGCGATCGCGCCGCCATCGACGACCAGTTCGGTGCCCGTGATGTAGGACGCCTCATCCGACGCCAGGAACAGCACCGCGTTCGCAACCTCCTCCACCTCACCGGCCCGACCCATCGGGATCGTCTTCATCCGCTCCGCCCGGATCTGCGGATCGCGGGATCGGATCGCGGTGCGCATGGGCGGCATGGTGCCGGGATGGACCGAGTTGCAGCGGATGCCGTCCTTGGCATGTTGCACGGCGACGACCTTGGTCATCATCCGCACGCCTCCCTTGGACGCGTGGTAGGCCATGTGCGCGCCCTCGCTGCCGACGAAGCCGTTGATCGAGGACATGTTTACGATCGCGCCCCCTTTGCCGAGCATGGCCTTCACCGCGTATTTGGTGCCGAGGAAGACGCCGGTCGCGTTGATCGAGATGATGCGGTGCCATCCCTCGGTCGAATACAGGTCGGCGACCGAATTGCCCGAGATGCCGGCGTTGTTGACCAGGATGTCGAGCTTGCCGAAATGGCGGACGGTCGAGGCTACCACCGCCTCCCACCCTGCCTCGTCGGTGACGTCGAGCCGTTCGAAGCGCGCCGCCGGCCCGATTTCCCTGGCGATCCGGGTGCCTTCGGCTTCGAGTATGTCGGCGATGACGACTTTGGCCCCTTCACGCGCGAACAGCCGCGCCGTCGCTTCCCCCATGCCGGCGGCCCCGCCGCTGATGATGGCAACCTTACCCGCGAGACGCATGAAGCGCCCTCCCTGAACTTTGTGTTGTCTCGGGCGAGGGTATCGGCGGGGGTGGGTGGGCACAAGCGCCGGCCGGGGGGAGGATTCGGTGGTCTGGGCGATGGATTCAGGGTTGGCGTGGGGAAAGTAATTCCCGTTAGGACCACGTACGCTTGGCCGCGGCAACACGCGAACGGCAAACCCCCGGTCTGGGAGCCGAGTAGGTCTGTTGCGCATGCTCGGATCTGTCCGGGGGAACGAGGCTAACCTGAGTCCCGACCGGGATCGAAGCAGGCGGATCCGATACTGGTGGCCCAGCATGCGTTAGCCTCAAACCGGAATTATGAAACACGCAATCGAATTGATCCCATTCCCATCACCGTACCTTTTCCAGCATGAACCCACTGTCCAAGCCAAAGATATGGAAACAGCGCCTCCCTCCCCCCCGTAAATCCAAAACGAAGCTGCCAACGCCCCCTTCCGCGCCAAGCTCCCTACGCTGGGAGGACGACCAACGCGTCTGATCGACCAGCGCGAGCATCCCATCATGCGCGACCAACCCTTCCCACATACTTCTCAATCGCGGTAGGGACGCCCATTACTGAGCGCCCCCCGCACAGAACCGTACGGGCGGAATTCCCGCATACGGCTCCCACCTTGGGTGTTTGACGCGAAAGCGTTGGAGCGGCCAGGGGTGGGATATGCGGGGCTTGGGCAGCCAGCGGTCCGCCAGCCGGTCCATGTTTCCGGTGGAGTGGGAGACACAACGCGCCGTCCTGGCGGGCGGATAGGCAGATGGATGTGCGCCGCGGGCGTCGGGTCGCGCTTACTGATCGGTGAAATGGGGGCCGGGGCGGCCAGGCCGGCCGGGAAGATCGTGGTGTTCCCAACGCTCGACACCGGGATGCTCATACCGCGGCTGCTGCCGCGTACGATAGCAAGTCGCGACGGACCCAAGAGACGCCTGGCCCTTCGAGGCCGGAAGTGGCACGGTTGATGGCCGGCAACCATAGTGTAGCTTTCAGCGCAAATCCCCGCCCGCCGGTCATTTGGAGTTTCCCGCGATGCTTACGCGTGCAGACCTGATCGACGTTCGGCGCATTGTATCCGTCGACATGGAGACCACCGGTAACGCGGTCAAGACGGCCGACGAGGTGCTGCGGATGCCCAAGGGCATGCGGCTGCCCGGCGTCATTATCCAGATCGGCTGCGTTGAAATCCTTCGCGAAGGCGATGGATGGATTACCGGACGCAAGTGGGAGACCTTGGTAAACCCAGACGCTCCGATCCATCCGCAGGCCGCCAAGGTGCATGGGATCCAGGCGTTCAGGCTGAAGAACGCGCCGCGCTACCCTGACGTCCACAAGGAATTCGAGGAGCTCGTCGGCGATTCGCTGCTGCTGGCGCACGCCGCGGAAAACGAAATCGGATTCCTGAACTACGAGATGCGGCGGGCGAAGCTGGTTGGGTGGGAC
Organism: Asaia bogorensis; assembly: GCA_945861095.1. Classification (GTDB taxonomy): domain Bacteria; phylum Pseudomonadota; class Alphaproteobacteria; order Acetobacterales; family Acetobacteraceae; genus Rhodopila. The sequence continues at coordinate 1,347 of CAMATI010000214.1, read as the reverse complement.
GACGCCGATCCTTATCGTCCGGATCGCTTCTTCGACACCCAGATCATCGCGCGCGATTTCTTCCCGGGCGCTTCGGGTTCGCTCGATGCGCTGTGCAACCGTCTGTGGATTTATCCCGAGGACCGCGACCAGAAGCACGGTGCCCTGCTCGACGCCGAGTTGACGGCTGAAGCGTTCATCAAGATGACTACCGGGTTCGTCCGGGACGAAGTCCGCACCTTTTCGGTTTGAGTTGCTTGCGCGCCCGCCAAATGTCGATCTTGGATATCACGCCGGGAAAGCTGCACGGTCATCGTCGATACCGGTTTAAGCTACGAAGATACCCCAGTTGGGTCATTCCTGTGCCTCCTGGGCTCCAGGCGTGAGGATCGGGTGCCGACGAGACGGGACAAAATGACAGCGGCTACGCTTCATGGAGGAGACGGAGACATGGCACAAAAAGGTCGCGGGATTTTCATGGTGTACGTCGATATCGACGCTCAGCACGTGCAGGAGTTCAACAAGTGGTAGAACGAGGAACATCTCCCGGAATTGCTTTCGGTGCCGGGCATTCTCTCGGCGGCCCGCTACGAGGCGGTCAAGGGTGGCCCGCGGTACCTGGCATGTTATGAACTAGTACCTCTGCACAGTGATTTTGACTGATCGAACGGAACAGGAACGGACTCCAGAATGCGCTCGCCCCGAGACGCTATTGGATCGGGTCCGCACTTCCCTATTGGCCACTTTCAAAGAGTCAAAATCACTGTGCAGAGGTACTAGTCGGCCCCGAGGCAATCCGTAATGGTGAAATCTACAGCGCGGCGACCGAGCGCGAGCAGGCCGCCATCGTGTTCAAGATCGCGGCTCAGATGGTCCGTGCCGACCGGGAACTTCGTGCCCGTCTCGTCCGGGGTCACGACGATGTCGCAATGCTGGCCGGCGCCGCGGCTTTTCTCCTTCAGCCGGCCGATGCGTTGCTGAATATTGGCCAGCTTCTTCTGCGCGCGCGGTTTTCTCAACACCTCGGCGAGGGCTTCGAGACCGGTCTCAAAGCGGGTGACGAAGCGCCCGGCGATCGCGGTCTCCTTGGTCTCACGCCCCTCGGAATACCTGCCCGCGCAAAGATCGACTCATCAGCCGGTACATCCCCGTCATGCCGGCGCAGACCGGCAATCCACGACTTTCCGGGGTTGTAACCGCGGAAATCGTGGATGGCGGCCAGGCGGTCGCCAGGACGGGCACTCATTGGCCGATAGGTCCCTTCCGCGGCCGCGACAGGCCTCAGAACCGAAGCGACACCACCAACGACCCGGCATGCGCCGTCGTCGAGGCCGAGTAATCCCCATCATACTGCATCCGCAGGTCGAT
>CAMATI010000213.1 GCA_945861095.1 Asaia bogorensis | reverse complement strand
CGCTGGGGATCGATGCCTCGCCGGGAGGGATCCAGAGACGCACCGTCTGAACCCCCTATGACGCGGTTGTAGTGCCACACGAGCCGCAGAGGCGGCACAAGATACTGATAATATGAGGTTTATTTTGGTGGGTGCTAAACATGGGTTAGCGCGGAAACGGGCGGTGGCGATGGCACATGACGTATAGACTCGGTCGCGCCGAATCGCGGCAAGAAAATAATGCGCGGCCGCCCACGGTTTTGCCCCTCTTACTACGGGTCGTGCTGGACGCCTGGCCAGTCGCCAGTATCCGTGACATCTCCCTGTCGTCCGGCCTGTTCGAAACCGGCCCCTGGGGTGCCAAGGTTATCGTGGTCGAGGGCCAGGACCTGACCTTGAACGACATCGAGCATCGGATCCTTCGGCCCATCTGGCGCGACGCCCGGATCCACTACGCGGTGAACTGCGCCTCGATCGGTTGCCCGGACCTCCGGCAGGCGGCGTTTACCGGGGCCGGGGCGGCGGCGCTGCTGGATCGGGCCGCGCGCGATTACATCGGCCACCCGCGTGGGGTTACCGCCACGCCCGATGGTCTGGTGCTGTCCAGCATCTACAACTGGTTCGCGGAGGACTTTGGTGGGCCGGCGGGGGTGCTTGCGCATATTCGCGCGCTCGCTTCCCCGGGTCTGCTCGCCGCGATCGACCGGGCGCCGCGGATCGTCGAATACCGTTATGACTGGGCGGCGAACTTGGTGGCCCCATAAGGGGGCGCGCAAAGACCGGGGCGAGTCAAATCGGGGCTGATCGGCGGCGGAAGGACAGCATCGCGGCGATCCCGGTGGCCAGGATCGCGAGGCTCGCCGGTTCCGGCGCCGCGGTCAGCGTCAAGGTGAAGCTGTTGGAAAATCCCAGGCTCAGCCCGTGCATGTCGATCGACACCGATGATTCGTTGAAACTGATCCGCGACATGTCGAGCCCGTCGATGCCGGTGACAAGCGACACGCCCGTGATCGGACCGCCGGCGTCGAGGTTCAGGAATGTCATCCCATTGGGTTGTTCCGGGTTAAAGCCCCCGGACTGCGACCCGACATAAAGGTAGCCGATCGAAAGATCGCCGATGTCGATATACTGGTTGGCCGCGGTCAGCATCTCACAGACATTGGCATTGCCCGATCCGCCGCCGGTGCACGTCACTTCCACGCCGGCGGTGACCAGCAGATTGTCGGTCGTCCGGGCCGGTATCTGATAATTGTAGTTCAAGGTAACGGTCGTGCCGAGCAGGCCGGCATGGGCGGGGGCTGGTTGGAAGAGGGCGGATATGGCCAACGCGGTCAAACCGGCGGTCAGCAGGGCGGACGACGGACGGCGCATCAGAATCGACTCCAGGCGTGGGCGACGTAGGATGTGTATCGGATGATGGAATTGTTGCAAGGTTTTGGACCGACGCCGAGCGATGTTTTGGGATGTGGGGCGACGTCGACCGGATCCCGATGCGACCTTACGTTGACCATGCGGCCGGGCAAGGCTAATCAAACGCAACGGCGCGGCCCGCCTCAATGGATTCCACTCAGGGATTTCAACACGGTGCCGCCAAGATTGGAGCGATCCGTGAGAGACGTACGCGACGCGCTGATGGTGGCGCGCAACACGGACGGCAAGTTGGTCCGCCGCCCACTTTCCCCCCATGTCCAGATCTATCGCTGGCCCGTCAGCATGGCCCTGTCCATCGCCCATCGCATTTCCGGCGTCGGGCTCGGCGTTGGCACGCTGGTCTTGACCTGGTGGCTGGTGGCAGCCGCGACGTCCGACACAGCCTTCGCCACGGTGCAGGCCTTCCTGGGCAGCGCGCTGGGCATCCTGCTGCTGTTCGGCTGGTCCGCGGCGCTGATCTTCCATCTGTTCAGCGGCATCCGCCATCTGGTCTGGGACGCGGGCTACGGCTTTGACGCGCCGGATTACAACACAACTGGCTGGGCGGTCGTGATCGCCACCGTGGTGGTCACGGTGTTGGTCTGGGCCGTCGGCCTCATGGTCTGGTGAGGTCGACCCATGTCGGATTCCCATAAAGCCCCTCATGTCGACATGCTGCGCTCCCCGCTTGGGCGCGCACGCGGCCTCGGGTCCGCCCGCGCCGGTTCGCATCACTGGTGGGCGCAACGCCTGACCGCGATTGCCCTGGTGCCGCTTACCTTGTGGTTCATCTGCGCCGCGCTCGGCATGATCGGATCATCCCGCGCGGACGTGGCGGACTGGCTTTCGTCGCCACTGACCATGACGCTTATGCTGGCCCTTGTGATCGGCACGTTCCATCACCTGCAACTGGGGTTGCAGATTGTGATCGAGGACTATGTTCATAAGGAAGCAACGAGGCTGACCGCGGTGCTGGCCATGAAAGCGGCCTGCATCCTTCTCGCCCTCGCCTGCATCATCTCCGTCCTGCGGCTCGGCCTGTAGGACGCCTCGGAGTTCGTCCATGAACGCGATTACGTTGCCTTCCTCGCGCGCCTACAACATCGTCGATCATACCTATGACGTGGTGGTGGTCGGCGCCGGCGGGTCCGGCTTGCGCGCTACCTTCGGGATGGGCGCGGCGGGGCTGAAAACCGCCTGCATCACAAAGGTGTTCCCGACCCGCAGCCACACCGTGGCGGCTCAGGGCGGGATCGGTGCCGCGTTGGGCAATATGGGGGAGGACGACTGGCGCTGGCATATGTTCGACACCGTGAAGGGGTCGGATTGGCTGGGCGATCAGGACGCGATCGAATACATGTGCCGCGAAGCCATCCCGGCGGTCTACGAACTGGAACATTTCGGCGTGCCGTTCAGCCGCACGGAAGAAGGCAAAATCTACCAGCGCCCGTTCGGCGGTCACATGACCGGCTATGGCGATGGCGCCCCCGCGATGCGCGCCTGCGCCGCCGCCGACCGCACCGGTCATGCCATCCTGCACACGCTGTATCAGCAAAGCCTGAAGCACGACGCGGAGTTCTTCATCGAGTATTTCGCGCTCGACCTGATCATGGATGAGGAAGGCGCCTGCCGCGGCGTGATGGCCTGGAACCTGGAAGACGGCACCATCCACCGCTTCCGCGCCCAGACGGTCGTATTGGCGACAGGTGGCTACGGCCGTACCTACCTGTCCTGCACGTCCGCCCATACCTGTACCGGCGATGGCGGCGGCATGGTCCTGCGCGCCGGATTGCCGTGCCAGGACATGGAATTCGTGCAGTTCCACCCGACCGGAATTTTCCCCGCCGGCTGCCTGATCACCGAAGGCGCGCGCGGCGAAGGCGGCTACCTGACGAACTCGGAGGGTGAGCGCTTCATGGAGCGCTATGCCCCGTCCGCGAAGGACCTGGCATCGCGCGATGTCGTGTCGCGGTCCATGACGTTGGAGATCAATGAAGGGCGCGGCTGCGGTCCGAACAAGGACCATATCATGCTGCACCTGGAGCATCTGGGCGCCGATCTGCTGAACGAACGTCTGCCCGGCATTTCCGAAACCGCGAAAGTGTTCGCCGGCGTGGAAGTGACGAAGGGGCCGATCCCGGTGCTGCCGACCGTGCACTACAACATGGGCGGCATCCCGACGAATGTGCATACCGAGGTCCTGCGCCCAACCAAGGACAACCCGGACGCGACCGTCCCCGGCCTGATGGCGGTGGGGGAGGCGGCCTGTGTGTCCGTGCATGGCGCCAATCGTCTGGGCACGAACTCCCTGCTGGATCTGGTGGTGTTCGGACGCGCCGCGGCGCACCGGGCGGTGGAACTGGTGAAGCCGGGCGCGCGTCAGGCGCCGCTGCCGGTGAAGGCGGGCGAGGCCTCCCTGGACCGGATGGACCGGGCGCGCCATGCCAAGGGCGGCACCAAGGTCGCCGAGCTGCGCGACAGCATGCAGCGCGCCATGCAGGGGCATGCGGCGGTGTTCCGCACCTCCACCAGCCTGACCGAGGGCGTGGACAAGATGAAGAAAATCTGGAGCGGCATGACCGACATGTCCGTGTCCGACCGCAGCCTGGTGTGGAACAGCGACCTGATGGAGGCGCTGGAACTGCACAACCTGATGGGCAACGCCATGACCACGATGGTCGGCGCGGAGGCCCGCAAGGAAAGCCGTGGCGCCCATGCGCATGACGATTTCCCGGATCGGCATGACGAGGAATGGATGAAGCACACTTTGGCCTGGTGCGCGGACGACGGGTCCTGCCGGTTGGATTACCGTCCGGTGAAGATGCAGACGCTGACGAATGAAGTGTCCGTGTTCCCGCCGAAGAAGCGCGTTTACTGAGGTATCCGCATGATCTTTGGGAGGCGGCACAAGATCCGCGGTACGATCATCGCAGCGGTTGCGTGCGAGCCGAACGGGCATGGAAGGCTTTTCACGCCTCGGCTCCTTGTTTGGACCGGTGAGTGATAGGCTTTTTTCAACACGAAGGACGGGCGAGGGCCACAAAGGGCCACGGAGACTTGACTAGGGTCGGTCGAGAAACATCGCGTGCCGGCTCGAAGGGTTATAGTAAGGCGCTTGGCAGGCGAGGCCCCGAAAGAGATGCGGGGCCGTCGGTGAGGGGCCGTAACGCTCCGGACGACCATGGTAGCCCCTCGCGAGGGAACACGATGTTTCCGGACAGACATTCAGATCACAAATCGGCGGAGGCCGTCCGCGAGACGGGACGTGTTGAAGTTGAGGAGCAGCCCGATCGGTATCCGGCTCATCCGCATATATGTAAGCAGTTGGCCCTCATGCGCGGGGAGGATGGTGGTGACCGACTTGATTTCCAGGATCACTTGGCCATCGACGACGATGTCCGCCCTGAAACCGTCGTCCAGTACCTCGCCTTTGTATATGATCGGAATGCTGGTCTGCCGCTGGAAGGGGATGCCCGCCAAGTGCAACTCGTGACACAGGCATCGATCGTACACAGACTCGAGCAGCCCGCGTCCTGTGTTCCGATGCACATCGATCGCGAGTCCGATAATGCGCTTGGTCAATGTCGCGGCGAGCAGCATGAGGGGATCCTCCGTGGCCCATCGTGGCCCTCGCCCTTTCTCCGTGTTAAAATTTAACAAGATGTGAATAAGGCACGACGATCATGGTCGCTTTCAACCTCCCCGCCAACAGCCGCATCGGTCAGGGCAAGATTTTCAAGGCTCCCGCCGGGGCCAAGAATGTCCGCGAGTTCAAGATCTATCGCTGGAATCCGGATGACGGGAAAAACCCGCAGATGGACACCTACGAGATCGATCTGGACGCCTGCGGCCCGATGGTCCTGGACGCTCTGATCAAGATCAAGAACGAGGTCGATCCGACCCTGACGTTCCGTCGGTCCTGCCGGGAGGGCATTTGCGGCTCCTGCGCCATGAACATCGACGGCGGCAACACCTTGGCATGCCTGAAGCCGATCGAGGAAATGGCCGGCGCCGTCCGCATCAACCCGCTGCCGCATATGCCTGTGGTGAAGGACCTGGTGCCCGATCTGTCGCAGGTCTACGCGCAATTGCGCTCGATCGAGCCCTGGTTGCAGGCCGACAGCCCGGCGCCTCCGGATGGGGAAAGGCTGCAAAGCAAGGAAGAGCGCGCCAAGCTGGATGGGCTGTGGGAATGCATTCTGTGCTTCTGCTGCTCCACGGCCTGCCCGAGCTACTGGTGGAACGGCGACCGCTATCTTGGGCCGGCGGTGCTGTTGCAGGCCTATCGCTGGATTGCCGACAGCCGCGACGAACGCACCGGGGAGCGGTTGGATGCCCTGGAAGACCCGTTCAAGCTGTATCGCTGCCACACGATCATGAACTGCACGGACACCTGCCCGAAGGGGTTGAACCCGGCGAAGGCGATCGGGTCGATCAAGCAGTTGATCGTGGAGCGGCAGGTTTAGGCTCTGGCGCGCAAGACTTCTTCGCGTCGGGCACAATCAAGTGGATGCACCACCCCGACGCCGATAAGACTCGCTGCCAATCCATCTGCTTCAGGACATTCCGCAGGGTCCAACTGGGGATCAGCATGACGCCGTCCAGCGGCCGGTCCATTGCCAGGATCAGGAAGATCGAGCCGCCGACCGCCAACCCACAGACGAAAAACGCCGCGATCACCAGGGCGTTTCATGGCGTATTCTTGACTCGTTCCCCGTCCAGGCGGCGCCTCGCCTGCCTGGTTTCGATGGGCATTTTCCCGGCTGGCGGCGATGCCGTTCAGCGGGGCGATGGGGCAGGGGCGGCTGCCCGATCAGCCTCGCGTGGCCCGGACCGTCGGAAAGCGGTTCGACGGTTGCGCCGCCGAACGTGGTCAGGCGCCGCCTGAAATCGGCCCGCTTGTGTCGCAGGTGAACGCCGAACGGCGCGCGGTTTGTGCCGCGCGGGCGGCGACCGACAATGTTTCCATAGAGGCGGTCGGCAAAATTTACGCCGCCGAAATCATGAAATCCGCGCCACCGAAGACGTGGTTCCTGTCCGAGGCGGGGCAGCGGTCCCAGAAATAGAGTCGGCCCAGGCGACAAGGGAACCGGCATGCGGGGGCAACCGCACATGCCGGATGGGATTTTGACCATGCGGCCCGGGGGTTTCCCCCCGCGAACCCCTACCTGACCGCGGACCGGTAGATTTCGGCCGAGAAACCGGCTGGCACGGTGCCTACCATGCGCCGGCTATGCGCCTCCAGGTCGGCCTCGAACAGATCGGCGCTGATCCGACCGGTCAGCACCGGGATATCCCGCCTCATGCACGGCACATCGCCGATCGGCAGTCCCAGGCTGACGAAGCCGGACGGGTTCTGCACATGGATGTGGCGCAGCAGCGGCGCGGTGCCGGGGGTTTTCTCGATGAATTCGTGCCCCACGCCCAGATAGGGATAGGCGGCAAGCGCCGCATCCCGCAGGTCCGCCGGTGGCGCGTAGCGGTCGCGCCAGCGCATGATCTGGCCGTCGAAATCGTGCAATTCCGGGCGCGCCGCTACGTCGCCCGAGTAACCAGTCCCGGCGATGACGAAATCGAGCCTGTAGGTCGTGGCGTTGATCGTCGTCTCCACCTGGCCGTCGCTCTCCCGCGCGTTGGTCCAGGGCGCGGCGAGGTGCAGGTGGAAATTCGGGAACTTCACCGCCCGCTCGATCGCGTCCGTGGTGGGCATGGACCCGGCGCGGAAGTAGCGGACCGCATGCAGCCAGCGTGTCGCGTCCGGCAGGCTTGGGAAATTGTCGATGGCGCCGGGGAAGAAACGAGCCCCGATGACCGGCGTTGCCGCCACCGCTTCGCGCCGGCAGAACAGGTGAACCGCGGCGGCGCCATGTTCCAGCGCCACGCCGGCGGCATCGAACGCCGAAGCGGCGGCGCCGATCACGCCGACGGTCTTGCCGCGCAGGGCGGTGAAGTCGATCGTGTCCTCGGTATGCGCATAGCGGGCGGCGGGCAGGTTGGCGGTCAGCACGTCCGGGACGGATTTGTCGCCGCCGCCGCGAAAGCCTGTGGCCAGAATGATCTTCCGCGCGGTTTCGATCGCGGCGCCGTTCGGGGTTTGCAGATGCAGGCGGAAATGATCGCCCGCCGGCTCGATCCGCGTCACCTGCGTGCTGTAGCGCGGGGCGATGCCGAGGAAACTTTTGTACCAGCTTAGATAGGCGGCCCAATCCGTCCGGGCGATGCGCTCGATGGCCTCATAGGCCGCCTGGCCGTGACGTGCCTCGTACCACGCCTGGAAGCTCCAGGCCGGGATGCCCTGTTCCGGTCCCGGCAGGGTTTTCGGCGTGCGCAGCATCTGCATGCGCGCGGCGTTCAGCCAGATGCCGGCGCGGTCCTCGTTCGGTGCCGATTCCAGGATCGTGACTTTCCCGATCCCCGCCCGCCGCAGCGCGAAGGTCAGCGCGGACCCGGTCTGCCCGCCGCCGATAATGGCGACGTTGTGGTCGATGCCCGGCCGATCCGGCACCCAGTTGGCGGGATCGGGGCCGATCATGCGCAGCGCGGCGCGGGCATTGGCGTCAGGGTCTTGGGTCTGGGTCATGTGGACGTTTCTTTCCCATTTGGTTTTGGCGTTTCGTCTGTCGGCATGGCGTACGCGTGGTATCGAATGCAAGGTCGGCGGGCATTCAGGTGTTGCGTTGGCCGATGGACCGCCCCCCGCCCATCAGGACAGTTCCACCATCACCGGAACATGATCCGACGGCTGCGGCTGATCCCGCTCCATCCGGTCGGGTTCCGCCGAAACCAGCCGTTCGGCCAGGGTCGGAGACAACAGCGCATGGTCGATCCGCAGCCCGCTGTCCCGCTGCCACGCACCGGCCTGATAGTCCCAGAACGTGTAGATCGGCCCATGCGGATGCAGCGCCCGCACCGCATCCGTCAGTCCCATCCAAACCATCTTCCGCAACGCCGCTCGGCTTTCCGGCCGCACCAGCGCGTCCGTGGGGGATAGGGCGCCCGGCGCGTAGTCCTCCTCCGTCGGGGCGACGTTGAAATCACCGAGGATCACGCACGGCGCGTCAGCCTCCAGCAGCGCCCGCGCCCGTTCCGCCAGCAAATCCATCCACGCCAGCTTGTAGGCGAACCCCTCCTCGCCGCGGGAGTTGCCGTTCGGCAGATAGATACCGATGATGGTGACGCCGCCGGCCTCGATTTCGATATAGCGGGCCTGCCCGTCGTCGTCCGGCAGGCCGGGCAAGGCGCGGTGCACGACGCGGAACGGCACCCTCGCCAGCACCGTCACGCCATTGTAGGATTTCTGGCCGACGATCTCCGCTTGGTAGCCCGCGCCCTGGAAGGTCAAGGCGGGGAAGGCGGCCGCCTCGCACTTGATTTCCTGCAACACCAGGACATCCGGCTGACAGCGTTCCAGCCAGCGCAGCACATGGGTTTCACGCTGGCGGATCGAGTTGACGTTCCAGGTGGCAATTTTCACGGGACTCTCTGACTGCGGTTGGGACTGCGATGGATCGGGGGGATCATGGAAGGGCAGGGGCGGCGGGTCAAAGCCGCGATGGCGACCGAGCGTGCCGATCGCGTCAAGGGCGATCGGCACCACGGCCGGGATCAGTCCGGATCGCGCCCGCGCACCGATGCGTAGCCCGAGCCGAACGCCGCGTCCCGCGCCTGGAACGCGTGCTTGACCCCATGCTCTCGCATCGTCTGGCGAAATGCGACGGCCTTGGGGGCAAGATGGCCGCGGGCGTCGATCTCGGCCCCGATGCGCTGCAAGGTGCGCGCGCCCATCAGTTCCAGCCCCAGATTGACCATCCGCTTGTTTGCCGACAGCAGATGCGGATCGACCAGACCCATGCGGTCGGCCAGACGCATCACCTCGGTTTCCAATTCCGCGATCGGGTACGATTTCAACGCCAGCCCGATCTCCGCGCAATCCTTCCCGGTCAGGCTGTCGCCGGTCAGCAGCAGCCGCTTCGCCCATTGCGGGCCACAGTGATACAGCCACATCGACCCCGGCGGAGTCCCCAGGTCGCGCACCGGCGGAAAGCCGATCCGTGCGTCGTCGGCGACGATGATCATGTCGCAGAACCACGCCAGTTCCGTGCCGATCCCGATGCAGGTCCCGTGTACCTGCGCGATCACCGGCTTGTGCATGTCGAACAACTGGATGCGCAGCCGCTGGCCCTGTTCCAACCGCCAGATGTCGTCGTCGATTTCCACCCGCCCGCGATACTCCGGACCGCGACCGGACGAGTATTCGTTCAGATCCGCCCCGGCGCAGAAATGCGGGCCGGCACCCTTCAGCACCACGCAATGAACGGGGTTGTATTCGTCCGCTTCCAACAGCGCCGCGTTGAGTTCGCGCAGCAACGCGCCGGACAGGGCATTGCGCCGCTCCGGCCGGTTCAGGGTGACGATCGCGGTGGTGCCCTTCACCTCATAGGTGATCAGTTCGAATGCCATGGTTTCCTCCATCCGGTTGCTCGTGTGGCGATCTGACGCATACACTCGGTCGCAAGCAAGGGCTGGAGGATACGGACGTGAAGATCGCGCGCATCGAGACATTTCTGTTCGATCCTGGCACTGCCAAGAACCTGCTGTTCTGCCGGGTGGAGACCGAATCCGGCATCCATGGCTGGGGCGAGGCCTATGTGACCCCCGGCAAGGAACCGATCATCCAGTCCCTGCTGGACACGATGGCCAAATACATGATCGGGCGGTCCGCCTTTTCCATCCGCCATACCGCGCAGGTGATATTCGACGATTTCGCGATGCGGCGGGCCTCGCTGGACCTGCTGTCGGCGTGGAGCGCCATCGAAATCGCGATGTGGGACATCGTCGCCAAAAACGCCGGCCAGCCTCTCTACAACCTGCTCGGCGGCCCCTCCCGCGAACGAGTGAAAGTCTATGCCAATGGCTGGTCCAGCGGCACCGACCCGATCGAGAAGAACGTCGAGCGCGCTCTGGCCGTCAAGGCTGCCGGCTTCACCGCGCTGAAATGGGACCCGTTCCCCGGCCCGTGGCGCAGCTTCATCCATCGCGAGGACGAGGACCATGTCGTCCGCTACGTTCGTCAGATGCGCGAGGCCCTCGGCCCGGAGTTCGGCCTGCTGATCGAATGCCACCGCCGCCTGGCGCCAATGCACGCAATTCGGATCGGGCAGCGTCTGCGCGAGTTCGATATCGGCTGGTACGAGGAACCGTGCCTGTGCGACAACATCGAACTGGTGGCCGAGGTGCGTCGAGCCATGCCCGGCGTGCCGATCGTGACGGGGGAGGCGATCTACTCGAAGGAGGGATTTGCCCAGGCCCTGGCAGCGCGAGCGGCGGATATCATTAACCCGGATATCTGCAATTGTGGTGGCATTTCCACGATGCTGGATATTGCCGCGATGGCGCAGCCTCATGCGGTGGCGATGGCGCCGCATAATTACAATTCGACGTTGGTGGGGTTGGCGGCGACGGTGCAGCTTTCCGCGGTGATCCCGAATTTCTGGCTCGCGGAGTGCTTTATCAATCTGAAACCGGCTTGTGACGCGATCGCCGTGGCGCCTTTGGTGGTGAAGGATAGTTTTGTGGAGCTTCCTACCGTGCCGGGGCATGGGATTGATATCGATGTGGGGCGGCTTAAGGCGGCGCCTTATCGGGATATGGGGACCAGGGCAGGGAAGGCTTTGCGGGCTTATACGGAGGAGTTTCCTCGGAAGTCTTATCAGGTGGCGGCGACGAGGACGGGGTATTGAGGGGGCGCTTGTACCGCCCTAAGCCGGATGAACCGGAACCAAAAAAGAATAACCTCTTGCAGGGCTCAGCCATCCCCTCATTTTTTCTCCTGTGATTCCAAGGCAGTAGGTTTGGATGCCAAGTCGCCCCGCCACCTGCAACGGGAAGCTGGCCCAACTGACCGGGTCATACCTCGAGTCACGTAACCCAGCCTGATACAAAAAGCGGTG
>CAMATI010000212.1 GCA_945861095.1 Asaia bogorensis | reverse complement strand
AGCATGGGCATGAGAAAGACGATCCTTCAGCACCTCAGGGTCTAAACTCCCGGGGGGTAGATGTCTCATCATCATTGGCACGGAGGGCGATGTGATCAAAAGAGCTGAGGTGGTAGCAGAGTCAGCAGTCGCTGATTGGTGCCGAACCGGATCCCACAGCGCCTCAATGGATGCGCCGTGGGATCGAGGGCCATCTCCCCCTTGTCGATAATTGGGACTGATGATCTCACCGGTTGGATCGGTTCTTAGCCTCGAACTGATCATGTTGCCCTGGCAGATACGGTTTGCCGCTCAGATAGCTTCGAGGTTCTCGGCGGAACTTTTCCCCTGTTTCCCCTGCACCAACTCGAACCGGATCTTTTGGCCCTCGTTGAGTCCGCGCATGCCGGCTGCATGAACGGCTGTGACGTGCACGAAGACATCCTTCGATCCCTCGTCTGGTTGAATGAAGCCATAACCTTTCCCCGGGTCGAACCACTTAACCGTTCCTGTACCCATGTCTGCCTCCCTGGCGTTTTGCGCGCCTAGCCCATCTTATTCACCGGGCAACCATGGAGGCAATACATAGCGAATTCACAACGTAAGTGGCAACAGCTTCCCCCGGCTGGCTTGACCGAATTTCGGACCCTATCTGGGAGGCGTCAGGGGTTGCAGGACGAAGGGTTGTCAGGGGCACGCCGCCTCGCATTCAGGGTGGCCTGGGAATCAGGACGGTTGTGACCAAGGATTGGAACAGCCCCGCGTCCGGGCAGTTGGCGGCCAAGGCCAGCCGGACCCGGGTGTCGATGACGCGTAAAGATGTCCGCCGTTTGAAGCGCGTGAGTTGTCCGCCCTGTCTCCATCACCAACCCCGTTTTCTGGTTCGGCTGGAGCACCGTTTTCCCGTCCCGGCCTGAACACTCAAAGGCAAGGCGAGCGGGGGCGGTCAAGGATGGCCTCGCCCCTTCGCGAGGCCACCGCCGCGGGCGGCGCGCAGCGTCCTTGATGGCCCCCGCTCGCCTTGCCAGGCTCAGCACAGCCGGGCGGACCGGCTTACGCGGCGGATACTGGTTCATTGATCAGAACTCGTCTGTCATCGAAGCGGGCAAGGCAGCGCGGACCGTCGAAGACCGCCAGCCGGTCATCGGGGTAGCCCTGTCGGTTCAGATGCAACAACGGGATGATCAGCGGATTTACCGTCAACGTGGACAGGAACAGGATGCGTTCCCCGGTGGCATGCCCGGCCGCCATGGTGTCGGTGCCGCTGACGCCGCGGTTCAGGCCGGTCAGCGTATAGCGATTGCCGCCGAGATCGGTGACCGTGAGGAACTGGATGATCTCGATCTCGCCATTGTCCTTGAACACGGCGGCGGCGTCGAAGCCGGTCGCCAGTTGCGTCTCGGTGGCCGATTCAAGCGTCTCGCCGCCGACTGCGACATTCACCGTGATGCTGGCGTCGAACAGCGTGTGGAATGTGTCGTTGGCGTCGGGCAGCGCGGCCTCGAGATAGCCCCAGGCGGCGGCATGCACGCTGACATCTAGCCCGTCCCAGGCAGTGAGGTCGTACGACGACTGCAGCTGCGCGCCGTGCCACGAACCGGTCGCGACATAGGACGAAGCCGCCCAGTAAACCCGCATGCCCTGCAGCCCGATACCGTCGGTCGGGCGCAACAGCGGCACATCCAGCAGGAACAATTGGCTGGGGGCGCTGGTGGCGATCGACTGCGGCAGCACGCCCGCCGACACCGCGCCGGCGGCTGTCGAGACGTACTGCCCGTCACTCTCGGCCAGCAGCGTGGTCGAGGATGCATAGTTTGCCCCCAGTTCCACCGCCCCAAGCCGGCCACGGACCGTGTAGCCATTGGCCAGCGTCAGTTGCACGGGATCGGCGGGATCCAGATAGGCAAAGGCTGGCGGTAGCAGAAACTGGAACGAATGCCGCTCCAGCCAGGCGAAAAACGCTATATGTTCGTCATCAATCGGACAGTAGTGAGATTCCGTGTTGACTCGTTCGAGAGGGTAATCGTATTGTTTCCTGCATAGCGCCTCGCGACCGACTAAGTACGCCCGAACAAGACCGGCCTAACATCCGGCGAGCAGGGAGACAAGCGGACATGAGCCTCACAAGCCGTAGGAAGATATTGGCTGGAACCGCAGGCCTTGCAGCGGCGGGAGTTTTGGGCCGGCCATATATTGCCAACGCTCAGGCAAAGACCGCCACAATCTGGGTCGGCCAGGGCTTCGTGCAGCCCGAGGACGCGGCGTTCAAGGAAACGGTCGCCAACTACGAGAAGGAGAGCGGCAACAAGATCGACTTCAGCATCATGCCGTTCATGGCGCTGTACCAGAAGTCTATCTCCGCCTTAACCAGCGGCGACGTGCCGGACCTGATTTTCTCCGATGCGCCGACGGTGATTTTGCCAGTAAACGCCTTCAACGACCGTCTGGCGGATATGACCGACGTGGTGGAGACGCAGAAATCCAAACTCTCCGAAACCGCGCTGCTTTCGGCCAGCTTCTACAACAACAAGCTCAAGAAGCGGTCCTACTACCTGGCGCCGGTGAAGCAGGCCAGCGCGCCATTCCATGTCTGGGCCGAACTGGTGGTCAAGGCTGGGCTCAACCTGGCGGATGTGCCCAACCGCTGGGACCAGCGTTGGGAATGGTTCAAGAAAGTGCAGGAGCCGCTGCGCGCACTGGGCGGGCGTAAGGTTTATGCGTTGGGCCTGCAGCTTACCACGGTTGGGCCGAATGATGGCAACAACCTGTTTTATCACTTCCTAATCGCTTACGGCGGCAAGGACATCGTCACCAAAGAAGGCAAGCTGCAGACCGGCAACCCCGCGGTGAAGGAAGCGGCGATCCGTGCCGTGGAACAGATGACACGGGCCTACAAGGAAGGCTTCGTGCCGCTGGAGGCGCTGAGCTGGAACGATGCCGACGACAACAACGCCTATCACGAAAAACTGTTCGTGATGAATTTCGACGGCACGCTGTCGCCGGAACTGGCGGTGATCACCAAGCGGCCAGACGACTACAATAACAATATGCGCATCCTAAACATGCCGAACGCGGTCGACGGCACGCCGATGCCGGCCCAGGTGGGCGCGGGCGGCGGATTCTGCCCAAAACTGGGCAAGAACACCGTGGTAGCCAAGGACTTCATGAAATACTTCATGCGCCCCGAGGTGATGAACGCGAACCTGAAGGGCGGCCTGGGCCGCTGGTGCCCTGCAATTCCGGACGTGGTGAAGAATGATCCGTGGTGGACGGATCCGAAGCTCGATCCACACCGCTCGATCTATGTGCAAACTACCGTGCTCGGACCGACGATCCCGAATTATATCGGCTACAATCCAGCGATCGGCCAGGTGAACGCAGAACAACTGTGGGGCAAGTGCCACGCAGACGTGATCAAGAACAATATGACCCCCGCACAGGCGGTCGATCGAGCATTCAAACGCGCGGAGACGATCTTCAACAAGTTCACCTTCACAGGCTGAACGCGCATGAGCATCACGCAGCAAACCCTCACGGTCGATCAGGCCGTGGGGGTAATGCCGCGGAGGCGGCGCGCCTGGGGTGGCGGTGTGCAGGGCGCCGACTTCTATTGGGCTCTTGCCTTCGCGGTGCCGTATACTGCGGTGTTCTTCGCCTTCGTCGTCTATCCGATCCTGTACGGTTTCTGGCTCGGTAGCAGTCCCGCGCTGTACGTGGAATTGTGGGACGACCCGACCTTCATGACCACGGTCGCCAACACACTGATCTATGTGGTGATCGGTGTGAACCTGAAGATGATCATCGCCTTCCTGCTTTCCGGCTTCTTTTACCGAAAAAGCTGGTGGACGAAGTACCTCCTGGTGATTTTCATCCTGCCCTGGGCGATGCCGGCGCTGCCCGCTTTTCTTTCCATCCATTGGTTGCTGATGGGGGAATGGGGTTTCCTGAACGCGCTGTTGTTCCAGTTGTTCGGCGTCGAGGGACCGCACTACCTGACCGACCGCTGGCCAGGGGTGCTTTCCAACATATCCGCCTACAACTGGAAGAACACGCCGTTTTGGACAGTGATTTTTCTCGCCGGGCGGATGGCGATCCCGACGGATCTGTATGAGGCCGCGGCCGTGGATGGCGCCGGTCGCCTGCGGATGTTTCGCCACATCACCATGCCGCTGATGGCGCAGCTTTATCTGGTTTCCACACTGCTCGCCACCGTCTTCGCGCTGGGCGATTTCAACTCGGTCTTCTTCGTCACCGGCGGTGGGCCCGCGATGTCGACGGAAGTCATGGCGACACTGGGCATCCGCTACGCTTTTGTCCTGGGCGATCCGCCGCTGGGCGTGGCCGCGGTGCTGACCACCCTGCCGCTGCTGCTTCCACTCGTGTTGCTGCTGATGCACTTGTTGCGCAAGCAGGAGATGCAGCTATGAGACAGCTCGTCGCATCGTATGTAACCGGCAGGAACCACCATCGGTTGGTGCAGTTCTTCATCGAAACCGGGTGCATCGTACTCGGTCTCTGGCTGGCGATCTGGTCGCTGATCCCAATCTACAACATGGCGCTGATCGCCTTCAGCGAACACAGCTCCGTGTTCAGTGGCCAGATCTATCCCACCAAGCCGTCCGTGCACGCCTTTGTCGTGGTGTGGAATCAGAGTTTCTGGTACCTGGAACGATTTTGGCACCAGTTCGGCAACAGCTTCTTCATTGGCATCACGACGATGCTGATGACCTTGCTGATCGGGACCATGACCAGCTTCACCATTGGGCGGCTGAAGCTGCGCAATGGATGGGTGCTATCGAACGCGGCGCTGATGACCTATATGATCCCGGCCTCCTTCCTGGCGATCCCGTTCTACCGGATCATGAACATCTATGGGCTCAGCAACAACCCATGGGCCGTCATCTTCGCCATGGTGACCTTCGCCACACCCTATTCGATCTTCATCTTCCAGAACTACGGCAAGTCGATCCCAATGGAGTTGGACGAGTCGGCGCGGATCGATGGGGCGACGCCGCTGCAGATCTATGTCCGAATCTACCTACCGCTGATGGCGCCCGCGCTGGTGGCGGTGGGGACATATTCGTTGCTGCTGGCGTGGAACGAGTATCTTTATCAGTTCCTGCTGCTCTCATCGAAAGAAACCATGACCGTCTCGGTTGCTCTGGCGCAGTTCCTTAACAGCGATGAGGCGCCTTGGAACTACATGATGGCGACTGCCATAGTGTATGCGCTGCCGCCGATCGTCATCTACTATGCGTCGCGCCGCTTCATGGCCTCGGGGATGACCATGGGGGGCGTGAAAGGGTGAACGCGCGGCACCGCGAGGGATAAGCGCGATGAGCGAAGCCCAACAGACGCTAGGGATGATGCGGGTAGGACGCGTGGCGGTCCCGGCGTGGCTGCCACCGTGGAACCTTGGCGGTCCACGCGGGGCTGACGTCTCCTGGGCCGTTGCCTTCCTCGTTCCCTATGTTGCGGTGCTTCTGGCCTTTGTCATCTACCCGATCTGTTTCGGCTTTTGGCTGGGTAGCCAGGCGGACGGTTATTGGGACCTGTTTGACAATCCGTTGTTCTGGACCACCGTGTTCAACACCTTCATGCTCGCCGGCGTGGGCGTGAACGTGATGCTCTTCCTGGCCTTCCTGCTCTCGGGCTTCTTCATTCTACCGGGGCGATGGATCAAGGCCCTGCTGGTGCTGTTCATGCTGCCCTGGGCTCTGCCTGCCTTACCCGCCTTCCTGTCGATGCACTGGATGTTCATCGGCTACGGCGGGTTCCTGAACAGCGCGCTGGAAATGATCTTCGGTGTGGAGGGGCCGATCTGGTTCAATTCCTATGAGTTGGCGATGGCTCTCAATGTGCTGGCCTATATCTGGAAATGGATGCCATTCTGGACCCTGGTATTCCTGGCCGGACGACTAGCCATTCCGCAGGACATCTACGACGCCGCCGCGGTGGATGGTGCGAGCGGGATCAGCCGTTTCACCTTTGTGACGTTCCCGTTGCTCGCCAATCTCTATCTCGTCTGCACCCTGCTTGCCACCCTATGGGCGGTGGCGGATTTCGTGACGGCGTATTTTGTTTCCTCAGGCGCGCCGGCGCTGGAGACTGAGGTGCTGGCCACGTTCACGTTCCGGATGATATTCGATTATGGGTATGTGGAACTTGGCCTGGCCGCCGGGCTTGTCGTGCTGCCGGTGACCATCCCGCTGACCATTCTGCTCATCCGACGCCTGCAGACGACCGAGGTGCAGCTGTGAGCCTCGCCCTGATCGACGGCCTTGCCGCGCGCCTTCGGGCGCCCGCGCCGCGGCGACGCTGGCCGGTGAAGATACTGCTCGCACTGTTGGGTTTCGTGCTGACATTTTGGACCCTGCTGCCAGTCTACAACATGGTGCTCATCGCTCTCAGTGAAGACGGCGATCAGTTTTCGGGAACCGTCTTCCCGACCCATCCCTCATTGGAAGCCTTCGAGGTGCTGTTGGCCGGCAATGATTGGTATCTCGAAGATTTTTGGCCGCAGTTCTTCAACAGCTTCATCATGGGCCTCTCGACGATGACGCTGACCGTGGCGGTTGGTGCGTTGGCTGCGTTCGCCATCGGCCGCATGGGCCTGCGCCGCGGTTGGCTGATCGGCAATGTCTCGCTGGTCACCTACGCCGTGCCGGCGTCCTTCCTCGTCATTCCATTCCACCGGCTGATGAACATCTATGGCCTGGCGGATACTCTGACCGGCGTCGTCGCCGCGCAGGTGACATTCGCCATTCCCTACGCGGTGCTGATCCTGCATCAGTATGGAAAGCTGATCCCGTTGGAACTGGACGACGCGGCGCGGGTGGATGGCGCGACCCCGACGCAGATATTCTTCCGCGTCTATCTGCCGCTGATGGGGCCGGCGTTGGCGGCAGTGGCGACCTATGCTCTATTGCTGGCGTGGAACGAATATCTATACCAGTACGTGTTGCTCTCCTCGCCCCGCAACATGACGGTGGCGGCCGGAATCAACCAATTCTTCGACAGCGACGAGGCTCCATGGAGCTACCTCATGGCAGTTGCGCTAGTGTTTTCCCTCCCTCCGATCGCGGTCTACTACGCTTTGCGGCGGTACATGGTGGCCGGGCTGACAATGGGGGGTATCAAGGGATAATCCAGACGGACTAAGTACTCTGTTTCATAAATACGGTGACGTATTATAGGCGCGACTCGCAGCGGCATGGCAAGGTCGTCCTCTACCGAGAGGACGCGCCATGCCGAGGAAAAGCCCGTTCGTGATCTAACTCACCAGGGACGAACGAGCTGAATTGGTGGCTCGTTCACGACTGTATACGTTGCCCCATCGCGATGTCGTGCGCGCGAAAATCATCTTGCTGGCAAGCGACGGCGTGAGCAATGACAGGATCGCCGGGCTGCTTGGCACACCGCGTCAGATTGTAAGCAAGTGGCGGCGGCGCTTTTATGGTCAGCGGCTATCCGGGCTCGATGAACTTCCGAGAAGCAGGCGTCCTGCCCGCTTTTCCCCCCAGTATCGTCGCGGCGATCAAGGCGCTGGCGTGTGAGATGCCGTCGCGTCGTGGCCTGCCGCTGGCACGGTGGTCCGTCTCGGAGATCCGCCAGAAGGCAATCGCAAGTGGCATTGTCGCGACGATCAGCGGTACCACGCTCTGGCGTTGGCTCAGTCAGGACGCGTTGCGCCCCTGGCGCCATCGCACGTGGATATTCCCCCGCGATCCGCAATTTGCCCGCAAGGCCGGCGTTGTCCTTGATCTCTACCAGCGTCGCTGGCGCGGAAAACCGCTGGGACCACGGGATTACGGTATCCATCCGGCGGCGACCGCCTTGCGCCCCTGACGGAGGGCCCCTGATTCTAACGGCGCACGTAAGAGTGCCGCAAAGATCAGGGGGCGTTGGTCGGCATGGAGATCATCACCGGTATCGAGCGTCGCCGTCGTTGGCGACCGGAAGAGAAGCTGCGGATTGTCGCGGAGACGGAAGTGCCTGGTGCCTGCTTCGCCGAAGTTGCCAAGCGCCACGATGTCAGCCGGGGTCTGCTGTGGAACTGGCGCCGTCAGGCGCGACGTGGCGCACTGGGTCCATATCCGACGCCAGCGTTCTTGCCGGTACGTGTGATGGGCGAATCCATGCTCGCCCCGCCTGCAGTCAGTGATCCGGCCCGGGCTTCGGCGAAACGGCATGATCCTGATTGCCGGATCGAGGTGACGCTGCCGAACGGGACCACCGTCCGGATTGGCCAGGATGTCAGCCTGGCCATGCTGCGTCGTGTGCTGACGGCCCTGCGCGTATGATTGCGCCACCATCCGGCGTGAAGGTCTGGCTGGCGACGGGCCGGACCGACATGCGCCGCGGCATGAACGGGCTGTCGTTGCAGGTGCAACAGGCCCTGCAACGTGACCCCCATGCCGGTGACGTCTACGTGTTTCGTGGCCGCCGTGGCGATCTTTTGAAAATCCTGTGGCACGACGGGCTGGGCATGTCACTCTACGCGAAGCGGCTCGAGAAGGGACGGTTCATCTGGCCGACACCCTCGGACGGCGTTGTCCCGATCACCCAGGCCCAACTCGGCTACATGCTGGAAGGCATCGACTGGCGTAATCCGCAACGAACCTGGCGCCCGCAAGCGGCAGGGTAAGCACGCAAGAAAATCGTTGCTGTATGCCATTTTATGATTCCCCTGGAAGGGCAATCATGATTCGATCCCGTGCGTGACAGCCACACACGATTCCCTCCCCGACGACATCAACGCCCTCCGCACGGCCCTCGCGGCGGAGCAGCTGGCTCGACGTGAGGCCGAAGCGCGCGCCTCGGGCGCGGAAGCGATGATCGCGCATCTGAAGCTGATGATCGCCAAGCTTCGGCATGACCGGTTCGGTGCCTCCTCGGAACGGGGCCGCAAGCTGCTGGACCAGTTGGAACTGGCACTCGAGGAAGCCGAGGCCGCGGCCAGCGAGGCGGAGACTGGCAAGCCCGAACCCAACGCACCGGTGCGTCCCTTCACCCGCCGCAAGCCGGTGCGGGGGCCGCTACCCGAACACCTGCCGCGCGAACGCGTGGTGCTGCCGGGTCCCAGCGCCTGCCCGTGCTGCGGCGGCAGGCTGGCCAAATTGGGTGAGACGATCACGGAAACTTTGGAGGTCATCCCCCGCCGTTGGAAAGTCATCCAGACGGTGCGGGAGAAATTCTCCTGCCGTTCCTGCGAGACGATCACCCAGCCGCCTGCGCCCTTCCATCCGATCGCGCGCGGTCGGGCTGGACCGAACCTTCTGGCGACGATCATGGAGGCGAAGTTCGGCCAGCATCTGCCACTGAACCGGCAGAGCGAGACCTTTGCCCGCGAGGGCATCGAGCTTGACGTCTCGACCCTGGCCGACTGGGTCGGCGCCTGCAGTGCGACGCTGGCCCCGCTGGTCACCCTGATCCGGGCGCATGTGATGGCGGGCGGACGCATCCACGGCGATGACACGACGGTGCCGGTGCTGGCCCGCGGCAAGACGGTCACCGGCCGGCTGTGGACCTATGTGCGCGACGATCGCCCGTTCGCCGGCGAAGCCTCACCGGCGGCGATCTTCCACTACTCGGCGGATCGAGGCGGCGCGCATCCTCGCCAGCACCTGGCCTGTTACGCCGGCATCCTGCAGGCCGATGCCTATGCCGGGTTCAATGAACTCTACGCCCCGCGCCGCTTGCCCGGTCCGATCACCGAGGCGGGATGCTGGGCGCACAGCCGGCGCAAGTTCTTCTCCCTGGCGGAAATCGCGAAGGCACCACTCGCACTTGAGGCGGTGCGGCGGATCGATGCCATCTTCGATGTCGAACGGGAGATCAACGGTTTGCCGGCGGAACAGCGCCTGGCGGTGCGCAAGGACCAGGTAGCACCGCTGGTCAGCGATCTGGAAACCTGGATGCGACGGGAGCGGGCCAGGCTGTCGCGGCACGCCGAGGTCGCCAAGGCGATGGACTACATGCTGAAGCGATGGGGGTCGTTCACCCGGTTCCTGACCGATGGGCGGATCTGCCTGACCAACAATGCCGCGGAGCGCGCCCTGCGCGGCGTGGCCCTGGGCCGACGCTCATGGCTGTTCGCCGGCAGTGACCGGGGCGGCGAAAGGGCTGCGTCGATGTATTCGCTGATCGTCACCGCCAAGCTCAATGATGTCGATCCACGGGCCTGGCTGGCCGATGTCCTTGCCCGGATCGCTGACCATCCGGCTTCGCGGTTGCATGAGCTGCTGCCATGGAACTGGAAGCTGGTTCGGGAAAAGCCGCCAGACGAACTGGCCGCCTGAACAATGACCGCGGTCCTGCCCGGATGCTTACGGATTACGTTCTCAGTATCGACGAGAAGACCAGCATCCAGGCCAGACGGCGCAAACACCACTCGTTGCCTCCCGCCCCCGGCCGTTCGATCCGCGTTGAACACGAATATGCGCGGGCTGGTGCGCTGGTATATCTGGCCGCCTTGGACGTACACCGGGCCCGGTTGTTCGGGCGTTGCGAGCGCAAGTCAGGCATCGCTCCGTTTGAGCGTCTTGTCGCGCAGGTGATGGCCGCGGAACCCTATCGTTCCGCGCATCGCGTGTATTTCATTGCCGACGATGGCTCGTCCCATCGCGGCGCACGGGCCTCAGTCCGCCTCAAGGCCAGGTGGCCCAACGTCATCCTGGTCCATACGCCGATCCACGCCAGTTGGCTCAATCAAATCGAGGTGTACTTCTCCATTGTTCAACGTAAGCTGCTGACACCAGTGGATTTCCAGGATATGGAAGCCCTGGAACTGGCGTTGATGGCTTTCCAGCACCGATATCAACGAGCGGCGAAACCTTTCAAATGGGCTTTCACACGCCGCGATCTCCATGTGCTTCTGATGAAACTACGATCCCACGGTGATGCATAACCGTAACAAAGACCCCTAAAATACGTCACCGTATTTACGAATCGGTGTACTAAGCCGGCGGTCAAGCCCAACTTCCGCACTTCGCCCCCTCCCGCACGATAAAGCCCCTGTTATATCGGGGAGTTCCTGACACGGCGCCAATTTGTGGTGCAAGAATATCGGGGGTATCTATGGAGGGCTCCGTTTGTAGTTGACGAGTTCATTCGCCTCGTGGTGCCCTATCTTCAACTGGGTTCCGCGGCTTGGTCATTCGCGTCAAGAACATCGGAGTTGACAAGAATTCCGTCGGAAACTGACGGAATAACAGTGCGGAACGTGTCAACGACTTTGATACACCCGGGTTCGTAATTTAAGCTCGTGTCCTGACCCTCGGCCGGTATTGCTCAGGGACAAGGAAGATGACCGGCGGGAGTGCCGGATCCGGCCGGATGAATGCCGTGACGGCTTCGTGGGTGCG
>CAMATI010000211.1 GCA_945861095.1 Asaia bogorensis | reverse complement strand
TTTCGTTTCCTCCTCCGCCGTCAGGCCGGATTTCTGCCCGGACATTTCGCGTGCCAGCACCGCTTTTTCCAGCGGGATCAGGTCGCGGTCGACGAATTTCGCCACCAGGTCCTGCAGCATGCGGTGTTCTTCGGGCAGTTCGAACATGGAATCGGTCCTCTATCGGTGCGGTTTGGTGGTGTTTACCCCGGCGAACGCCGCGATGGTATCCAGGCGATGGGCATAGGTGTGCTGTGCGAGCACGCGCCGCTGGCCCGCCACGCCGATCAGGGCGGCCCAGGCCGGATCCTGGCGTAGGCGAGCCTGGATGGCGCGGAGTTCGGCGGCGTCTTGGTAGACCAGGATGTCGTCCCCCGGATCGAAGCAATGCGGAATGTCGGGCTGCGCGTCCGTGACCACGGGCGTGCCTTGGATGTATGGGGCGAAATGGCGTTGGTTCAAGCCGTTGATGACCAGGCCGCCGTTGCGGATGTTCAGGACCCCGATATGGCGCGCGTAGATTTCGGCCAGTTCCTGCTCGTCTATGCGGACGGGATGACGTTTGTGGTGCGTCAGTTCGTTGGCGTCCTGCCAGCCGGGGCCGAAAATGGCCACCGGGTCGGTAATCTCGGCCAGCAGTTCGCGCCGGTTGGTGGCGGGCGCGGCGACAAACGCCAGTTCCGGGGCACGGGAGGTGGCGCGTGCGACGGCGCCCGTGCCTCGGGTGGCACCCAGCGGCACATAGACGCCCTGGGACTTGAACCCGAAGCGGTTGTGCAGGTCGAGCAGTCCGGTATCGGTATAGGCCACGATATCGAACAGATTGGCGAGCGGCGCGTGATGTTCGGCAAAGATGTCGCCGATCCATGCGACCAGCGGCGGGCGTTGTTTCGCCGCCGACAGATGCTGGAACAGCACCCACGGAAACTGGTCCAACGCGCCGACGGCCAGCACCATATCGGGCCTCAGCCGCCGCATTTGCCGCACCATGCGTTCGGCCAAGGGCGACCCGATCGAGGGCGACAGCAGGAACCGTTCCAGGGATTTGTGGAGCCAAGGGTTGCGGGTGGGCAGCACGGTCACCGTGTGCCCGGACAGGCGCAGATCCTGGGCGACATCCTCGGTCCAGCGCGTAATGCCGCCGGTCTTGCCGAGTAGCAAAAGATTCATGGGCGTGGTGGGCGGAGTACGGGCATGGACGTGACCTGGAAACATCGTGTCTGGATCGTCCCCCGTGTCGAGCCGGACCGCAAGCGGGCAGTCTGGTGGTGCCTGGCCGTTCCGGTGCGGCTTTGGTCTGCCTACGCGGTGGCATACCGTGGTAGAGTGAGATGGTGTTCGAAACTGCCTGTCCGTGATGGAGGACTTTCATGCGTTTTATTGTTTTGGTGGCAGCCTTGGCGGTCGGTGTCATGGTCGCGGGGCCGGGGCAGGCCGCGTTCAATCTCGAAAGCGTCGGCAGCCACGAGATCGAGGCCGTGAAGGCGAAGATTAAGGCGAAGGACTACAAGGGCGCGATCCGCACTCTGAACGGTTATGTCGATTCGGGCGTGGTGAACGCGGATATCTTCAACCTGCTGGGGTTCAGCCTGCGCAAGAGCGGCGATCTGGCGGGGGCGGCGTCCTACTATCAACGGGCGCTGGCGATGGACCCGAACCACAAGGGCGCGCTGGAGTATCAAGGGGAACTGTTCCTGCAAACCGGCAACCGCGCGGCCGCGGAGGCGAATCTGGCGCGTCTGCGTCGGTTGTGCCCGAACGGGTGTGAGGAGTTGGAGGATCTGGAGGAAGCGATCAAGGCTTCGAAAGGGTAGGGGGGGCGCTGTGTCGCAATCTAGGTAACGGCTGCCGATCTGGGGCCTGTATGGTCCCGACACAAATGCTGCCGGTCTATGGCTGCTTCGGTCTATCGGTCGTACCCGACCGTTTGCCGGCTTCTTTGATTCCGGCGACATAGGCGTTCAAGGCCTCAGTCGTGCGCGTTGCCCATTCTGACGTCTCGTTCCGAATGAGTTCGTGGGCGTCATGGACAAGTGCTTCGATCAGATCAAACCCATCCTTCAGCGCCGCGTCGTCCAAGGACGCGGATTCACGGCCAGCCATGAAGCGTGACCACCGGAGAACGAACTGGGCCAGCAGCTCTTCAAGTGCGTATTGCGCGATGACGTAGCGAATATGGCGGCTGGTTCCGCCGAATAACTCGTTACCGCCGAACGTAACGGTTGCTCCCACCAGAAATGTATATCCGACGGACAGAAGCCATTTCTGTTCCGGAAATACGGTTGCCAGTGTCGGTGCCAGAACGCCCAGACCACCGAATATAAATCCGAACAGACGGAACCATCCCGACAGATGCATCGCCCGCTTGCGGGTCTTGTAGTAGTAATCAACCTCCGCTCGTATCAGAAGGACGGATTCGTCGGCGACCAATTGCAACCCTCGAAGACGTGCCTCCTTGTCGGTCCACCCTTGTTCCATGACACGGCACAAGAACCGACCGAGACGCGCCGGGTCTTCAATGGGTAGCGCCTTCCTAAACCCATTCGCCATTTTGTGCACTTCCAGCCCTGTCAGGTGGTATTGTGGCAGATAAACTCGGCATCCAATCAGCGGTATCGACTTACTGCACCTTGCTCGGCTGCCCACGGCGGCGCAGGCAGGGCATTTGAAGCCTCGCCAGCGCCCAGTCGTTTCGGTGCGGTGATCCCTACCCCTTCATCATCAACAAAGCATCCGCCACCGTCAGCCCAGACCCATCCGCGTGCAGAATGACCGGGTTCAACTCAAACTCCGACACCTGATCCTTCAACGTCAGCGCCGCCCGAGACAATCCCGCCACCAGCTTTGCGATGGGCAAGAGATCGATCGCCGCGGCCCCCCGGAACCCGGTCAACAACCGAGCCGATTTCAGCGACAGGATCATCCGCATGGCCTCGTCCTCGCTGACCGGCGCCGGGCTATGCGCCACGTCCCCGAACAACTCGACCGTGACCCCGCCATAGCCCACCATCATGATCGGCCCGAAGGTCGGATCGTTGACCATGCCGATCACCAGTTCATGGCCTTTCGGGGCCATTTTCTGCACCAGCACGCCATCGATATTTGCGCCCGGAGCATGGCGTGCCACATCCGCCAGCATCGCCGTATAGGCGGCACGTACGGACGCGGCGTCGGACAGGCCCAGACGCACGCCCCCGGCCTCTGTCTTGTGCGGCAGGTCGGCGGACTGCACTTTCAGCGCCACCGGGAAGCCAACCACGGAAGCGGCATCGGCGGCCTCGTCGGCAGACCCGGCCAACCGTTCCCGACCCTCCGGCAGCCACGCCGCTAGCACCTGTTTGGCCAAATATTCCGGCACCACGGCAGGCAGGCCCGGATACAGCGCGCCCGACACCGGTTCGAATCGTTCCGGTAACGCCCGATCCAGCCCCTCGGCGTAACGAGCCAGCTTCCCCATCGCCACCCCAACATTCCGCAGATCGGAATGCAGGAACAACCCACACTTCGCCGCCTGGTCGCGCCCGAACACGGATGGCACCGTGTATGTCCAGACAGTCACCGGCTTGCCGCAGGTTTCCGCCACCGCGCGAATGCGATCGGAGTCCAGGGAAACCCGGGTCTCACTGGTCAGCGAACTGATCAGCACCACCATGTCGATCTCATCGGACCGAGCCAGGGTCTCCAACGCCGTCATCATCGCCGGGCGCGTGTTCGCCCCTTGCGCCGTGACATCCACCGGGTTCCCCGACGCCCCATAAGACGGCATCACCGCCCGCAGATCGGCCTGCAAACCGGCGGACAGTCCCGGCACGGTCAGTCCATGCATCGACAGCGTGTCCGCCATCCAGGCGCCACCGCCACCGGACGGCGTTACGATCCCCGCGCGCCGGCCCGCGGGTAACGGGCAGGTCAGCATCACACCGGCAATGGCGACGGCCTCATCGGCGTCTTCCGCCTCGATCACCCCGTAACGTTCGAACACCGCGTGATAGGCGGCGTAGGAACCCGACAGCGACGCGGTATGGGAAGCCGCCGCCCGCGTGCCGGCATCGGTGCGCCCGACCTTGATCGCGATCACCGGTTTGCGAAGCCGATGCGCCTTCTCCAGCGCGGCCACGAAACGAGGCCCGTTGCGCACTGCCTCACAGAACAGCATCACGGCGGAGGTATGTTCGTCCTCCACCATGTAATCCAGGAAATCCCCCATGTTCAGATCGGCCTCGTTGCCGGTCGAGATCACATAGGAAAACCCGAGACCCGCCGCCTTGCCACGGTTGAACAGCGCGAAGCCGATGCCGCCGGATTGGGCGATGACGCCGATACG
The DNA here is from genome assembly GCA_945861095.1 of Asaia bogorensis. Lineage (GTDB taxonomy): Bacteria > Pseudomonadota > Alphaproteobacteria > Acetobacterales > Acetobacteraceae > Rhodopila. Next base: position 7,081 of record CAMATI010000211.1, on the reverse strand, counting down.
CTTGTCGGACACCAGCACCGCCGACCCGTCGTCTTTCGTTTCGACGGTGGGGCTGAACGTGGTGGCGACACGACCCAATGCGTTGTAATAGCCCTCGCAGTTGGGACCGCAGGCGCGGATGCCGTATTTCTTGGTGACGTCGATCAGGTCCTGCTGCATATCCCCGGCCGATCCACCTTCCTCGGCGAATCCCGATGAGATGATCAGGGTGTTTTTCACGCCGGCCTTGGCGCATTCCTCCACCGCCGCGGCGACACCGGCGGCGGGGATCGCCACCAGCGCCAGATCGACCGGCCCGCCGACCGCGCCGATGGACGGGAAACAGGCGAGCCCGTCGATTTCCTGGTACGAAGGATTGATCGGCAGGATGCGGCCGGGAAACCCGTTCTCCCGCAACTGGTGCAGCAGGCGGCCCCGGATGCGGTGCGTGTCGGGCGAGGCGCCCAGAACCGCGATCGATTCGGGCCAGAAAAAACTTTGCAGCGGATGCTGGGACATGCGCCTAGCTCCCTCCCGCGCGCGGTCCGGTGGGCACGTCGCGCCACGCCACGCCTTTGTCCACGCGGGCATCCTGAGGCAGGCCCAGCACCCGTTCGGCGATGATGTTCTTCATGATTTCGTCCGTCCCGCCGGCCAGTCGCAGGGCCGGGCTGTAGAGCAACGCTTCCTCGAAAATGCCGGCAACAGGCATCTCCTCGCCCATCGTCGGACCGGCCATGCCGATCATATCCAGGCCGTATGACAGGATGTCTTGCAACTTGTTCGCCGCCACCACCTTGATGATCGACGATTCCGGCCCCGGCGTCTGGCCGCGCGACAACGCCGTCATGCCGCGGAATTTCGTAAACTTCAGCCCCTGGGAGCGGACATAGAATTCTGCCAGCTTCTCCTGCACGGCGACGTTGTCGATGGCCATGCCGTCTTCCAACTCAACCGCTTCGGCCAGTCGGAACAACTCCTGCACGTCCGGGCCGGGAGCATCGCGCATGCCGTGGCGTTCGTTCATCAAGGTGGTCAGCGCGACCTTCCAGCCGGCGCCCACCGGCCCGACGCGCCGGGTATCGGGGATGCGGACATTGGTGAAGAATACTTCGTTGAAGTGAGACGACCCGGACACCTGCTTGATCGGACGGATTTCGATGCCGGGCGCCTTCATGTCCAGGATGAAGAACGATAACCCGGCATGTTTCGCCACGTTCGGATCGGTGCGCGCGACCAGAATGCCGAAATCGCTGTAATGCGCGCCGGAGTTCCAGATCTTCTGCCCGTTCACCACCCAGTCGTCACCGTCCTTTTCGGCGCGCGTGCGCAATGCCGCCAGGTCGGACCCGCCGCCGGGTTCGGAGAACAACTGGCACCAGACTTCCTCGGCCCGCATCGCCTTCTGGACGAAGCGTTCGCGCTGTTCGGCGGTGCCCCAGGTGCAGATCGTCGGCTGCGCCAGGTTGATGCCGATGCCGAAAATGCCAGACAGGACATCGTATTTTGCCTCTTCCTGGTTGTAGATGACGTTCTGGATCTGGGTGCCGCCCTGGCCGCCCCATTCCGTGGGCCAGGGAATGCCGACGAACCCGGCGGCAAACTTGCGGCGCTGGAAGTCCTTCGCCTTTTCCATCGCGCCCGGAGCATCCTGGCCGCGGCGATAGCCTTCCACGGCGCCGGGTTTCCGCTTTTCGGCGTTGGCGTCAAGAAATGCGCGGGCCTTGGCGCGGAACGCGGCTTCTTCCTGGGTGTCTTCGAAGTCCATGGTCGTATCTCCCTCTCAGGGCTTATGTCTTGACGGCGACTTTGCTGGCGGGCTGTCGCACTTGCAGGCCAGCGTCGCCTCAGGCCGCTTGCAGGTCGGTGTTGCGGGTGCGCAATTCCGCGACAAGGCGCAGTTTCCACTCGCGCGCGCCGCCCAGGGAAAGCCCCAGCAACTTGGCGCGCCGGTAATACAGATGACAGTCCATCTGCCAGGTGAACCCCATGCCGCCATGCGTCTGGATGTTTTCCTTGGTCACGAACCAGCCGGCTTCGGTGGCGGATATCCGCGCGACGGAGGCAGCGATCGGCAGTTCGGCGGCTTCGGTGTGCACCGCCCAGGCGCCGTAATAGGCGTTGGATCGCGCCATCTGTACTTGGATATACATCTCCGCGATCTTGTGCTTGATGCCCTGGAACGAACCGATCGGGCGGCCGAACGCATAACGCTCCTTGGCATAGGCGTTGGCCATGTCCATCGCGGCTTCGGCACCGCCCACCTGCTCGAACGCCATCGGCACGGCGGCGTAGTCCAGCAGCTTCCGCACGCTGTCCGGCCCCTGGCTGCCTGGCAGCGGATCGGCCGCGGCATTCGCGAAGGTGATTTTCGCGTGGGATCGCGTGGGGTCGATCGTGGTGACGGTTTCGGCGGTGACACCGGTCGCTTTCAGGTCGACCAGATACAGCGCCGGACTGGTGCCTCCATTGACGGCAACGATCGCGAAGTCGGCGATGTCTCCGTCGGGCACGGCCAATTTCACGGCCGTCAGTCTGCCGCCGCTGACGCTCGCGCCCAGTTTGCGCGCATCCGCCGGTCCGGGGCGTTCGGCCATGGCGAAGGTGCCGATCAGATCGCCGCTTGCCAGCTTCGGCAAATAGGTCTTCTTCTGATCCTCCGACCCGAACAGCATCAGTGCTTCGGTCGCCAGATAGACCGATGAACTGAACGGCACGGGTGCGACCGCGCGGCCCAGTTCCTCGGCCAGCACGCAAACGGCCAGACGACCGAGGCCCACGCCGCCATATTCCTCGGGGATGGCCGCTCCGGTCCAGCCCATCTCCGCGATCGCTTTCCACAAAGCGCGGTCATAGGGTTCCGGCCCGTCCAATATGGCGCGCGGCACGGCGGGCGGGCAGCGATCGGCGAGGAAGCGGCGGGCTTCGTCGCGAAGCTGGTTGAGTTCGTCGGAAAAATCGAAATTCATCGGCGCGTTCCCTTTTGATCCGTTGGCGGCAACCCTATCGGGGGACGCGCCGGATGACCATATCGGCGCGCTTCCATGGGGGAGGGCGGTTGGGTAGACTGCACGTGCCGGGACCCGGAGATGCATGGGACCCGAGGGACAAGGGCGATGTCGAACACCCTTTATGAGCGCGATTTCCATGCCTGGGCCAATGAACAGGCAGCCCTGCTGCGTGCAGGCAGGCTCGACCGCCTCGATATCGAGAATATCGCCGAAGAGATTGAAAGCATGGGACGCAGCGAGAAGCGTGAACTGGTCAATCGTCTGGCGATATTGTTGACGCACCTGCTGAAATGGCGGTTCCAGCCCGGGTTTCGCGGTAATTCCTGGCGGTTGACCATTGAGGAGCAGCGCGACCGATTGCGCGAGCATCTGCGGGATAGTCCAAGCCTGACCGCGCATCTCGACCAGGCAATCATCGACGCTTACCGGCGTGCGAGACTCGCGGGCGAACAGGAAACCGGGTTGCCGCGAGCGATTTTTCCCGACCCTTGCCCCTTCGCGGTGGAAGATATCTGCAACGACGATTTCTGGCCGGACTGAACCGGCGGACCCGGGTGGGGGGCCGCCTCGCGGTCCAGGCATCGCCGAACCGACCGCGGCGTGGTATTGCTGCCCTCCCAGCCCCTGACCCAGGACCCATCTTGCCGCCTCCGCCCCGCCTGTTCGCGATCAGCGATCTGCATGTCGATTACCGGGAGAACCGGGCCTTCGTCGACACGATCATGCCGGATAATCCCGGGGACTGGCTGATCGTCGCCGGCGATGTCAGCCACCGGCTCGATCAACTCACGCTCGTGCTGGAACTGTTGCGGGATAGATTCGGCAAAGTGATCTACACCCCGGGCAACCACGATCTGTGGACCCGATCCGAGGAGGGCGGCGGATTGCGGGGGGAGCATCGCTACCGGCGCCTGGTCTCGATCTGCCAGGAACTGGGGGTGTGCTGCCCGGAAGATCCGTATCCGATCTGGCATCAGAACGGGGAGGACTTTGTCATCGCCCCGTTGTTTCTATTGTACGACTACACGCTGCGCCCGGACGGAACGACGAAGCAAGACGCCATGGCGCGCGCCTATGCGGCGTCGGTCGTATGTGCCGACGAATTGCTGCTGTTCGCCGATCCCCATTCCAGCCGGGAAGACTGGTGCGAGGCGCGGGTGCGCGTCACACGCGCACGCCTCGATGTGTTGCCGGCGGGCCTGCGCACGGTGCTGATTTCCCACTGGCCGTTGCATCCCGGCCCGACCCGGCGGCTGCGCCATCCGGAGTTCGCGATCTGGTGCGGAACCCGCGCCACCGAGGACTGGCATTTGCGCTATCGCTGCGCCGTGTCGATCCACGGGCATCTGCACATCCCGTTGACCGATCATTACGACGGCGTGCGGCACGAGGAAGTCTCCCTCGGCTACCCGCGGGAGCGTCATGCCCGGACCCGGCCGATTCAATACGGTCCGCGGCTGGTGTTTCCGGATGGGGCTGCCTGATACGGTGGGGCAGCCGATGATCGGTGCGCCCACGACCCGGCAACCCGCACCCTGCCGGGCTCCCCCAAAGGGCGGCCACGACGAGGTTGCAGGGCCGCTTAGCAGTCGGTTGTTCCTACGCCTCGGCGTTCATTTCCTTGAAGACCTCGCACGCGGTCAGCAGCGCCTCCCGCACCAAAGGCGCGCCGACATAGCCGGCCAGATGCAGGATCGCCTCGGACAACTCGTCCTCGGTCCAGCCCTGGTTGCGGGCGAAGCGCAGATGCAGTTTCAGTTCCGGGTCGCGGCCCTGTGCGACGTCGGAGATCACGACGATCAGCGCGCGGGTTTTCAGGTCCAGGCCCGGACGGGTCCAGAGCGTGCCGAAGACGGTTTCCTGCGTAACCTCGGCGAATTTCTCCATGATGGGATTGGTGTAGACGGAGCTGTCCAGCTTGTCCGCATACGCCTCCCCCATCAGCTTCCGCCGCATCGCTCTGCCGGCTGCTCGGCGTTCACTGTCTGCCATTGGTCGTCTCCCGTTGCACGTGGTTGCCCGGCCAGTCTAGCCGGTTGACGCGCGCGGGCCAATCCGATCAGGCGTGCAGTTCCACGACCACGTAATCCTGCTCGATCGTCACCGGCACTGTTTCGGCAACGAAGGGCCCCTTGGCCAGTGCTTCTCCGGCAACGACCTCCACCTTGTAGGTGCGGGCTTTCACGCTTTCCGGATGGCACCAGGACTGGCCGGTCTTGATGTCGAATTCCCAGCCATGCCAGGGGCAGCGCAACATCTCCCCCTCATGGGTCAGGCTGTATTCGCCGGGACGGCTCGATTCGAACCGCCCCACGATCGGCCCCAGGCACAACGCCGCGCCTTCATGCGGGCAACGATTGATCAGCGCGTAGTATTCGCCATGGACGTTGTAGACGCCGATCTCGCGCCCCGCCACCTTGACGATCTTGCAGGTGCCGACGGCAATTTCGTCAACGGTGGCGACGACATGGCGAGCCACTTTATGTGTCCTACACCAGCCCGTAGAACGAAAGCGCGTTCTCGCGGTACAGCATCTGCTTCTGCTTCTCGGGCAACGGCACCTTGAAGGCGTAGCGCGGATCGTCCTGATCCCAATGCGGATAGTCGGTGGAAAACATGATGCGGTCCCAGCCGATCCATTCGCAGGTGGCGAGCAGGTCTTCGGGGCGTTCCGGTTCCTCGATCGGTTGGGTCGTGACCCAGATATGCTCGCGGATATACTCCGACGGCAGCTTCTTCAGGTGCGGCACTTCGTCGCGCAGGCGCTTGTAGTGCTTGTCCAGCCGCCACGACAGCGACGGCAGCCAGGCAAATCCGCCCTCCACCAGCGCCACACGCAGGTTGGGGATGTGCTCGAACACGCCTTCGATCACCAGGCTGGTGACGAGCGCTTCCTTCGACTGCGGATAGGACGGGTGTTCTTCATGGTAGAACGACGGCCAGCCGCCGCCGGTGGACGGATGGCCCGACGTGCCGCCCAGATGCAGCGCGATGGAGTAGCCGTTGGCGGCACAGGCTTCCAGGATCTTCCAGTAGCGGCGCCGGCCCAAAGGCTCCAACCCGCGCGGCGGGATCATGACGTGCGTGAAACGGCGGTCGCCGGCGCGAAGCTCGATCTCCTTGATCGCGGCTTCGGTGTATTCGGTGGTGATCTGGATCGCGGCTTTCAGGCGCGGTTCGGCATCGCACCATACCTGCGCTTCCCAGTCATTCGCCGCGGTGCACATGGCGGCGCCGAATTCCAGGTTGCGTTCGTCGCCACCGCGGCCCAACAGCGGCATCATCATGCCGTAGGACACGCCGAACGCATCCAGCAACTGTTCGCGCATCAACGCCAGGTCGGAGCCAGGGTGCCCGCCATCCTTCGGCCACGCGTCATGGCGCATGCCGGTGCCGGGCGACATCCGGGGATAGTTCGGTGCCGCACCGAACGGAGACCGCGCCCGTCCGCCGATCGTCTGGCGATGCTTGCGCCATTTCTCCGACAGGAACTGGTCCAGATCGGCGGGCGATTTCGTGTAGGGATGCACGTCGCAATCGACAAACCCCAACTGGGTCTGCGCGCTGACATCGGGCTTGCGGTCCGTCACCGTGACATTCATCGGAAGGCCTCCTACGGTTTCAGGCGAGTATAGGTTTTCAGCGGGTTTTCGACCTGGATCTTGCGCAGCAGGCGCTCGGACAGTCCATCGGGAAGTGCCTCCGTGCCGTCAAAATGCCAGTGTGGGTAGTCGGTCGAGAACAACAGCATGTCCTCGCAGTCGATTTCCTCGATGATTTTCAGCAGTTGTTCGACCTTCGGCGGTGTGTCGAAGGGTTGGATGGTCAGGCGCACATGCTCCCGCGCATAGTCGGCGGGGGATTTGTCCAGCCACGGCACTTCGGCTCGCACGCCGCGCCAGGTCTTGTTGGCGCGCCACATCCAGGCGGGCAGCCAGGTGACGCCTCAGCCATCCCCTCATTTTTTCTCCTGTGATTCCAAGGCAGTAGGTTTGGATGCCAAGTCGCCCCGCCACCTGCAACGGGAAGCTGGCCCAACTGACCGGGTCATACCTCGAGTCACGTAACCCAGCCTGATACAAAAAGCGGTG
>CAMATI010000210.1 GCA_945861095.1 Asaia bogorensis | reverse complement strand
GCTGGGGATCGATGCCTCGCCGGGAGGGATCCAGAGACGCACCGTCTGAACCCCCTATGACGCGGTTGTAGTGCCACACGAGCCGCAGAGGCGGCACAAGATACTGATAATATGAGGTTTATTTTGGTGGGTGCTAAACATGGGTTAACACCAACGAATCGCATCAAGCGGTTTGTGGTCCGCTGCCCGGTGGTCTAATGAACGCTCGAATCCGTCACACAGAGGCACAAGGGGACACTTGATGGCGTCCGAAGCGCGTGAGGCCCAAACCAAGGACCCCGTCAACCAGCACGGCTACGATGTCCAACGCCAGGTCGGCGCGACCCGGCTGGGCGTGCTGAAGAACTGGGAATGGCACGACGATCCGCGGCGTTTCCTGTTCTCGATGGCCCGCTACAAGTTCGTCTCCAAGATGTTCGCCGGGCGCGCGAACGTGCTGGAGCTTGGCTGCGGCGATGGGTTCAACGCGCCGATCGTGTTGCAGACCGTGAAGAAGCTGACTTTGGCCGACTTCGATCCGGTGTTCATCCAGGACGCGCGGGACCGCATGAAGGCGCCCTGGATCTATGAGGCAAAGGTCCTGGACCTGCTGCAAGATCCGATCGAGGGTTGCTACGACGCCATCTACTCCCTGGACGTGCTGGAACACATCCCCGGGGAGCGGGAGCGGGAGGTGCTGACCAAGATTTGCGGCGCGCTGGACCCGAACGGGGCGGTGATCATCGGCATGCCCAGCCTGGAGTCGCAGGAATATGCGTCACCGCCAAGCCGAGCGGGACATATCAATTGTAAGACGATGCCGGATTTGAATGCGCTGTTGGGGGATTTTTTCCACAACGTGTTCATGTTCAGCATGAACGATGAGGTCGTGCATACCGGCTACCACAAGATGGCGCACTACCTGTTCGGGCTGTGCACCGGCAAGAAAATCTAGCGGGTACCGCGGGATCATGCCTGATTTGCTGTCCGCCGAGGACTGCGTCCGCGACGTCCGCACGCGGGCCGGAACATCCAGGCGGGTAACCTTCGTTTCCGGCAATTTCAACATTGTGCATCCCGGTCACCTTCGCCTGCTGAAATTCGCGGCGGAGGTCGGGGACATCCTCGTGGTCGGGGTGAACCCGGACGGCGGGCCGAATGTCACCTTGCCGGCCGCCATGCGCCTGGAGGCGGTGCGCGCGATTTCGATCGTCGATTACGCGTTGCTGCTCCGCGAATCCCCGGAAGACTTCATCCGCCGCCTGCAACCGAATTTCGTGGTCAAGGGCAAGGAATACGAATCGCGCGAAAACGCGGAGCGCGACGCTGTGGAGCTCCATGGCGGCGCGTTGCTGTTCAGTTCCGGAGAGGTGCGGTTTTCCTCGCTCGATCTGCTGCACCGGGAATATTTCGCGGCCAGCTACTCCCCGGTGAACAAGCCGACCGACTACCCGGCGCGCCATGGGTTTCAGATCGGCGATCTGGCGCCGGTGCTGGCGCGTTTTGCCGGGCTGCGGGTGCTGGTGATCGGCGACACGATCCTGGACGAGTATGTGTCCTGCGATCCGCTGGGCATGTCGCAGGAAGATCCGACGATCGTGGTCACCCCGATCGAGAGCAAAACCTTCATGGGCGGCGCCGGCATCGTCGCGGCGCATGCCAGCGGCATCGGGGCGAATGTCACGTTCGTCACCATTCTGGGCGATGACGAGCGTGCGGGATTTGTCCGCGACTCGATGGCGGGGTTGGGCATCACGACCCATGCGTTCGCCGACAAGACCCGCCCGACCAGCCTGAAGCAACGCTTCCGCGCGCACGGCAAGACCTTGCTGCGGGTCAATCACCTGCGCCAGCACGCGGTCGGCGCCAACATGGCCGCACAGATCGTGGCGACGGTCGAGGGGCTGCTGGATGCGACCGATTTGGTGCTGTTCGCCGACTTCAACTATGGCTGCCTGCCGCAACTCGTCGTGGACGGGATCGTCGCCGCCGCGTCCCGCCGCGGCATCATGATGGCGGCCGACAGCCAGGCATCGTCCCAACTGAGCGACATCTCCCGCTATCGTGGGATGCGGCTGATCACCCCCACGGAACGGGAAGCGCGCCTGGCCTTGCGCGACACCGACTCGGGGTTGGTCGTGCTGGCCGACGACCTTCAGAAGAAGGCCAATGCGGAAAACGTCGTGCTGACCCTTGGCTCCGAGGGGCTGTTGCTGCACGTCCTGGACCAGGGCGCCTACCGCACGGACCGGCTGCCGGCATTCAACATGGCGCCCAAGGATGTGGCAGGGGCGGGCGATAGCCTGTTCACCTGCACCGCCATGGCGCTGTGCGTCGGGGTGGATATCTGGCGGAGCACCTATTTGGGATCGCTCGCCGCCGCCTGCCAGGTGACCCGGGTCGGCAATATCCCGCTGACCCTGTCGGAACTGGTGGCGGAGATAGAAACCCCAACCACCGCCCATGCCAACTGGGGGCATGCCGACTGATGCGGGCCTTGCTGCTGGCCGCGGGGTTGGGCACGCGTCTTAGGCCGTTGACGAATACGGTTCCGAAATGCCTGGTGCCGATTCATGGACGGCCGCTGCTGGATTATTGGTTCGATCTGCTGCTGCCGGCCGGGATTGAGCGAATCCTGATCAATACCAGCTATTTGCCGGATCAGGTTCGCGCCCATATCGCGGCGTCCCCCTGGCGGGATCGGGTCGACCTGGTACACGAGACCACGTTGCTCGGCACAGGCGGCACTGTCCTGGCCAACCGGGACTGGTTCGGCGCCGGCCCGATTCTGGTCGCGCATGCCGACAATCTGACCGATTTCGATGTTTCCGCCATGACCCGCGCGCATGCCGAACGCTCGGCCGACTGCGCCATCACCATGCTCGCCTTCCGCACCGATGTGCCCCATCTCTGCGGCATCCTCGAATTGGGTTCGAACGGCATCGTGCGACAGTTTCACGAGAAAGTGGCGAACCCGCCCGGCAACCTGGCAAACGGCGCCGTCTACATATTCGAACCCGAGGTGATCGCGCGAATCGCCGCCCTGGATAAGCCCTTTGTGGACCTGTCGACCGAGGTCATCCCCGGATTCCTCAACCGCATCCTGGCGTTCGAACATCCCGGGTATCACCGCGATATCGGCAATATCGAAAGTCTGGCACTGGCAAATCGCGAATACCCGATCGCGGGCGACACGCCGCGGGGGTAAGGGCGCGACCAGGGGTTGCGCCGCACCGGGGTCGGCTGTTAAAGCGTGCGCGTTCGCCGCCTCCCATGCTGCGCTGCAACATGCGCCGAGGCGCATGAATGGCCGGCTTTGCGTACCGTTGGCTTTGCGTACCGACGGCTTTTTTCCTCACGGTTTTTATCGGACGGCTCAATGAAAATTCTGGTGACTGGCGGCTGCGGGTACAAGGGCAGCGTACTTGTGCCCAAGCTGATCGCCAAAGGCCACGACGTGGTGGCGTTTGACATCCAGTGGTTTGGCAATTTTCTGCCGGAACACCCGGCGCTGACCGTGGTACAGGGCGATATCCGCAACATCGACGAAGTCGATCTGACCGGTGTCGATGCAATCATCCACCTTTCCAGCGTCGCCAACGACCCGTGCGGCGACCTGAACCCGAAGATCACCTGGGAAATCAGTTGCCTGGCCACGATGCAGTTGGCCGATCGGGCCAAGCGCCTGGGCATCAACCGCTTCATCTACGCGTCGTCCGGCAGCGTCTATGGCGTCAGCGACGAACCCCAGGTGACCGAGGACCTGGAACTGTTCCCGCTGTCCGAATACAACAAGACCAAGATGTGCGCCGAACGCATCATGCTGTCCTATTCGGAGGATATGGTGGTGCAGATCGTCCGCCCGGCCACGGTCTGCGGGTTCTCGCCCCGGATGCGGTTGGACGTGTCGGTCAACATGCTGACCATGCAGGCGTTGCAGAACGGCAAGATCACCGTCTTCGGCGGCGAACAGACCAGGCCGAACATCCACATCCAGGACATCACCGACCTTTACCTGTTTCTGTTGGAGAACCCGCAACACACCGGGATCTACAATGCCGGGTTCGAAAATCTGAGCATTCTGGAAATCGCCACCATGGTCGCGGAACATGTCTCCGCCGAGATCGTGGTGACGCCGTCGAACGACCCGCGTTCCTATCGCGTCAATTCCGACCGCCTGCTGGCGACCGGATTTCGGCCGAAGCACACGGTGGAAGACGCGATCAAGGAAATCGTCGGCATGTACCGCCAGGGTGCGCTGAAGGACGAAGACCACTTCCACAATCTGAAGTGGATGCAACGGAGTGTCGCCGCGTGACGGCAATCGTCGCTCCGGAAGTTCACTTCGCCGATTACTGGAAGCGGATGGCCGCCGTCATGGACCGGATCGACTGGGCACCGGTCGCAACCCTGGGGCATGACCTGCTGGATTGCTGGAAAACCGGCCGCCAGGTGTTCATGGCCGGCAACGGCGGCAGCGCCGGCAACGCGGTGCATCTGGCGAACGATTTCCTGTACGCCATGTCGAAGCGGCCAGGCTCGGGCCTGCGCATTCATGCCCTGCCCGCCAACCCGGCGGTGCTGACCTGCCTCGCCAACGACGAAGGCTACGACCAGATCTATTCGCTCCAGCTTGGCGTTCTCGCCCGGGCGAACGACGTGCTGATCGTCTATTCCGGCAGCGGTAATTCGCCCAACATCCTGCGCGCCCTGGAAGAAGCCCGTCGTATCGGCATGCGTAGCTACGCGGTGCTGGGATTCTCCGGCGGCAAGGCCAAGGCGCTGGCCGACGTGCCGATCCATGTCGAGGTCGATGACATGCAGATCGCGGAGGACACCCAACTGATCTTCGGGCACATGCTGATGCAGTGGCTGTCCAAGCATCGCGACCAGATTGCCGGCCAGGGCTGAACCAAAATGGAAAAAAGCCCCAAATTCCTGATCCTCGGGTCGAACTCCTTCTCGGGCGCGACCTTTGCCGATTATCTGGCCGAACAGGGCCATGATGTCCTGGCCACCAGCCGATCCCCGGAACCGCATGACGCGTTCCTGCCCTATAAATGGCGCGACAATCCGGGCACGGTTCGCTTCGAAACCATCGACCTCAACCACGACCTGGACAAGCTCGACGCGCTGCTGAAGCGCGAAAAGCCCACCCATGTGGTGAATTTCGCCGCCCAGAGCATGGTGGGCGAAAGCTGGGCCAATCCCGACCACTGGATGATGACCAACGTCGTCTCCACCGTCCGGCTGCACGAATTGCTGCGCCGCTACGATCGCCTCGAACGTTACGTCCACGTGACCACACCGGAAGTGTATGGCTCGACCGAGGGCTGGGTGCGGGAAGACAACCCGTTCAATCCGTCGACGCCCTATGCGGTGTCGCGCGCGGCCGGCGACATGTCGTTGCGGACCTATCACCAGACCTACGATTTCCCGGTGGTGTTCACCCGCGCGGCCAACGTCTACGGCCCCGGACAGCAGCTTTACCGCATCATCCCACGCACCATCCTGGCCGCGATCGGCGGCCAGAAACTGCGCCTGGACGGCGGCGGCGTATCGGTCCGCGTCTTCATCCACATGCGCGACGTGGCGGACGCTACCCTGCGCATCGCCATGAACGGGCGGCTAGGCGAATGCTACCATATCTCCGGCTACGAACTCGTCTCCATCCGCCAACTGGTGGAAACCATCCTGACCCGGCTGGACCGAAGGTTTGAGGATTGCGTGGAGATCGGGCCGGAACGCCCGGGCAAGGATACGTCCTACACGCTCGATTCCTTCAAGCTGCGCAGCGAGCTGGGCTGGCGCGACCGCCTGTCCCTGGTCGAAGGCATCGACGATGTCGTCGCCTGGGCCGAACGGTTCCGCGATGCGATGCCCGGCCTGCCCGCGAAATACGAACACAAGCCCTGACCGAAAGCCGACGCCACGCGATGCAACCAGTCACGCCAGCCGAGGTCGATACCTTGAAAGCCGCCGCCGCGCGCCTGCGCGGCAAGGTGATCGAGATGTCGCATGCCGCGAGCAGCGCCCATCTGGCATCCTCCCTGTCCTGCTGCGACATCGTCGCCGCGGCCTATTGGGGCGTCTGTCAGATCGATCCCGCCAAACCGGACGATCCGTTGCGGGATCGGTTCATCCTGTCCAAGGGTCATGCCGCCACCACGCTGTATGCCGCGCTGGCGTTCCGCGGCTTCTTCCCGGAAGCGCTGCTGGAAACCTATTGCCAGGATGGGGGCATCCTCGCCGAACACCCCCCTGCCCGCATGTTGGCCGGTGTTGAAGCCGCGACCGGATCGCTGGGCCACGGCCTGCCCATCGGCGTCGGCATGGCGCTCGCCGGACGCATGCGAGGGGAGCAGTTCCGCGTCTACGCGCTGCTTTCGGATGGGGAGAACAACGAAGGCTCCGTCTGGGAAGCCGCGATGTTCGCCTCTGCCCAGAAGCTGAACAACCTGTGCGTCATCGTCGACTACAACAAATGGCAGGCAACCGCCCGGTCGAACGAGACCCTGCAACTCGCGCCGCTGCGGGACAAGTGGGAAGCCTTCGGGTGGGACGCGGTGGAAGCCGACGGCCACGATGTCGGCGCCCTGACGACGCTGATGCGCGGTGTGCCGGATGGCGGCGACAAGCCGCGCGCGATCATCGCCCACACCGTCAAGGGCAAGGGCGTGTCGTTCATGGAAGACGACAACAACTGGCACTACCGCGCCCCCACCGCCGAAGAAGTCGTCCTCGCCCACAAGGAGCTCGGCCTCGCATGAGAAACGCTTTCGCCGACGAACTGACCCGCCTGGGCAACGTCGATCCGCGCCTGGTGATGCTGTCCGGCGATATCGGCAACCGCCTGTTCGACAAGTTCCGCGCCGCGCACCCGACCCGATTCTATAATTGTGGCGTGGCCGAACAGAACATGACCGGAGTCGCCGCCGGCATGGCGCTGTCTGGAATGCGGCCGATCACCTACACGATCACCCCGTTCGTAACGACCCGCTGCCTGGAGCAGATCCGCACGGATGTCTGCTACCACGACCTGCCGGTGATGATCGTCGCGGTCGGCGGCGGCCTGTCCTATGCCGGCCTCGGTCCCACCCACCATGCCTGCGAGGACATCGCCTTCCTGCGCGCCATCCCCAACATGCAGGTGATCTGCCCGGGCGACGCCTGGGAAGTCCGCGCCGCCATGCGCGCCGCCCTGCAACAGGACCACCCCGTCTATATCCGCATGGGCAAGCGCGGGGAACCGAAGGTCCACACTGACACGCCCGAGAATTTCCGCATCGGCAAGGCGCTGCCGATCTCCGACGGGACCGATGTGTGCCTGCTGTCCACCGGCACCATGCTGCCGGAAGTGATCGAAACCGCGCATCTCCTGGCCCAGAAAGGCGTCTCCGCCCAGGTCGTCAGCTTCCACACGGTCAAGCCGCTGGACGAGGATTTCCTGCGCGACGCGCTGTCCCGTTTCCGCCTGGTCGCGACGATCGAGGAACACTCCCTGATCGGCGGTTTCGGCAGCGCGGTTGCCGAATGGATGATCGACAACGCCATCGTCCCACGGAAATTCCTGCGCTTCGGAACGCCCGACGCCTTCTTCAAGAAATCCGGCGAACAGGAATACGCGCGGGAGGAACTCGGCCTGAGCGCCCACCTGATGGCGGCGCGTGTCATGACAGCCCTGGGCTGAGACGGGATACACCACGATGAAGACCGAAGCCGCGCTCCTTGTGCAGACCGGCCAGCCCTTGGTGCTGGCGGAACTGGAAATCCCCGCCCTGCGCCCCGGCCAGGTTCTGGTCGAAATCGCCTATTCCGGCGCTTGCGGCACCCAGGTCATGGAGTGGCAGGGTCACAAGGGCGAGGACAAGTGGCTGCCGCATTGCCTCGGCCACGAAGGCAGCGGCACCGTGCTGGAATGCGGCTCCGCGATTACGCGCGTGAAGGCCGGCGACAAGGTCGTGCTGTCCTGGATCAAGGGCGGCGGGATCGAGGCCGGGGGCGCCAACTACAAATGGGACGGCCGCACGGTGAATGCCGGCGGTGTCACCACCATGCAGCGCCACGCCATCGTCAGCGAGAACCGCCTGACGAAACTGGCCGATGATTTTCCTCTGGACGTCGCCATCCTGCTGGGCTGCGCGGTGCCGACCGGCATGGGCGCCGTCTTCAACGTCACCAAAATCCAGCCCGGCGAGTCGGTCGCCGTGTTCGGCACCGGGGGCATCGGGATCAACGCCTGCATGGGCGCGGCCTTCGCGGGTGCCATGCCGATTATCGCCATCGACCCCAGCCCCGCTCGCCGCGAACTGGCCCAGGCATTCGGTGCCACGCATACCATCGATCCGACCGACTGCGACGTGCTGGCCGAAATCCGCAAGATCGTGCCCGGCGGCGTCGATGCGGCCATCGAGGCCACGGGTATCCCCGCCGTGATGGACCAGGCGTTCAAGGTCACGCGCCAACAGGGCGGACGAGCCGTGGTGATCGGGAATGCGAGATATGGATCGACGCTGACATTGGATCCATCGACCTTCAACCAGGGCAAGAGCCTGATGGGCACCTGGGGCGGCGACAGCGTGCCCGATCGGGATTACGGACGTTTTGCCCGGTTGCTGGCATCCGGGCGGTTCGATCCGCGGGTGTTGCTGTCCGCGCCCTACAGCCTGTCGCGCGCCAGTGACGCGCTGGGCGATCTGGCCGCCGGCCGCGTCGGTCGTCCCCTGATCGACATGAGTCTGGCCTGAGTGCCACGGATGCGCATCGGCATCGATTTCGACAACACGATCGCCTGCTACGATGGCGTGTTCCACACCATCGCCCTGGAACGCGGCGTGATCCCGGGCGAACTCGCGACCGACAAGACCAGTGTGCGCGACTATCTGCGCGCCCAGGGCCAGGATGCGATCTTCACGGAATTGCAGGGCTATGTGTATGGGCCGGGCATGGCCCATGTCAGCCTCTATCCGGGCGTGGCCGATGCCCTTCGCGGTTTCGTCGCGGCCGGTCACGCGATCTGCCTGATCAGCCACAAGACGCGGACCCCGTTCGTTGGCCCTCCGCACGATCTGCATGACTGGGCCTGGCGCTTTCTGAAGGCGCAGAACCTGGTGGACGCACGGGGCGCGCCATTCCAATCCGACGACATTCATTTTGAGCTGACGCGCGACTCCAAGCTGGCCCGCATCGCCGCTGCCGATTGCGCGCTGTTTATCGACGATCTGCCCGAGGTTCTGGCCGCGCCCGGGTTTCCCGCCTCGACGCGCGGCATCCTGTTCGATCCGGAAAACAACTATCCGGACGGCACGTGGCAAGGCCATACGCTGGAGCGGTGCAGCGACTGGACATCGATCCGGCGTCTGGTTGCCTGATGTCCGACGATCAGGCGTCTGAGCTGGGCCTGGCTGTTCGGCTGGCGAGGCTGGCCGATCTGCCGACCCCGCACAAGGTCGCACGTCTGAATGGCGGCAAGAACAACCGCGTGTTCCGGGTCGACGACAGCGCGGTGCTGAAACTCTACCATTGGGACGCGCGCGATACGCGGGACCGGCTGCGCGCCGAGTGGCAATTTCTGACCTATGCCTGGGCGCGTGGCGTGCGGAACATTCCGCGGCCGCTGGCGCGCGACGACTCGGCACATGCCGGGCTTTACACCCTGCTGCCCGGGAAACCTTTGGTCGCCGGGGATGTCACGGCTGCTCATGTCGCCGCGGCGCTGGATTTCCTGCTGGCGGTGAATGCCGATCCGCGCGATCCGGCGGCGCTGGAGCCGGGCTCG
This sequence comes from Asaia bogorensis, assembly GCA_945861095.1. GTDB lineage: Bacteria > Pseudomonadota > Alphaproteobacteria > Acetobacterales > Acetobacteraceae > Rhodopila. The sequence goes on along the minus strand of CAMATI010000210.1, from coordinate 1,632 downwards.
GAGGCTTGTTTCTCCCTCAACGAACACATCGCCACGATCGACCGGCGGGTCGCGCGCTTGGCGGGGCTCGACCCGGAAGCGCCGCATCGGAGCGCGGCCGACGCGTTGGTGCGGGACCGGCTTGGTCCCACCTGGGACAAGGTTAAAGCGACTTTGACGAACGGCGCCCGGGGGCTTGGTATCCACGCGGACGATCGGCTGTCGGATACCGCGCTTTGCATCTCCCCGTCCGATTTCGGCTTCCATAACGCTTTGGACGACGGCGCCGGGATCGGGTTCATCGACTTCGAATATGCCGGTCGGGACGATCCCGCCAAGCTGGTCTGCGATTTCTTCTGCCAGCCGGAAGTGCCCGTCCCGACGTCCTATATGCCGGAATTCGCGCACCGCCTGATCGCCGGCCTGGGGCTGGACCCGTCGCATGAGGCACGGTGCCGGTTGCTGCTGGACGCCTATCGGATCAAATGGACCTGCATCATCCTGAACGATTTTCTACCCCTGGGGTCTGCCCGCCGCACCTATGCCGATCTCGCCCGCACCGAGGCGCGGTATGCGTTCCAACTGGATCGCGCCGCCCGGAAACTGGACGAGATCGCCCTCTGATGAAGGACACCTGCCATGGCCTATCGTGAATTCGTCAGCCTGATCCACAAATCCACCAAGCGCGACTACCTGGCCCGGGTGACCGAGCGGGACAAGGCGGAGGTCGCGGACCTGGCAGTCCAGTTCGGCTACGACTACTGGGACGGCAGCCGGCAGACCGGCTATGGCGGCTATCGTTACGACGGACGCTGGCGCAAGGTCGCCGATGCGATGATCGAAACCTACGGCATCAAGCCGGGGATGCGGGTGCTGGATGTCGGGTCCGGCAAGGGCTTCCTGCTGCACGACTTCACCGAGGCCTGCCCGGGCGTCGAAGTCGCCGGCATCGACATTTCTCAATACGCGATCGATCACACCATGGAGAGTGTGAAGCCCTTCGTGCGCCAGGGGGATGCGGCCGCCCTGCCCTGGCCGGACAATTATTTCGACCTGGTGATTTCCATCACCACCTTGCACAATTTGTATCTGCCCGCGCTATGGTCCTCTCTCCAGGAGATCGAACGGGTCAGTCGCGGCGGTAAATATCTATGCGTCGAGGCCTATCGGAATGAGCGTGAGAAGGTCAATCTGATGTACTGGCAGTTGACCTGCCGAGCGTTTCATACGCCGGAGGAATGGGATTTTCTGTTTGCGAAGGCGGACTACACGGGCGATCACGAGTTCATATTTTTCGAGTAGGCTCGATCCGGGAGGGCGGTTTCACGATGACCAGCGCAGTGAACGTGACGTTCGCGGACGCACCGCCCCGTCTGTCAACGCCGATCTTGACCCGGCGACCCGCGCTTCATCGGCGGGGGGCAGGTTGCCGGTGCGAGCCCAATTATGACGGTAAAGCGACGCGCAATATTAACGGCTCCATTTGGTGTTGGGCGCCAGTCTCTCCACGTCATGGTGGGCGCGGGCCCGCCATCCACGACTTCCGGTCCAGACGAACCCGTGGATGGTGGGCCCGCGCCCACCCTGACGGAGTAGGCAGGCGACGCGCCAGCCGGAGCGGCGAACTTCGCGCGTCGGCCCACCGGTCGCCCG
>CAMATI010000209.1 GCA_945861095.1 Asaia bogorensis | reverse complement strand
GCCTCGCCCCTGTTCGCGTTCAGCTTTCCCGCCTGGATGACCCTTGGTGGTTGGCTGGGCGGTGCCCTGGCCTGGCATTTCGCGGCCATGTGGTTACTCACAGGCAATTTTCTGGCGATGCTGGGCTTCGGCCTGCTCAGCGGCCATCTTCGGCGGCGCCTGTTGCCGGTCCGCCCGCGAGACGTCGCCCGTGACCTCTGGCTGGCCCTGACGTTCCGGCTGCCGCACCGGGCTGGCGTGTATAACGCCGTGCAACGACTGATGTATCTCGGCGTGCTGGCGGCGACCCTGCTGGTCATCGCCGCGGGCCTGGCATTATGGAAACCCGTGCAACTGCAATGGTTGTCCGCCCTGTTCGGCGGCTACGAAGCCTCCCGCCGCGTCCATTTCGTCGCGATGTCGGCGATTGCCGCGTTCATCGTCGTCCACATCGCACTCGTGGCCATCGTCCCCAGCACCCTGATCGCGATGCTGACCGGCGGACGGATGCCGCACCCGCAAAAGGGCAGCCCGACATGATCATCTCCCCTCGCCCGAAGGCCCGCGACCACAAAGCGGGATTGCAAACCCTGCAACGACGCCTGCTGCTGCGCGGCGGCTTGTCGATCGGGGCACTGACCCTACTGACCGGCTGCAATCTGGAAGACGACGACGCGGTCGACCGCCTGCTGACCCGCATCTCACGCATGAACGACCGCGCGCAGGCGGCGTTGTTCAGCGGCACCCGCCTCGCCCCCGAATATCAGGAAGCCGACATCACCGACCCGTTCCCATTCAACGCCTACTACCCGGAAGAACGCGCCCCCACCATCGACGGCGGCAACTGGCGGTTGGAACTGGGCGGCATGATCGGTGACCGCACACCCTGGACCCTGGCGCAACTGCACGCGCTGCCATCCGTGTCCCAAATCACCCGCCATATCTGCATCGAGGGCTGGAGCGCCGTCGGCCAATGGGGCGGCGTGCGGCTGTCGGACTTCCTGCAACGGATCGGCGCCGACACGCGCGCCCAGTACATTTCATTCAGCTGTGCCGACGACTATTCCACCAGCATCGACATGGCGACCGCGCTGCATCCGCAAACCATTCTGGCAACGACCTTCCGAGGCGCCACCCTCCCCCGCGCCTACGGCTTCCCCATCAAACTCCGCGTTCCCACCAAGCTCGGTTTCAAGAACCCCAAATACATCGTCGCAATGACTGTCACGAACGAGTATCCAGGCGGATTCTGGGAGAAATACGGCTACAACTGGTTCAGCGGCCTCTGACCCAACCCGCCGCCCCAGTCTGGGTTTGACCGGCGCAGGGCGCGTATCCAGGATGGGGCACAAGCCCCAGAACGGAGAACGTTCATGCCGCGCATTCCCCTCGTCAACGAACAGGACATGACCCCGGCGCAGCGCCGCGTGTTCGATGCCATGGTCTCCGGGCAGCGTAAATCCGCACCCGTGGGTCCGCTCGCCATCGCCATGCACCGTCCGGAACTCGCGGAGGCCATGTCGGCGTTGGGCCTGGTGCTGCGTTTCAATTCCAGCTTCGAACCGCGGCTGCGGGAATTCACCATCCTGCTGACCGGGCGTTACTGGGATTGCCAGTTCGAGTGGGCGTCCCACGAAGGCGAAGCGCGCAAGGCCGGATTGGCCGATCAATCGATCGAGACCTTGCGCGCCGGCGGGTCCACCTTCGCCGCCGCCGATGAGCAGGCGATCCACGATTACGGCATGGAGTTGCTGACGAGGCATTTCGCCACCGACGCAACCTACCAGCGCGTGCTCGCCCTGTTCGGCACCGCCGGCGTGGTCGAACTGACCGGGCTGATCGGCTATTACGCCATGATCGCCCTGACCCTGAATGCGGCGGAATTCGAAGTCCCCGCGGGCATGACCCCGCCTCTGCCGCCACGATAACCGCGACCCCTCGCAGGAGGCTCCCATCATGAAAATCGCATCTATCGAGGTCAGTGTGCTGCGGGTGCCGCTCGACCGGCCCTATGTCGCCGCGGGGCGCCAGGTCAGCGGCAACTGGCATGTCATGGCGGAAATCACCACCACGGACGGGGTGAAGGGCTTCGGCTATATCGTTGCGCTGAGAGAGATGTTCGTCCGCGCCGTCGCCTCGGCCACCCGGGAATTGGCGAATTTGCTGATCGGCACCGACGTGCTGGACACCGAGGCCGCCTGGCACCGCATGGCCAGCGCCGGGGACTGGGTCGGGCCCGGCGGGCTGCTGAACTATGCGATCGCGCCGTTGGACATTGCGATGTGGGATGCCGCCGGCAAGACCCTGGGCCAGCCGATCTACAAGCTGCTGGGCGGATACCGGGACCGGCTGCCGGCCTATGCCAGCGACGGATTCTGGTACAGCCTGTCGCTGGAAGAACTCGCCGCATCGGCCCGCAATGCCGCCGATGAAGGCTTCCGTGCCGTCAAGCTGCGGGTCGGCAATGAAACCCACCCAGACGCGGAAGTCGCCCGCGTCCGCGCGGTGCGTGACGCGGTCGGGCCCGACGTGGCGATCATGGTCGATGCCACGGAAACCTGGCCGCTTGACCGCGCCATCCGCACCGGACGCGCCTTGCAGGAAGCTGGCGTGGTGTGGGTGGAAGACCCGGTGGTGCACACCGACATCGCCGGAATGGCACGGGTAACCGCCGCGTTGGACGTGCCGGTGGCGACCGGGGAGCATCTGTATCAACTCAGCGATTTCACCCGCCTGCTGGAAGCCCGCGCCGCCAGCATCGCGCTGATCGATCTGGGCCGGATCGGCGGGATCACGCCCTGGCGGCACGTGGCCTCGCTGGCCCATGCGTTCGGAGTCCGCGTGGGTGGGCATGTGCTGCCGGAGATCCATATCCATCTGCTCTGTGCCGTCCCGAACAGCTATCTCGTCGAATACGTGCCCCGTTCGGTTCGGCTGCTGCAAGCGATGCCGGCGTTGACCGATGGGGCGATGATCGCGCCATCGGCCCCGGGGTTCGGGTTGGAGCTGGATCGGGATGCGGTGCGGGCGTTTACGGTGACGAACTGATACCAACCGGCTGAACCAGGGACCCATGGCGACAACAGCCGCTGTCATTGCGAGCGCAGCGAAGCAATCCAGGGCAACTAAAAGGATCGATCGTGCCAGGCCCCTGGATTGCCGCGCTGCGCTCGCAATGACAGACGCCGCCCGTGGGTCAGTGGTTGGGGCGGTTGGAATGAGACCGACCGGCCGAAACAATGACCGATGCACTGCCCCGTCGTCCCCATCGTCATTGCTGGGCTTGACCGGGCAACCGGGGCTTCAGGCCGATCGGCACGATCCGAACCGCCGCATCATGACGGCATGGCGCCCCCCTTCCTCTCGGCCTCGGCCAGTTTTTGCACCGCCGAGTAGTCGATCTTTCCGGAACCCAGCAGCGGGACGGACGCCACCAGCAGGATGGCGCGGGGCACCATGATTTCCGGGATCCCGCGCGTCCTCGCCTGGGCCAGCAGCGCCGGAACGGTCGCTTCCGCGCGCGTGGTCACCAGCACCAACTGCTCCCCTTTGCGCGCATCGGGCAGGGTGACCACGGCCAGGGGCTGATCGGGCCAGAGCGACGCGGCCAGGCTCTCGGCCGCCGTCATCGACACCATCTCCCCGCCGATCTTGGCAAACCGTTTGGCGCGTCCGACGATCGTGACAAAGCCTTCCGCATCGACCGACACAATGTCGCCGGTGTCGTACCACCCGCCCTCCGGAGGGTCCAGAACACCAGGCGCGGTATCGCGCAGATAGCCCAGCATCACGTTCGGTCCGCGCACATGCAGCCTGCCACCGACCTCGATCCCGACCACCGGATCCAACCGCCACTCGATTCCCGGCAGGAACCGCCCGACCGTGCCGGGGCGGCAATGCATCGCGGTGTTCATCGCGATCGCGGGGGCGGTTTCCGTCGCGCCATACCCCTCCAGGATGCGCACGCCGAACCGGTCCGAAAACAGCCGTCGAGTCTCCTCCCGCACCTTTTCCGCGCCGCCGAAAATATAGCGCATGGCGTAGAAATCGTAGGGATGCGCGTATCTCGCCCAGCCATTCAGGAACGTATCGGTCCCGAAGCAGATCGTCGCATCGGTGTCGTAGATCAGCCCCGGCACGATGCGATAATGCAACGGGCTGGGATAATGGAACGTCCGCACGCCCGAAATCAGCGGCAGGATCGTGCCTCCGGTCAGGCCGAACGAGTGAAACATCGGCATCGCGTTGAACACCGTGTCGCCACCATGGAAATCCACGACGGACGACAACTGGGCACAGTTCGCCAGGATATTGCGGTGGCTTAACACCACGCCCTTCGGGCTCCCCTCCGTCCCGCTGGTGAACAGCACGACGGCTTGCGCCTCGGCGGCGGCCTTCGCGCCTGGCAGGCGGCGGGCGAACCATACATCGATCCAGGCCCGCAGTTTGGCGGCAACCCCGACTTTGGCCTTGATGTCTTCCAGCCACACGAAGCGAACTTCGCCCATCATGCGTTCGACGACCGCCTGCAACCGTGCCCGTTCGACAAATCGCCGGCTCGAAACAACCGTGCGCACTCCCGCCGCCCGACATGCCGCCAGCATGCTTCCCGCACCCGCGGACACGTTCAGCAGGTTCGGCACCGTGCCGAACGCCTGCATCCCGACAAACGCAACGATCGAGGCATTGGCGTTCGGCATCAGCAGGCCGACATGCGTCTCCTCCGGCGTTGCGTTGCGCAAGGCGCGCCCCAATGCGGCGGCACCGAGCAGGAGGCGCGCATAGGTCATGGGGGCGCGCTGGATGTCCTCGATTACCGGCCAGGACCCGCCATGCTGGTCCCGCGCATCCAGCACCGCCGCGAACAGCGTCCGGTCGGTGTATTTGGAGCGGAACACGCCGTCCACCATGATGTCCTGCAACACGCGGCCGATGGCTTCGCGGCGTTTGCGGGGGCTCAGATGCTCCATTTCGTTGCCGCTCAGGTCGACCGACGGCAGGATCGTGACCGTGATGCGCGGGAACCACCGCAGGCGCTGCTTGCCGCGCATGCGGCTGAACGGGGTGAACTGCAATCCTTGGATGCTGACGGGCACGATCCGCGCATTTGCTTTGGCGGCGACCAGACCGGCACCCTCATACACTTTCATCAGAGCGCCGGTGCGGGTCAGCCGGCCTTCCGGGAAGATCATCAGCTTGCGGCCGTCGTCGCGCACGGCCTCTATCATGCGCTTCACCGAGTAGGGGTTCAGCGTATCGACCGGAAATGTTTCCACGGCGGCAAGAAACGGCCGCACCCACCATTTGCGGGACTGGGCGACATCGATGGCGAAACTGGGACTATCCGGCAGGCAGGCGGCGATCAGCGCGGCATCGGCATAGGATTGGTGATTGGACACGATCACCACGCGGTCCCCGGCCTGACTGTAATGCTCCAACCCATGCACCCGCAGTCCATGGAAGGTGTTGAAATACCAGCGCAGGACAGAGCGGAACACGTGGTGCGGCAGGATCCGCACGATCCACAGCGCGACCAGGAAATTGGCGATGGCGGCAATGTGCAGCACGGTGGGCGGTTCCAGCCCGGCGCCCGCCAGAACCGCCACCGCCCCGGCGCCCGCCACCATGAACAGCGCGTTCATGATGTTGTTCGCGGCGATCATGCGGGACCGTTCGAACCGCCCCGATGCTTCCTGGATGATCGCGTAAAGCGGCACGGAGAAAATCCCGCCGCAGGTCGCCAGCAGGAACAGATCCGCGCTCATGCGCCAGCCATGCCAGGACGACAGCACCGCCGCCGCGTCCGCCAGGCCACCCGCCTGCTGCGCCGCCAGCGCGGCGGAGGCGAAATCCCAGCAGAAAACGGAAATGCCCACCGCGGCGAAGGGCACCAGTCGCGGCGAAACCTCCCCCCTCAGCAGATGCGAACAGCCGATCGAGCCCGCGCCCACACCGACCGCGAAGACGGTCAGCAGCAGGGTCAGCACGGTGCCGTCGGCGTGCAGGGTGTCGCGCGCGACGATCGGGAACTCGGTCATCAGGGTGGCGCCCATGGTCCAGAACCAGGACAGGCCCAGCAGAGAGAGCCAGATGGCGCGGATCCGGGACGCGTGGCGGAGGATCTGCCAGGTTTCCGTGACGATGTTGGGACTGATGCGCAGGCTGGCGTCGGCGGGTGGCAAGGTCGGGATGCGGTACGCCGCGAACAGGCCGAGCAGGGAGAGGGCGAGACCGGTGATGCTGACGAGGGTGGTGCCGGCGGGCAGCAGGATCAGCGCGCCGCCGGCCACCGTGCCGCAGACGATGGACAGAAAGGTGGTGGCCTCTATGGCGCCGTTGCCGGCGATCAGCTCGTCTTCGCCCACCAGTTCCGCCAGAATGCCGTATTTGACCGGCCCGAACAGGGCGGCCTGCATGCCCAGACCGAACAGGACCGCCAGCAGGTAGGGCACGCTTTCCGCCAGGAACGCGAGCGCGGCGGCGGCCATGAGCACGACTTCGGCCGCCTTGTAGGCGAGGATGACCCGGGGTTTGGGGAAGCGGTCGGCGAGTTTCCCGGCCGTTGCGGACAGCAGAATGTAAGGTGCGATGAACAGCGCCCCGGCCAGGGCGGACAGGCCGGCGCCACCTTGGCCCAGTTGGAAGAGCGCCAGCACGACCATGGCGTTCTTCACCAGATTGTCGTTCAGCGCCCCGCACGCCTGCGTCAGCACTAACGGGCCGAGCCGGCGCGTCGCGAGGAGTCCGATCGGCGATACCGGCATGGGCCTGTCCTTGCGGCGTGACGTCTCTGGGATCAACAGACGGAGGTTGGAAGGTGGTATTGATGCCGCCCTGGGCGCGCCGGCACAAGGCGAGGATTCGCCTCCGCGGCCGCGCTGGCGCGTCCGCGCCGGCCAATCCTCAATGACCAGTCCGCAATGGCCAGTCCGCAATGGCCAATCCTCAATGACCAATCCGCAACGGCAAGTCCGCAATGGCCGGCATTGACACCAGGCCGCCTGCTTCCAGAATGCCCAGGGTGACACATGTCCAGATCGCCAAAAGATGAATTTCGGGAGAACGGCCGCGATGACAAACTTCGTATTGGTGCACGGGTCCTATCAGGGCGGCTGGATCTGGCAAAAGGTCGCCGCCCGCCTGCGCGCCGCCGGGCATACTGTCTATGCCCCGACACTTGATGGCTGCGGCGAACGGCGCCATGGGCTGCGTGCCGGCATCGACACCACGACCCACGCGCTCGAAATTTCCGAACTGATGTTCTACGAAAACCTGCGCGATGTCGTGCTGGTCGGGACCAGTTCGGGCGGCATGGTGGCGTGCCGCGCCGCCGAACAGACCCGTGACAGGATCGCGCGCCTGGTGCTGTTGGACGCCCTGGCCCTGTTCAGCGGTGAGCGCACCCGCGACATCGTCAACCGTTCCGCGCCACCCCCGTTCGGGCTTGCCGCCGGCCCATCGCGGGACGATGCGGAGAAGAGCCTGTTCGCCGATCTCGACCCGGCAACCCTGGCCTGGGTGCTGGACCGTTACACGCCGCATCCGGTCGGATGTTCGATGACGCCGGTGAAGCTGACGGGTTTCTGGGACATGTCCTGGGACGCGACGGTCATCTGGTGCAAGCAGGCCGAAAACCCGGGCGAGGCGCATCAGCGGCGCGCGGCCGCTCGCCTGAAGGCGAAATGGCATGAGTTGGACACGGGCCACTACCCGATGCTGAGCATGCCGGACGAAACGACGCAATTGATCATCGGGGGGTGATCATCGGGGGGTGATCATTGGGGGTTGATCGGCCGTCGTCAGACAGTCTGCCGTCAGACCGGCCGGGCCCACCCGCCATGTCGTCGCGCCACCCTGGTTGGGTGACGCGTGCCACGGACCGGCGGGTTCCGCCGGCCCGGGCACAACCGCCATTACGCGGAAAAACCCACCCGCACCTCGCCGAACGCCCCGAAATCGGCGACATGGGCTTCGCCGGCGCGCGCGCGGAGCATGCCGGTGCAGGTGCCGGATGAGAAGATTTCACCGGCACGCAGGCCGATCCCGGTGCGCGACAATTCGTTCGCGAGCCAGGTCAACGGGACCAGCGGATGCTCCAGCGCCTCCCGCGCCGTACCGCGACGGCGATCGTTGCCATCGACCCGCAGAACGATGTCCTGACCGGCGATGTCGCGGTCCTGCCAGTCCGCGATAGGCTCCCCCATCACGACGCAGCCGGAACCGCTGCCATCCGCCAGGATCGCGGTCAGCGGCGGGAAATTCGCATCCGCCGTAAACCGGCACTGGGCGATTTCGATGCCGGGAGAGATCGATTTGACCGCGTCCCGGACCTCCGCCTGGGTGTAGGGGCGGGACCGCGGCGGCAGATCGGCCCCAAGTTCGATGACATATTCGCATTCCGCCACCGGGTGCACCAGGGTCGAGAACGTCAGCGCGGCCGGCGATCGATACACGAATGGAGCGAACACCCGGCCATAAATCGGGCTGCTCGTGCGCAGGGCACGCTGCATCTCGGTTTTCGTTGCCGCCACTTTCCAGCCGGCATGCGCCCATCCCAGCAACGCGGCGACCCGACCGGCGATGCGATAGGCCGCGTCCTGGTCCGGCGGCACCAAGGCCTCCGCCAGGCCGCTCTGCTGGCGCCCAGCGCGGCGGAGTTCGGCCAGCAGGGTGGCCAGGTGGTGTTCGGATTGCGCGGCCATGGGTTGCTCCGTGTGCATGATGGCGGGGACTTTAGAGCGGTTTGCGGTTTCCGGTCAGGGTGGCACTGCTCTCGTCTGGAACGGTCGCGCCGGCTGGTTGGGGGGCCGGCCAGGGCTGGGCATTGGTGAACCAACCATGGCAAACCGCATGTCGCATGCATGCGATACGAGGCGGACGTTCGGCCCCCTCCCGACGGTCCGAACCGCTCGGCATGCTCGCGGACCGGCCCCCATTTCGCTGTGGCACCGCCGTCGCCGAACGCGCTATGCTTCGCGGAAATCGGACAGAAAACCAAGGAGCGTCCCATGCCGAATGACAGCCCAGCCGGCCCGCGCGGCCCCATCGCGCCGTCCGGCCTCAATCACCTGGTGCTTAATGTACGGAACCTGGATGAGACCCATCGGTTCTGGACCGAAATGCTGGGCTTCATTCAGGTGGGCGAGCTCCGCCGAGCGGAAGCGACCGGCTCGCGGCGGATGCAGTTCTACAGCGGCGACCATGGCAACGGGCGTCTCAACCATCACGACATCGCGTTCATGGAAGTGCCGTCGCTGCCGCCGCCCGGCCCGGATGGCACGCTGGTTAGCGCCATTGGCCATATCGCGATTTCGCTGCCGGATCGGGACACATGGCTGAAGCAGCTCGCCTACCTGCAGCAGAAAGGGGTCAAGTTCGAACGCCGCGTCGAACATGGCATGACCCACAGCCTGTATATCCGCGACAACAACGGCTACACGGTCGAACTGCTGTATGAATTGCCGCGGGAGGTGTGGGAAGGCGATATCCAGGCCGCCCTGAACCATTACGTTGCGTTGCCGACCGAGGGAGAAGCCGCGCTGCAAGATCGCGGTGACAACGTCCCGGTGTTCCGCCGCGAACCGGCAACAGCCCAGGGTGACTGAATGGGCGTGCGGGCCGGGGCATACGGCCACGGTCCCGGTCCGAAGGGTGGCAGACCGACCGCACTCATTTCGCCAGTGTCGGCACCGGCTTTACAGGGGGCGGCGGCGATGCCGCGACCACGAGCCACTCGGCAATGGCCAACGATGACGGCTCTGTCACAAGCGCCCGCTATTCAGCCCCACCGCTGGCCAGGACCGGGGGGACAACGACAACCATCGGTTGCTGACAACGCCGTCGGACGCCGGCGTCCCTTTATGCGACCATCTTTGGTAGGAGCACGTCCTTGATCGCCCGGGCAAGCCGGTCCCGGAGGCTGGGCAGGAAGGTGATGGTGTAGATCAGCCGCAGAGACGCCAGGAAATGCATATTGCGCAGGAAGAATTGGTAGTCCTCGGCCGGCTTGTCGGCGAAGTAGTGCCGCAGGAAGTGATCCCACAGCCGAACCCCTGCCTCGGTCGGGATCTTCGTCGCCATCTCGCAAATGTCGAGTTCGGGAATTCCATAGATCGTACAGAGCAGCCCGATGTCGAACAGGTAATGCCCACGGGACAGATCGCCCATGTCGATGATCACGGGCTCGCCATCCCTGATCATAATGTTGCTGGTGTGCAGGTCGAAATGGACGAGCGTGTCGGCGTCCGGAATGGACAGCAGATTGCCTTGCAGCAACGCGATCTCGTCGGCCGACAGAAAGAAATCCATCTGGTCGATGTAAGCCCTGAGATTTTCCTTGATGTCGGGAAATACCTCCGGGTCGGCCCGGGTCGTGTGCACGTTCTGGGCAATCTGGGCGAGCGTCCGGGCATGATGGTCGATATTGGCAAGGTCGTTTCGGATCACCGCGCTGAACAGGGTCGCCTCCAGCATCTCGTAGACAACGCCCGTCCGACCGCCACAGGCAACGACGTCATACGAAATGGCGGTCGGTATTCCCGACACGAAGGCCGCCTTCGCGAACTCCTTCTCCTTTTCGGCGACGTCGGCCCCGATCCCTTCGTTGTAGAGCTTGACGATGGTTTCCCGGTCCAACCGATAGCATTCGCCGCAGACACCGGCGGAAACGAACTCCAGGCCGTCGATGGAGATTTCCCGGACCTTGCGCCTGCTGGGAATGAGCCTGGAGAAGCCCGTCATATCCAGGACGTCCTGGACCTCTCGCGTCACGTTGATCAGCAGAATCGTGCCGCCGCTCGCCGTCATCCGCTTCTGCGCGCGAAGCAGCTCCCGCAGCCCCACGCTGGAAATGTAGGGACACGCGCCGAAGTCCAGGACGAGGTGGCGCATCCCGTCCAGCCGAAGCTCTGCTTCCAGCACCGGAGCCGTCGTGGTGTCCAGCCTGCCGGTCAGTTCAAGGGTCAGTGTGTCGTCCGCGCGCGTGGCGTTGATCTGCATGACCCTGCGGTCCCCGTTTGATAGCCGAACCCGCTTATACCGATGCTTTGACCGCCTGACAGCGGGCCGAGCCAACGATGTCGGTCAGGCCAGGTTGCCGCGAGGGGCTTCTACCCCTCCAGCCGCCAAAGGCGCGGTCTTTGGGGGCAATCCGTTGGACCGCCCGGCCTGGTCATCGCCCCCTGGCCCCGCAACCGGCACCAATGGTCCGGATTCCTCGGCCAGTGGCCCTTGGTGCGCTTCGGGACGGGACCGCTGCCACCCAACGCTGGACCCGGCGCGCCCAACGGGGTAGTGGAGCCGCCATCATGGCCCGCACCGCGACGATCACCCGCACCACGTCGGAAACCGACATCACCCTGACCCTGGACCTCGACGGCACCGGGAAAGGCGACATCGCCACCGGCATCGGTTTCCTCGACCACA
>CAMATI010000208.1 GCA_945861095.1 Asaia bogorensis | reverse complement strand
GCTGAGCCGGCACCGCTCGCAGCGTCAAGTTGGGGAAACGCGGTGGGCGTCTGGGGGATGAGCATAGGCATGCGCGTCGTGATCCTTCCGCGCCCTCAAGTCTAAATTACCGGGGGGTGGGTGTCTCATCTTCATTGGCACGGAGGGCGCCTGGCTCGCAGCCGCGGCGCAGCAGGGCGCGCGTGGCACCGATGGAGGTCCAGTCGAACGGGATGTTCACCAGCGGGACGAGGCCGAGCATGACGAGGAGAAGAAGGAGTTCGTCGCGGACGCCGAGGCGGATTTCCGCCCAGAGGATCAGGTAGCAGGCGAACAACGCGACCGGCCAGAAATACAGCCAGAACGTGCCGAGGCGGCGCTTCCGGTTGGCCTTTTCGGCAAGCAAGTTTACGCTTCCAAAAACAGCGACAGCAAAAGCGACAGCGACAGCGACAGCGCCAGCGCCAGCGCCAGCGCCAGCGCCAGCGAAAGCGACAGCGCCAGCGAAAGCGCCAGCGCCAGCGAAAGCGACAGCGACAGCGAAAGCGCCAGCGCCAGCGACAGCGACAGCGACAGCGAAAGCGCCAGCGCCAGCGACAGCGAAAGCGCCAGCGCCTATCATCCATACCTGAGAGCGCCAGCTGGAGGAACGGTTGGCGCGCCACAGGGCGAACGCCATGCATCCGAACGCCATAACGACACTCCAACGCTGCCAGCCCGGCAAGCCAGCCCGCAACCCCAGCGTGTCGCCCAACTCCCCCGCCTCCCCGGTTAAAACCCAGGTCAGGAACAGGCTCGAAACCGGATAGAACACCGCGATCAGCGCACAGACATCGAACGACCAGCCGGTCCAGTACGGCGCCGGTTTCCGGTTGCCAACCGGCGAGGGCAACGACAGATCGGCCTTGTCGGCATCCCGCAGCAGCCGGTCCGCCCGGTTCAGCGCCTTGCCGATCAGGAACACATAGTAACGGCGAGGATTGCCACCCAACCGCAAGGATCGCAGCAGCCGGTCACGGTCCGTGCCGGCCTGCTTCAACGCGCCGTCCCAGCGCCGCATCACCAGCAGTCCGGCGCCGCAGGACAGCAACACGATCAAGCCAAAGGCCGAAAACTCCTTGATCAGACCAAACGCGCCTTCCAGCATGGACCGCACCTCTCCGGCTGCTCGGCGACCCGCGCATCGTGTCGCGGAACGCAACGACAGGCCTATGCGGCCACGCGGATGGATGCAATAGCCCCGAGGCCGCCGCGCCGGGGTCTGGTAGAGTGGGACGGAGACCAGACGCCGGCCGTTCGTTTCACTTCGGAGAGGCAGAGCGGCTGGTCCGGCGACGGGAAAGCGGGGCATCGTGGCAAAGAGACGTCCTGCCGCGGACCAGTCTCGCGCGCCCGGCCGCGGCGATCCGATGTGGCCGGAACTGACCTCGCGGCCGAGCGGATCAGGGTTGATCGGATTGGCCAGGTAACGAAGCGCCGATCCGCCGGACATCGGGTCGGTGTCGGGACGTCGAACCGGCTTTCCGACGCCGCGGTCGCCGACGTAACCCAGTTCGTAACGACTTGCCGTGCGGCGTCGCGTCAGGGCCGGTGCAACCGAAAGACGGCGCTCCCGCGGAAGACTTCATGAAGACTCTTCGTGTTCTTCGTGCCTTGGTGGTGGAAAAATTCGGTGCTCCACCCAACCGACAGCGTTTGCTCATGGACCGCGATTTTTCACCACGAAGGCAGTAAGGTCACGCAGAAGACTCCCGCGGATGCTGACGGCCTCGACCGGACAGAGCGCGGGTCCCGATAGAGACGGTCCCACGCCCCAAACCCAAACGGGGCGCGGGACTCGCGCGCGCAATCTGGGCACCACCCCCATCCCGCATCGCCTCCCGGCCACGGCGAGCCGCCGCTCGCTCGGCGCCCGCAACCGCCGCGTGCACGGGCATGAGGATTTCCCAGAATATGGACATTTTCGGCCAAACGGTTAACAACCGGAAAAAGCAACGATACCCCCCGGGTTCCGCGCCTGATCGTAACAAAACCCCCCTGATTCCGCGCCTGAGCGGAACGGATTACGGAAACTCCACACTTGAACCAAAGTCTGAAGAACGCCCAAAAATCCCACAACTCCAATCCTCGGGCGCGTCATGTTCAGAGCGAAGATGAACCCGACCACCCGCACCGAAATCGCGGCCCAAGACAGGATTAAAAATGACACAAAGCCGTTAACCCGATGGTTAACGCCGCAAAACCTCTGCCCAGACGGCGTTTTCGGCCCCGAAACTGCTCGAATCCGCCCGGATGACGCTTTTCCCTTGCCTCGAATGGCCAGCGCCAACTAGAACAAAAAGCAAACATGAGACCGATGCCAAGCCGCAACCCAACCTGCCGAACCGTGTCAACGCGGCGCCACACCGGCTCCCCAGCCGGAATGCGCCACCGACAATCGACTATCGGCCGTTGGATTCACACCGAGACAGGCGAACGCACCGTTGGACAGACGCGGTGCCAAGGGCACGGGACTCAAACCGGAAAGGGCGGAAGCCACCCCGGACCACAAGGCGGGACCACTTTCCCCCGCCGCCCCCATCCCGAACTGGGACGCGCTCGCATCAACCGCGACGCGTCAGAGGACGCTGACCGAACGGGCCGGATCCCGACGGACACAACCGGGTCCACAAGTCACCCGATGGGAGGACGCACCCGCCCGCCCTCCGGCCATGTCCAAAAATCGGCTACCGCAGCGGAAACTGCATCGCCACGACTTCCAGCCCACCCGGGCCAGCCTCGGCCGAAAACGCCGCGTCGTCCGGATACACGAACACGCAGGACCGGACCGGCAGGACCTCGCCATCGCGGAGCATCTCGCCGCCGACCACGACCCAGTATTGGCCGCGACCGGAGGCCGGATCGGGGCCGGTCACCGTCTGTCCGGGCGCCAGATGGTAGCGCCAGGCGCCCATGCCATCGGTCTCCGGCCCAAGCAGAGTCTCTTCCGGCGCCGTGGCCGGGGTCAGAGGTCCGGCGACCGCTTCGCGATGGACCCGGCCCGCGATGGACCGCAGCGCCACCCGGTTTTCCGGCATTTTCATGAACCTGGCGCCCGGGTCGAAGCCGTTGCGAAGGGTGAAATACCAGACGCCGTCCGTCTTGTCGGCCCGGATCGGGCCATACGCGGTGTGGGCCGCGGTGAAATGCACGGTCACCGGCGCAATCTCATGCGTGCCGAGGGTCCCGTGCCCGTTCACCACCACCTGGAACTGGTCCTGCTGGTGGTAATGGGCATTGGCGGTGGAACCGGGGTCCTGCTCGACCAGAAAGGCCATCGGGAACAGCGCGGCGGCGTCCGGATCGGGGGTGCCGGGCGCCATGTTGTGCCGGCTCGTGCCGATATAGAGTGTGTGCCAGAAGGTCACGCCATCCGGGGCAGCGCCCCGACGGCGGTTCGCTCTTGCGACATCGGCGCTCGCGACAACAGGCATCAGGCGGTCTCCTTGGCGTGGTGGGCGGATTTTGGGGCGGCGCATCGGGCGCACTGGCCCTCGGCTTCGATGGTGGCCTTGCCGACGGTGAAGCCCAACCGCTTGGCGGCGTCTTCCAGGGCATGAGACAGGCGGTGATCCTCCAGCTCCGTCACCCGGCCGCAGGACCGGCAGATCAGGAACTGAGCGGCATGATCGTGGTCTTCGTGCGCGATGCAGCCGACAAAAGCGGACAGGCGTTCCAGCTTGTGGATCAGCCCCTGTTCCAGCAGGAAATCCAGCGCGCGGTAAACGGTGGGGGGCGCGGCGCCCACGCGGGTGGCGCGCAATTTGTCCAGCAGATCATAGGCGCCGGTGGGCGATTCGCTGTCCAGGATCAGGCCCAGCACCTGGCGGCGCAGGTCGGTCAGGCGCACGCCGCGCCCGTCGCAGATCTGCCCCGCGCGGTCCAGCAACCCTTCCGTACCGGGGGAAAACCCCATATGCAGCTCCACGATTTCGCATCCTTGCGATCTGGCCTAAGATAGCACGCATGAACGAACATGCCACACTTGACACCGTCCTGGCCGCCATCCGCTTCGACGCGAACGACCTGGTCCCCGCGATCGCCCAGCAGCACGATACCGGGGAAGTGCTGATGATGGCCTGGATGAACCGGGAATCGGTGGCGGAAACGCTGACCACGCGCCGGGTCTGTTATTACAGCCGCAGCCGGGGCGGCTTGTGGCGCAAGGGGGAGACCTCTGGCCAGACGCAGCATCTGCGGGAATTGCGGGTGGATTGCGACGGCGACACGTTGCTGTTGCTGGTGCACCAGGACGGCGTCGCGTGCCACACCGGGCGGCGGAACTGCTTCTTCAGGGCCGAACGGGATGGGGTGCTGGTGGAGATTGCCGAACCTTTGGTCTCGCCCGAGGCGCTGTATGGCCACAAACATGGCTGAAACCACGCCGATCACCGTACTGACCGGGTTTCTGGGTGCCGGCAAGACCACCTTGCTGAACCATTTGCTGCGCCAGCCGGCATTGGCTCGGACGGCGGTGCTGGTGAATGAGTTCGGGGAGATCGGCCTCGACCACCTGCTGGTGGAGACCTTGGACGAGAACACCGTGCTACTGAACGCCGGCTGCCTGTGCTGCACGGTGCGCGGCGATCTGGCGCGGGTGCTGCGGGAGATGCTGCCGCGGGCGCGCCGCGACGAGATCAGCCGCATTATCATAGAGACCACCGGTCTGGCGGACCCGGCGCCGATTCTGGCGACTCTGATGACCGACCCGGTCGCAGCCAGCGCCTATCGGCTGGACGGGGTGGTGACGGTGGTCGACGCGGTGAATGGCGGCCGGCATCTGGACACGCAGGACGAAGCGGTGCGCCAGGTCGCGGTCGCCGACCGGCTGGTCATCAGCAAGTCCGACCTGGCCGATCCGACCGCGTTGCGCCAACGGCTGCACCGGCTGAACCCGGGCGCACCGATCATCGAAAGCCGGTTCGGTGCGATCGATCCGGCCGATATCCTGGATGCCGGATTGTTCGACGCCGCCGGCAAGATCCCGGATGTCCGGCGCTGGCTGGACGCGGAGGCGTTTGCCGACGCGGACCGCCATGGTCGGGACCATCATGCCCATGCAACCCAGGGGAATGTCCATCACGGGCACGACCATTCGGGCCACGACCACCATGGGCATGACCACCAGGGGCATGACCACCAGGGACACGCGCATCAGCATGCGCACGACCCGAACCGGCACGATGCGCGCATCACGGCGTTCTGCACCGTTCTGGAAAAGCCGCTGCACTGGCAGGGCATCGGGGTTTGGCTGGAGATGCTGATCGCGACCCAGGGCGACAAGCTGTTGCGCATCAAGGGTATTCTGAACCTGGAAGGCCAGGACCGTCCGGTCGCCATCCACGGCGTGCAGCACCTGATGCACCCCCCGGCCCTGCTGTCCGCCTGGCCCGAGGGCGATCCCAGGACCAGCCGCCTGGTGTTCATCACCCGCGACCTGCCGCGCGCGGTGATCGAGGACGGGTTGCGGGCGTTCGAGGCCGCGGCTGTGCCTGGGGGGCGCGGCTGACGCCGACCTGTCGGACCAAGCCGGCCGAGGCTCCTGATGCCGACGTCAGCGACGGAGCCGCCGCGGCCGGTTCTTCTCGTCAGGCGGCCGGTGGCGACGGACACCCGCCGCAGGTTTATCCAGGCAGCATTCCGCTCGGCGCCCCGGCGGACGGGGCCAACAGAATGATGTGCTATCAATCACTTCCGGGCAGACACTCGCGGTTCTGATCACGCAGATCGCCCTGGGTGCGCGGTCCAGCCCGTGGTCCTGGGTTGGCTGGGGTCGCTGGATATCGGGGCATCACCAGTCGCCGACATAGCGAACATACAGCCAATGCAGACCCGGGCCGGTCGTCGCGCCGATCGTGCAGCCGATGGCATAGGCCCCCACCATGGCCGGCGCCAGCAGGAACGGCAGAGACCAGTCGCTCGCCGCGGTTGCGATCGGAACGGAATACACCACCGCGCCCATCGCTCCGGCCACGCCGGCGACGATGCAGCTTACCCCCTGCAATTGTGCCACCGACATCGTGCTGGGATGGTCCGGGATGGCGGGATTGGCCGCCCGGGGTTGCGCCATCGCGGGGGCGGCCATGCCCAAGGTCAGTGCCAAGGTCACTCCCAGGGTCAGCGTCACGCCGAGGGTCGGTCCAACGGCGTGTCTTTCACGCGGCAGGCTAGGCATCGGTCCATCCTGTCTCTGATCCATCGTCCCGCGGCAGCGCCCTGTCAGGTGCCCCGCTTCGCCACCAGTTCCAGCAAGGGTAGCAGAACCGCGTCCCGATCCGCCGCCAATTCCGCGATCGACCGTCCGCGCGCCTCGGCGGCCACCCCATCAATGATCTGCTGGCAGACCGCGTCGGTCAGCTCGGGGGTGGTCATCGTGGCCCACCATGCCTCGAAATTCGGGCGGAACTGGTCGAGCATATGGGTCATGCCGCCCTCGCCCCCGCCGAGGTGGAAGGTCATGTGCGGACCCATCGCCGCCCAGCGCAGACCCGGGCCGGCACTGATCGCGGTATCGACGTCTTCCACGCTCGCCAGGCCGGAGACGACGGCGCTGACCGCCTCTCGCCACAGGGCGGCTTGCAGGCGATTGGCCAGGTGCCCGGCGGCCTCCTTGCGGATCCAGATCGGCTTCTTGCCAATCTGGGCATAGAATTGCAGGCACCATTGCACGGTCTCGGGGGCGGTGTCGCGCCCGCCCACGACCTCCACCAACGGGATCAGATGCGGCGGATTGAACGGATGCCCGACCGCGAACCGTGCCGCCGATTTCAACCCGGCCTGCATCTCGCTCATGATCAGGCCGGAGGTGGAGGATGCCAGGATCGTCTCCGCCGGCAGGGCATCGTCCAGGCGAGCATACAACTCCCGCTTCACCGCCATCCGCTCGGGCGCATTTTCCTGCACGAATTCCGCGCCGGAGACGGCCTCCTCGGGCGAGGCGTGGAACCGCCACGCATCGGGAGACGCCCCCGCCACCATCCCCAGACGCGCCATCGCCGGCCAGGCATCGGCAACATAACGGCGGACATAGTCGGCGGCCTCGGCCCGCGGGTCCCACACATCCACGGCAATCCCGCGGGAGAGAAACCACGCCGTCCAGCTTGCCCCGATCGTCCCCGCGCCCAGCACGGCGGCCCGCTTCACTGCTATCGCCCCCTTCGCCGACATCTGTTGCGTCATGGCGTCCCTCCTGTATTCCTAATCCGCCATCAGAGCATGACAGGAGGACACGTGAACGAGCAACCGGCCACCGATCTGCGGTCCCCCCAGGACAGCGTCGCGCTCGACTGGTCCGCGGTGGGCGCCCATCTGGCCAAACACGGCCTGCGCCTGGACACCGATCCCCCGCCGCGCCAGTTCGCCGGAGGCCTCGCCAACCTGAACTATCTTATTCATTTGAATGGCAAACCCGCCGTCCTGCGCCGCCCGCCCATGGGCGAACTGCCCGCCGGCGCCTACGATATGGCGCGCGAATTCCGTATCCTGTCGCGCCTGCCGGACGCGCTGCCCTTCATCGCCCGCGGCCTGCATCTTTGCGACGATCCCTCGGTGATCGGCCAGCGGTTCCAGATCATCGAATACCGGCCCGGACTGGTGATCCGCGAACATTTGCCGCCGCATCTGGCGCATCGGCCCGAGATCGGTGCCCGCCTGTCCCAGGTCCTGCTGGAAACCATCGCCGCGATCCATGCCGTCGATACGAAAGCCATCGGCCTGGACGATCTGGGCCGCCCGGACGGATTCCTAGCCCGAGGCGTCTCCGGCTGGCGCAAGCGCGGCCTGTCAGCAAAGGAGGACGGCACCGACACCTTGCACCACGATGTCGGCACCTGGCTGGAAACCCATCTGGTGCCGGACGGCAAACCCGGCCTGCTGCACAACGACTTCAAGCTGAACAACATCATCCTGGACCCGGACAGCTTCGCCCCCCGCGCCGTGGTGGACTGGGACCAGGGCACCCGCGGCGACCCGCTGTTCGATTTCGCCACCCTGCTCAGTTACTGGATCCATGCCGACGATCCCTGGGCCATGCACGACATGGAACAGATGCCGGCGGTCGAGGCCTGCCTGTGCCCCCGCCAGGAAGCCGTCGCCACCTATGCCCGCATCACCGGGCGCGACATGTCGGACTTCCTGTTCCACCGGATCCTCGCCATGTACAAACTCTCCGTCATCTTCCTCCAGCTTGGCCTGCGCTATCGCACCGGCGTGACGCAGGAACCCCGCTATGCCCCGCTGACCGCCGTCGGCACCGGCATTCTGGAATTCACCCACGAAATCGCCCAAGGACGGGCATTCTGACTACGACTCGATTCTCCCCTCCCCTTGCGGGAGGGGCCGGGGGAGGGGTGGAACCGGCACCGACCGAACAGTAACCATCCCCTCCCCCCAACCCCCTCCCTCAAGGGGAGGGGGAGAACCAGATCATTCGAAGGACTGCCCCATGGATTTCTCCCTCACCCCCGAACAACAAGAACTGCAACAGCGCACCCGCGCCTTCATCCGCGACAAAATCCTGCCGATGGAAGGCGACAAGCGCCAGACCCATCACGGCCCCACGGAAGAACTGCGCCGCGAACTGGTCGCGCTCGCCGCGGCCGAGGGCCTGGTCGCCCCGCATGTCGGCACCGAATTCGGTGGCCTCGGCCTGAACCATGTCGGCAAGGCCATCGTCTTCGAGGAAGCCGGCTACTCCCTGTTAGGCCCTGTCGCCCTGCACATCTTCGCCCCCGACGAAGGCAACATGCACCTGCTGGAGGCCGTCGCCTCCGCCGAACAGAAAGAGCGCTGGCTGCGGCCACTGGCCTCCGGCGCCACGCGATCCTGCTTCTGCATGACGGAACCCGCGCCCGGCGCCGGGTCCGACCCCGCCGCGATGCTGACCACCGCGGTGAAGGACGGCAACCACTACGTCATCAACGGCACCAAATGGTTCATCACCGGCGCCGAGGGGGCCGCTTTCGCCATCATCATGGCGAAGGATGAGGATGGCCACGCCACCATGTTCCTGGCCGACATGGACACGCCCGGCATCGAGATCGTCCGCGCCATGGACAGCCTGGACAGCGCCTTCTCCGGTGGCCACGCGGTGGTGAAGTTCAACAATCTGCGTGTTCCCGCCAGCGACATTCTGGGAGAACCCGGAAAAGGCTTCCGCTACGCCCAGGTCCGCCTCGCCCCCGCCCGCCTGACGCACTGCATGCGCTGGCTCGGTGCCGCCAGGCGGGCCCACGATATCGCAACGGATTATGCCCTGAAGCGCGAAGTGTTCGGCCGCAAGCTGATCGAACATGAAGGCGTGGGCTTCCAACTCGCCGACAACGAGATGGATATCCGCATGAGCCGCCTGTCCATCTGGCACACCGCCTGGCTGCTGGACAATGGCGGGCGCGGCACGGTGGAATCGTCGATGTCGAAAGTGATCTGCTCGGAGGCGATCTGGCGCGTGGTCGATCGGTGCGTGCAGGTCCTGGGCGGTCAGGGCGTGACCGGCGAAACCCTGGTCGCGCGCCTGTTCAACGAGGTCCGCGGCTTCCGCATCTATGACGGCCCGTCTGAAGTCCACCGCTGGAGCATCGCCCAACGCATCGCCCGCAATGGAGCCAACTGGTGAGTAACGATTTCGACCTGACCGGGAAAGTCTGCATCGTCACCGGCGGCGGCCGCGGCATCGGCCGCGGCATGGCCGACGGTCTCTACCGCCACGGTGCGACGGTTGTGCTGACCGGACGCACCCAGGCGACTCTGGACGAAGCCGCCGCCGAAATGGGCGAGCGCGCCTGGGGCCATGCCTGCGACGTCGCCAACGAAGCCCAGGTGCTGGCCCTGCGCGACGCGGTGGTGGCCCGTTACGGAAAAATCGACGTCCTGGTCAACAACGCCGGCGTGAACGCGATCTTCAAGGGGATCGAGCGCACCAGCCTGCAGGAATGGCAGGAAATCATCGACGTCAACCTGACCGGCGTGTTCCTGTGCTGCAAGTATCTGGGCGGCGCGATCGGCGAAGGTGGTTCCGTCATCAATGTCAGTTCGGTCGCGGGCCACGCGGGGCTGCTGCGATCCGTGCCCTATTGCGCGTCCAAGGGCGGCGTGGAGTTGCTGACCAAAGGCCTGGCACTGGATTGGGCGAAACGCGGCGTGCGGGTGAACACCCTGGCGCCGGGTTGGGTCGACACCGACCTGACGCATGGCCTGCTGGAACACGACGTGCACGGCAAGCGCCTGCTGGACCGCACACCGCTGGGTCGCTTCGCCGCGCCGCGCGATATGGCGGGCGGCGTGGTGTTCCTGGCGTCGGATGCGTCGGCGTTCATGACCGGACAGAGCCTGGTGATCGATGGGGGGTGGACGGCGGGGTAGGGGGATTTGCTTGCCGTCGGAGCCGTTTATGCGGCAACGTCCGGATATGCACCGACCGCGAACGGGTGATCGACGATGACGGCCACTCAGGGACTGCCTGTCAGGGACGCTGTCCTGGTCGGATTCCGGTCCGCCCTGGACATGATCTACGGCAACCGCCTGGAGCGCGCGGTCCTTTTCGGCTCCCGCGCGCGCGGCGATTTCAGGGACGAGTCCGACTATGACGTTGCCATTTTCCTGCGCGATTTCGTCGATCGTTGGCGGGAAATGGACATCCTGGTGCCGCTGGTCACCGACATCATCGATGAAGCGGGTGCTGTCATTCATCCATTGCCTTACCCGGCCGGTGCATGGCGGGATCGGACCCCACTGATGCATGAGATCAGGCGCGATGGCATCGATCTGTGACACCGGAAGCCGGTCAGCACCTGGACAAGGCACACCAGGCATTGTCGAAGGCCGCCATCATGCTGAACGCTGGCCTGCCGGAAGAGGCAGGCCGCTGCGCCTATCTTGCGGCATTCCACTCAGCCAGGCCCTGATCTTCGAGCATACCGGCCGAACCCCCAAGACCCATCACGGCGTCAGAACGGCCTTTGCGCGGCTTGCCACCACCGAACCGATCGTCGAGCCAACCCTGCGTCGCTTTCTGACGCAAGGATACGATCTGAAATCGCTGGCCGACGACGCGGTCGGCCCCGACGCGGTCGTGTCGGCGGCGATTGCGGCGGATGCGATCGACCAGGCGACGCTGTTCGTTGCTCGGGTTCAAACGGCATTGGTCTGAACCGGTCAGTACCGAGACGATCCATCGACCGGCCGGCGCGCCTCCCTACGCTCAGGTCCGGGCAACGAAGCACCGGACGGACATGCCTTTCGCCCGCGGCGTTCACCTTCGCTTAACCCATCTTTAGCGTTTTTTCCACCATATACCGTAACGACTACGGAAAACCCCTGATATACAGTCGACCGCCCCTGGAATCTTCAATGTAGTGCCATAATTATTCTATAACCCCTTGACGCCACGCGCCGCCACGCTCACCT
>CAMATI010000207.1 GCA_945861095.1 Asaia bogorensis | reverse complement strand
CACCACTTGACCATTACGTCAGAGCGCGGCTCCGTCCTGCCTGAGTGGCAGGTGCACCGAAAGTCGCGGAGCGCTGCCGATAGGATCAACCGGCTTGGGGAACCCAAGACCGGCGTGCCCACGGTTTTGCCCCTATTACGGCAAACCGCTCTAGATCCTTGTTTGATCGCATGATTCACACGCTGTTACGTTCCGCTCAGCGTGATCATGCTGTAGCGTTCCGGTTGGTTCCCCTGGATTGCTTCGCTGCGCTCGCAATGACGGCGGCCGTTGTCGCGGTGGGCCATTGTTTCGGTCCGTGGGTATGACACGGCAATTCTGTTGACGATCCGGACCGGGGCCGACATAGAAAGTGCAGGCATCCGGATCTCGCCATGCGCCCACCCGTTGTCGACCCAAGCCTGGCCGCGTCCTACCCCCATCATAACGACGACGCGTTTCTGGCGCCGACCGCCCTGTCGGTCGCACCTGTCCCGCTGACCCGCCTGGCCTTCATTGGGTCCTGTCACCTGACCATTTGGGGCTTTCATCGCGCCAACCCGTCCGGGGTTCCGGTGGACGTGATCAATACCAACAACGCCAGCCGGCCTCCCCCATACGATCCTAACAAACACTACGATTTCCAGGTCGCGCAAATCGCGCTGGTGTCCCTGATCACGGGGAAGCAGTTGGCGATACAGACCAGTCAAGCCGCCGCCACCTACGAAAAGCTGTTTGCCCTGGCCTGTCGGCGTATGGAATACCAACTGGACATTCTGCTGGCATGGAACGCCAGCCATGGCCTGCTGACCTTCGTCGCCAATTTTTTGACGCCACAGGCAAATCCTGTTGGAAGGCTGTTCCCTCGGTTCGACCTGCGAAACCCGGAGTATTTTATCTCCAGGTTGAACGAGCACTTGGAGTCAAATATTATAAGAAGAAAGAATGCCTATATTCTTGATCTGGACCGGATTTCGGCCTCGATCGGCCGTCGGTATATTCAAGATGACCTGGTTTACTCGACCTATCACAACACTAATCTGGATCAGGGACAGACGGTAACCAACCGGATGGAACCATTGGCTCGGATGGGGGAACACTTCGATCTTTTGCCCCGCCATGTGTATCCGAGCATGGTCTGGGCGGAACTGATTGCGATGCATCGCGTGGTTTGCCAGGCGGACGCGGTGAAGGCGGTCGTTCTGGACCTTGATGACACGCTGTGGAACGGCATCAGCGGCGACATTCCCGATGTCGGTCCCTGGATGCGGACCGGATGGCCGTCCGGCCTGGCCGAAGCGCTGCACTATCTGAAAAGACGCGGCATTCTGCTCGCCATTATCAGCAAGAATGACGAAGGACGCATTCGCGACATCTGGAACAAAATCTTCGATCGCAACCTTTCCCTGACCGATTTCGCCGCGGTGCGCATCAACTGGCGGCCGAAAGCCGAGAACATGGCGGACATCCTTGCCGGCATGAACATCCTGCCCAGGTCGGTGGTGTTCGTGGACGACAATCCGGTCGAGCGGAGTGCGATGAAAAGCGCCTATCCCGACATGAGGATTCTCGGCCGCCATCCCTACTACCTTCGGCAAACCCTGCTCTGGGCCAGTGAGACCCAGGTTGCCTCCGTGACCGCCGAATCGTCCAATCGCACCGCGATGATCCAACGCCAGTTCGAACGGGAGGATCGCCGGGCCAGCATGTCGCGGGAGGAATTTCTGCAATCCGCCTCGCCCACGGTAAGCCTATCCGTCATCGACGGGACGGAGCATCCCCAGTTTGCGCGCGCGTTGGAGCTGATCAACAAGACCAATCAATTCAACACCACAGGCCGGCGATGGCGGCATGAAGACTGCCAACGGTTCCTGGGCAATGGGGGGCGGTTCCATGTCTTCGACGTCGAAGACAATTTTGCCGGGCATTACGGCCTGGTCGGGGTCGTCCTGGTGTCGGGGGCATCGATCGAGCAATGGGTGATGTCCTGTCGCGTCCTCGGGCTGGGGGTGGAGGAAGCCGTGATGGGAACGATCACCGGCAGGATTCGCGACGAAGCCGGCGGCGACATCCAGGGCCGGCTGTTGCGGACAGAGTTGAACTTCCCGTGCCGGGACCTGTTTGCCCGCTGCGGCTTCCAGGAGGCCGACACCATCTGGATTTTGCCCGACGCGCGGGCGGTCCCGGTCCCGGACCACGTGACGGTCACGGTTACCGGTTAGACCAACCGACGGAAACATTGATTCTCCTGTCAGTGCCTCCCCGTCATGCCGGCGTAGGGCGGGCCATGACGGTGAGGACCGTGCAGCCGCGCGCAACGATAGCGAGGGTCTCTGACGCGGGGACGGGCGCGGACCCACCATGCCGAGCCCTGGCCCCACGCCCCGTATCGCCCCGGTCAGTCCCGCACCACCGGGCAGCTATCGTCGCGCGACCAGTCGGAGAAGCTGTGGTAGTAGACCCGGACATCGCCGAACCCGGCGCGCACCGCCGCTGCCGCGGCCAGGGCCGCGCGTCCTCCGCCCTCGCAATGGGTGACGATCCGGTCGCTGGACTGGAAGCCCACGCCTTCCAGCATGGCGCGTAACGCCGGTCCGGCGTGGACGATGCCGTCGGTCATCAGGTCGGTATGCGAGAGGTTCCGCGCGCCGGGCAGATGACCGCCGCGCGGGTTCTTGCGCTGATCTTCCCCGGAATATTCCTTGGGCGTGCGGGTGTCGAACACATGCGCCTGGCCGTCGAGCTGATCGCGGAGCGTGGTGCGCTCCACCAGGCCGACCGCGCCGGCATTCTCCCGCGCGCGGAACGGCTTCGAGGATGCGGGCAGGCCCGCCGGCAGCGACAGCGACTGCATCGCCGGCCAGCCGCCGTTGATGATCACCGCGCGTGCGCCGTAATGCTGCAACATGAACCAGACGCGGGCGGCGTTGGTCATGCCGCCATTGTCATAGACGGCGGCCAGCATGGTGTCGTCCAGGCCGAGCGCCGCGATCTCCCGCTCCCAATGCGCCAGGTCGTGGAAGCCGACGCCGGCCGCCTTGGCCGCGGTGTCCCATGCGTCGGAGGCGACACGCACCGCGTTCGGCGCGGCGCCGGCGGCGAACGCGGCCGGCTCGCGCGCGTCCAGGTAACGGATGGGGCCGAGCGCTGAAAGCGCGGTGGGGTCTACGATTGGATCGTTTGTCATTGTGTTGGTGCCTGTTTGTGTTGCCCGTATGGGGGGGGTGCACTGGGTTGTTCGCGGCGGGTTGCTTGGATCAGGGCGGTTTTATCCTGACTGGAAACGACAAATCTTTCCGGGTGATTGTCCTGTCACATGATAAGCGCCCTGCTTCGATCGGCTCGGTGTGATCCTGCTTCAGGGACGATCATAGGCCGGAGGGCGGTGTCGGGCCAGGGTGGGTGGCCGCGGCGATGGGATCCGCGGCGATGGGATCCGCGGCGGCGTAGGAGGCGGATCATGAACGGGCGTGTTTCAACCGTGCCGATGGCGTCCCCGGCAATCGGGCCGCGCTTGGTTCCATAGGCGCCTGGCCTGACCGCGGTTCCGGTTGGGCAGGTGGGTCCGATCGGCGTGGCACCGAGCGGTGCGCCGCCCGGTCCCATCGCCGACCGGTTTGGGACCCGGCGGCATCGCCACCGTGCACGTTACGCGGCGAGCGCGCGCATCGCCTTGATCAGGTCGGATTTTCCCTCGAATCCAATCCCTGCCAATTCCGGCATGACGACATGGCCGTTTTCCACCCGCACGCTGTCCGGAAACCCGCCATAGGGCTGGAACAGGTCCGGGTAGCTTTCATTGCCGCCCAGGCCAAGGCCGGCCGCGATGTTCAGCGACATCTGGTGGCCGCCATGCGGCACGCAGCGTGTGGGGGACCAGCCGAACTGCTCCAGGACCTTCAATGTGCGAAGGTATTCGACCAGCCCGTAAGACAACGCGCAGTCAAACTGCAAGTAGTCGCGGTCCGGGCGCATGCCGCCATAGCGCAGCAGGTTGCGCGCATCCTGGTGCGAGAACAGGTTCTCCCCGGTTGCCATCGGGCCCGGATAGAATTCCGACAACGCGGCCTGCAATGCGTAGTCGAGCGGATCGCCGACTTCCTCATACCAGAACAGCTTATACTCGCGCAGCATGCGGGCATAGGCGATGCCGGTTTCGAGGTCGAAGCGTCCGTTCGCATCGACGGCGAGTTGCGCCTGCGAACCGATTTCCGCCAGGACGGCCTCGACGCGGGTCCGGTCCTCCGCGATCGAGGCGCCGCCGATCTTCATCTTGACCACGTTGTAGCCGCGATCGAGATAGCTGCGCATTTCCGCCCGCAAGGCGCTGTTGTCCTTGCCTGGATAGTAATAACCTCCGGCCGCATAGACGAAAACCCGCGGGTCGGCCTGACGGTCATGCCGATCCGCCAGCAACCGGAACAATGGCTTCTGTTCGATCTTGGCAACGGCATCCCAGACCGCCATGTCCAGGGTGCCGACCGCGACCGAGCGTTCGCCATGACCGCCAGGCTTTTCGTTCGCCATCATGGCGGCCCAGATCCTGGCCGGGTCGAAGTTGTCGCGCGCCGCGTCCAGCAGGGTTTCGGGGGCGGCTTCGAGGATGCGGTCGCGAAATCGTTCGCGGATCAGGCCGCCCTGGCCGTAACGACCGTTCGAGTTGAAGCCGTAGCCGACCACCCGACGCCCGTCGCGGATCACGTCCGTCACGACGGCCACCAGGCTGGTGGTCATCTTGCTGAAGTCGATATAGGCGTTGCGGATGGGCGAGGCGATCGGTTGGGTGATCTCCCGGACGTCGACGATGCGCATGGTGTTGTCCTTTGGCGGCTATCGCATTCGCTAACGCCAACGGCCGGTTTCCACCAGTGCCGAGACGCCGGCCGCCGGTGGCCTCGTCTTCGTGGCCTGCGTGCCTTCGTGGTGGAAAATCGCGGACCTGAGGCGCATTCAGACCCATCCAGTCATTGCCTGCCGGATAGGCCGGCGTCCTTGGTTGCATCGGCGATTTTTCACCACGAAGGCACGCGGCACCCGAAGAAGGGGGTAATGTGACGAGCCTCGCCCCGGTGGTGATCGGCATCGCCGGTTGCCAGCGTTCGGCGCGACAGGCGCCCTCCCGACGGTGACGAGGCCAGGGCGGCCGCCGCCACGCCCTCGGCGGCGGTTCGCCCTACGTCAGATATGCAACGCCCGCCCGTCCACCGCCAATGCGGCCTCCTTCACGGCCTCGTTCAGGCTCGGATGCGCATGACAGGTCCGGGCCACGTCCTCGGCCGAGGCACCGAACTCCATCGCCAATGCAAGTTCCGCGATCAGGGTCCCGGCATCCGGCCCAAGGATATGCGCGCCCAGCAACCGGTCCGTCGTCTTGTCCGCCAACAGTTTCACGAACCCATCCATTTCGCCCATCGCCCGGGCGCGTCCGTTCGCCGTGAAGGGGAATTTTCCGACATTGTAGGCAATGCCGGCTTGTTTCAGCGACTCTTCCGTATCCCCCACCGAAGCGACTTCCGGCCATGTGTACACCACGCCCGGGATCGCCGCGTAATTCACATGCCCCGCCTTGCCGGCCAGGCGTTCGGCCAGGGCGACGCCCTCTTCCTCGGCCTTGTGCGCCAGCATCGGACCGTCGATCGCGTCGCCTATGGCATAGATGCCGGGAACGTTGGTCGCGTAATGCGCATCCGTCTTGACCCGCCCGCGCGGGTCCCGTTCGACGCCGATTTCGTCCAGACCGAGTCCCTCAAGAAACGGTCTCCGGCCGATCGCCAGCAGGACGATGTCGGCCTGTAACGTCTCGGTCGCGCCATCCTTGACGCGCTCCACCGTCAGGTTGACACCGCCATCGCCGACCTGCGCCCCGGTCACCTTGGTGCCCAGGCGGAATTTGAAGCCTTGTTTCACCAGGATGCGCTGGAAGGCGGTCGCGACTTCGCCGTCCATGGTCGGCACGATGCGGTCGAGGAATTCGATGACCGTGACCTCGGCGCCCAGGCGGCGCCAGACGCTGCCCAGTTCCAGGCCGATGATGCCGCCGCCGATGACCACCAGATGCCCCGGCACGACCCCGATTTCCAGCCCGCCGGTGGACGTGACGATGCGCGTCTCATCGACATCGACCCCGGCCAGCGGCACGCTTTCGCTGCCGGTGGCGATGACGATGTGCTTCGCGGTATGGATCGTGCCATCCACATCCACCTGGCCGGGGGCGGCGATGCGCCCGGTGCCTTTCAGCCAGGTGACCTTGTTCTTGCGGAACAGAAACTCGATGCCCTTGACGTTGGCGCCGACCACCTCGGCCTTGCGGGCCTGCATGCGGGCCAGGTCTAGCGTCACGCCGTCCACCAGCACGCCATGGTCGGCCAGCGCGTGGCGCGCATGGTCGAATTCTTCAGACGATTGCAGCAGCGCCTTGGACGGGATGCAGCCCACGTTCAGGCAGGTGCCGCCCAAGGTGGCGCGCTTTTCCACGCAGGCGACGCGCAGACCCAGTTGGGCGGCCCGGATGGCGCAGACATAGCCGCCGGGGCCGGCGCCGATGACGATGACATCGAAGGATTCGCTCATTTGATCCTCTGGCAATCCTCGGGGTGATGCCGGACCACCGCATTATGGTGGCCGTCCGGGTCAATGACGAAAGCGCCGCAATCGTGTTCGGGGTAACGCAGACCGCGTCCGTCCATGGCAATCATCGCCCGTCCCTCGACGTCGGCGCGATGCCAAGGCCGTCGGAGAGAACGCCTGGCTTGCGGCCAAGGCCCGCGTTGAAGCCGACAGGGTCCAGCGGCATCGAGGCCTCGACGGTTACAGGTCCAGCAACAGGCGGCGCGGGTCCTCGATACCTTCCTTGATGCGCACCAGGAAGGACACGGCCTCCTTGCCGTCCACGATGCGGTGGTCGTAGGAGACCGCCAGATACATCATCGGCCGGATTTCGATCTTGCCGCCGATCACCATCGCGCGGTCCTGGATCTTGTGCATCCCCAGGATCGCCGATTGCGGCGGATTCAGGATCGGCGTGGACATCAACGATCCATAGATGCCGCCGTTGGTGATGCTGAATGTGCCGCCGGTCAGGTCGTCCAGCCGCAAGGCTCCGTCACGGGCACGCTTGCCGAAATCGGCGATGGCGCCCTCGATCCCGGCGAAACCCAGGCGGTCGGCGTCACGGATCACCGGCACGACCAGGCCGGACGGTCCGCCGACGGCGATGCCCATATGGACGAAATTCTTGTAGACGATGTCGTCGCCGTCGATTTCGGCATTGACCGCGGGGAATTCCTTCAGCGCGACGCAGCAGGCGCGCACGAAGAACGACATGAACCCCAGCCGCACGCCGGCGTGTTTCTTTTCAAAGGCGTCGCGGTATTCCGACCGCATTGCCATGACCGCGGACATGTCCACCTCGTTGAAGGTGGTCAGCATGGCGGCGTTGTTCTGCGCTTCCTTCAGGCGCGCGGCGATGGTCCGGCGCAGGCGTGTCATGCGCACCCGCTGTTCGCCGATGGCGTCGGTGCGCGCCGGCTTTGGCGCGGCTGGTGCGGCGACCGGCTCGGCGGGCCGGTTCAGGAACGCGAGCACGTCGCCCTTGGTGATGCGCCCGTCCTTGCCGGTTCCGGTGCCGATATCGGTGGCGGCGACTTGGTTTTCCTCGATCAGCCGAGCGGCGGCTGGCAGGGGCGCGTGGGCAGAGGTTGTAGGAGGGGGGGCGGCCGTCGCCGCGGGGGTTTGGGCGGCCGTCGCCGTGGGAGCGATGGCGGCCGTCGCCGCGGGGGTCTGGGCGGCCGTCGCCGGGCGGGATACGGGGCCGACCGGTCGGGGGGGCGGATTGATACCGGCGGCGGGATTGGCGGCGGGACCCGGCGCGGGGATCGGCGCAGGACCCGGGGCGGGGATCGGCGCGGGCGCCACCGAAGCGGGGGCCGCCACGACCGCTGTTGCCGAACCGCCAGCTTCAAGCAGACCGAGGATGGCGCCAACCTCGACCTCTGTCCCTTCGGCAACCGCGATCGATGCCAGCACCCCGGCGGACGGCGCGGTGACCTCGACGGTGACCTTGTCGGTTTCCAGTTCGACCAGGGCCTCATCGGCGGCGACGGCCTCTCCGGGTTGCTTGATCCACCGGGCGACGGTCGCGGTGGTCACGCTCTCGCCCAGGGTGGGAACCTTGATCTCGGTCGACAATACGGTCACTCCAGTCGGATTCTTGCGTGGTAGAGCGCGTCGCGGTCAGCGAAGTCCCAGCGCCGCGGCGACCAGGGCGGTTTGCTGCGCCTGGTGGGTGCGCGCCAGGCCGGTGGCCGGGCTGGCGGCGGCGTCACGCCCGACAAAAGCGGGGCGGGTCGCCTTGCCGGCGTTGCGGATGAGCACTTTCTCGATACGCCGATCGACGAAGGACCAGGCGCCCATGTTCTCCGGCTCCTCCTGACACCAGACGACATCGGCGTTGGCGTAGGGCGCCAGGATTCGGCCCAGGGTGTTTTCCGGGAACGGATACATCTGTTCCAGGCGGATGATGGCGACGTCCTTGATCTGCCGCGTGCGGCGTTCCGCCAGCAGGTCGTAGTAGACCTTGCCGGTGCAGATCACGACGCGCGTCACCTCATCGGGCGGCGCGATCGGGTCGATGTCCGGGATCACGAACTGGAAGCGGCTGCCTTCGGCCATGTCGGCCATGGGGGACACCGCCAGTCGATGACGCAGCAGCGATTTCGGCGTGAACATCACCAGCGGCTTGCGGAAATTGCGATGGATCTGCCTGCGCAGCGCATGGAAGTAGTTCGCCGGGGTCGTCACGTTGCACACATACATGTTGCGTTCGGCGCAAAGCTGTAGGTAGCGCTCGGGCCTGGCCGAGGAGTGTTCCGGCCCCTGCCCTTCGTAGCCATGCGGCAGCAGCAGGACCAGACCGGACATGCGCAGCCACTTGGTCTCCCCGCTCGCCAGGAACTGATCGATGATGACCTGGGCGCCATTGGCGAAATCGCCGAACTGGCCTTCCCACAGGACCAGGGTGCGCGGATCGGCGAGCGAATAGCCGTATTCGAAGCCCAGCACGCCGGCTTCGGACAGCAGGGAGTTGTAGATCTCGATCTTCGCCTGGGTGGCGCTGATATTGTTCAGCGGCACGTATTCGTTCTGATTGGTCTGATCGATCAGCACCGCGTGGCGGTGACTGAACGTACCACGTTGGCAATCCTCGCCCGACAGGCGCACACGACTGCCTTCCAGCAGCAGGGTGCCGAAGGCCAGCGCCTCCCCCATCGCCCAATCGATGCCCTGGCCGGTATCGACCATGGCCTGCTTGGCTTCCAACTGGCGCGCGATCTTGGAGTTCACCTCAAACCCCGCCGGTGCTCGGCTTAGCGCCACGCCGACCTGCTTCAGGATGGCCTCGGGGACGGCCGTGGCCTCTTCGGTCTGCTCGAATTCGCGATCGGCGGGGTGAAAGCCAGACCAATGCCCCTCCAGCCAGTCGGCTTTGTTGGGTTTGTAGGATTTGCCGGCGGCGTTGGCGTCTTCCAGGGTTTGGGTGAAATCGTCCCACATCGCCTTGGCTTCGGCGGTCGGGACGGTGCCCTCGGCGGCCAGGCGTTCGGCGTACAGGGTGCGGGTTGTCTTGGTCCGATTGATGGCGCGGTACATGATCGG
Organism: Asaia bogorensis; assembly: GCA_945861095.1. Taxonomy (GTDB): domain Bacteria; phylum Pseudomonadota; class Alphaproteobacteria; order Acetobacterales; family Acetobacteraceae; genus Rhodopila. The sequence goes on along the minus strand of CAMATI010000207.1, from coordinate 1,927 downwards.
CTGCGTGAATGCCGGTTCGTCCGTTTCGTTGTGGCCGTGGCGGCGGTAGCAGACGATGTCCAGCACGACGTCACAGGCGAAGCGCATGCGGAATTCGGCGGCCATGCGGGCGCAGAAGATCACGGCTTCCGGATCGTCCCCGTTCACATGCAGGATCGGCGCCTGGATCGATTTTGCCACATCGGTGCAATAGAGGCCCGAGTAGGCGTGCGCCGGCACCGTGGTGAAGCCGATCTGGTTGTTGACGATCAGGTGGATCGTCCCGCCGGTGCGGTAGCCGATCAACTGGCTCATCGCCAGGGTTTCATAGACCAATCCCTGCCCGGCGAAGGCCGCGTCGCCATGCATCAGAATGGCCATCACCGACGACCGCCGTTGGGTATCCCCTGCCCTGTCCTGGCGCGCGCGGACCTTGCCCACGACCACGGGATCGACCGCTTCCAGGTGCGACGGGTTGGGCTGCAAGGACAGATGCACCATCCGCCCGGCGATCTCCATGTCGACCGAGGTGCCCAGGTGGTATTTCACGTCGCCGGAGCCCTGTACGTCGTCGGGCTTGAAGCTCTCGCCGCCGAATTCGCTGAACACGGCGGTCAGCGGCTTCTTGACGATGTTGACCAGGGTGTTCAGGCGGCCGCGATGCGGCATGCCAATGGCGATTTCCTGCACGCCGCCCTGTGCGGCGGTTTCGATCATGGTGTGCAGGGCCGGGATGGTGACCTCTCCGCCTTCCAGGCCGAAGCGCTTGGTGGTGACGTAGCGGCGCTGGCAGAAGACCTCGAACCCTTCCGCTTCGGTCAGTTGGCGCAGGATGGTGCGCTTGGAGTCGGCATCGGCGGCGTTGAGCCAGGGCGCGCCTTCGACCCGGCGCTGGATCCAGGATTTCTGCTCCGGGTCCTGGATGTGCATGAACTCGACGGCGATCGACCCGCAATAGGTGTCGCGCAGAATCTGCATGATTTCGCGCAAGGTGGCGGTTTCTCGGCCGAGGACGTGATCGATGAAGATGGATCGGTCGAGATCGGCGTCGGTAAACCCGTAGGATCGGTAGTCCAATTCGGCGTGCGGCGCGGGGATTTGGAGGCCGAGCGGGTCGAGGCGAGCTTCGAGATGGCCGCGGACGCGGTAGGAGCGGATCAGCATCAACGCGCGGAGCGAGGCGATGGTGGCGGCGCGCACCTGTTCGGCTGACAGTGCGGCGGTGGTGCTGGCGCGTTTTTGTGGCTCGGGCGGGGGCGCGATCGTATCGCGGGGTGCCCAGGAGGCGCCCGTAGCGTCTTCGAGCACCGCGCGCGCCTCATCGTTCATCGCTCCGAACAGATCGGCGAAGCTGGAATCGACGGAGTTCGGATCAATCGCCCATTTTGCGTACAAATCGCCCAGAAAGGCGGCATTCGCGCCACTGAAGGCGGATGCCAGAATGTCGACGCCGGCCATCAAAAACGACTCCCTATAACTGCATCGCGGGGCGTGCATAGAGGCATGCGCCGGTACCCGAAACCCCACGCCACGCCGGTTTGGAATGCCCGCGGTTATATGTCGCGGAACCTTCACGCCGTGGATCGGCACGCCTGTGCGCCCCCGGGTCGATCGCCGACCTGGCACGCCCCCAGGATACACCCCTGGTTTATCCCCCTGGTTTATCCCCCATGGCACATCCCCCTTGGCACATCCCCCTTGGCACATCCCACCAGAGCAAGACTTGCGCCATCAAGCCGTCAGCAGCCCCGTGACAGCTAATCAGACGAACGATAACCGGGGGTTAACGCGCGTTGGTCTTATATACCCCGACTCCCCCGAAACCCGAAGGAATCGCTTGCCAACCGGATCGAAGGCGATTCTGCTCCCATCCATGATCCGGCGCGGCTTCCTCGACAGCGAATCACGACAGGACCTGATCGAACTGGCCCGCGACGGGTCGGCCGCC
>CAMATI010000206.1 GCA_945861095.1 Asaia bogorensis | reverse complement strand
ATCATCGCACCACTTGACCATTACGTCAGAGCGCGGCTCCGTCCTGCCTGAGTGGCAGGTGCACCGAAAGTCGCGGAGCGCTGCCGATAGGATCAACCGGCTTGGGGAACCCAAGACCGGCGTGCCCACGGTTTTGCCCCTATTACCAGAACGGAACTTAACAGCCTGTGAATCATGCGACAAAACTACGAGCGTGAGCGGTTTGCCGTTTCCAGTCAGGGTGAAACCGCTCCAGTGCATCAATCAGGCTTTTCTGCTGCATGTCTTCCCTATCATTCACCAACCGGTCCCTGATGGCACTCGGACAGTATCGCGATTCCAGATAATAGTCAGCCGGCGGTATGTCGAGGCTGCGGCCATGCCGGGCACCAGGCGAGCGGCGGGACCAACGGATGTCACGTTGCCGAGTCTGGGATAATCATGCCCTCCGTTCCTCAAGCCCGCACCGCCGATTCATACAACGATGGCTGAAAGTCCGGCGGCACATTCGCGGACATCCGCACGCGGTGCGCATCCAGGTCCGCCAGCATTAGATCCTGGCTCACCCGTGCCACGATCGTCGGGATATCCCGTCTCATGCTCGGTACATCCCCGATCGGCAGGCCGAAGCTGACGAATCCCGCCGGGTTCTGCACATGGATATCCCGCAGAAACGCCGCCGATCCGGGCTGTTTCGGCAGATATTCGTGCCCCGCGCCCAGATAGGGATGGGTGCCCAGGTTGGCGTCCCCGTCCCCCGGGGGCGGCACATAGCGATCGCGCCAGAACAGGATGTCGCTCGCGAAATCCGCCAGTTCCGGCCGAGCGGATGGATCGACGAAATAACCGGTGCCGGCGATGACGAAATCGCAGCGGACCTCGCGACCGCTGGCATGGGCGATGACCTTGCCGTTGTCCTCGCGCGCCGCATCCCACGGCGCCGACAGGTGCAAATGGAAATTGGGGAACCGAACCGCTCGCTGCACCGCGTCGATGGTCGGGGTCGAGCCGGCGCGTTTGAAGCGGATTGCCTGCTGCCAGCGCAGATCGTCGGGCAGGGCGTGGTAGTTGTCATAGGCGCCCGGATAGCCGCGCGATCGAGAGATCGGGACCGAGGCAATCGTGTCCCGACGCGCATAGAGATGCACCGCGTCGGCGCCCGATTCCAGCGCGACTCCGGCCGCATCGAAGGCTGAAGCGGCGGCGCCGATCACCGCCACCGTCTTGCCGCGCAGGGCGGGGAAGTCGATGGCATCCTCGGTGTGGGCATACACGTGTCTCGGCAGGGACTGGCTGATCACGGGCGGCACGGCGGGGCCTCCGTTGCCGGTGAAGCCATTGCACAGCAGGATTTTTCTCGTCGTTTCGGTTCGCGCGACGCCTTCGACGTCCAGGTGCAGGCGAAAATGGCCGTCCGCGGGCTCGATGCGCGCCAGGCGCGTGCGATAGCGCACCGGGATCGCCAGGAAATGCCGGAACCAGGCCAGATATTCGGCCCAAATGACGCGAGGGATGCGGTCGATCGCGGCATAGGCCTCAGCGCCGTGACGGGCTTCGTACCAGGACTGAAACCCCAGCGCGGTGATGCCAAGTTCGGGACCGGTCAGCGCCTTGGGGGTGCGCAGCAGGTTCATCCGGGCGGCGGTCAGCCAGATGCCGGCCTTGGTCTCGTCGTCGGCTGCGTCGATGATGGAGACCTTGCCGATCCCCGCGCGTCGCAGGGCAAAGGCCAGGCCGCAACCGGTTTGGCCGCCGCCAACGATCACGACGTTGTGGTCGATACCGGGCCGTTCGACGACCCAGTTGCGGGGATCGGGGCCGATCAGGCGCAACGCGTCGCGGGCGGCGGTGTCGGGATCGTGAGATGGGCTCATCGGTGCACCTGGTGGATTTTGCCCGCCGCCCCTCACCGTCATTGCCTGACTTGATCCCGCAACCCGTACTTTAGCGGCAGGGAGCGGTTTGCCGGATCAATTGAGGGCAATGACGGTAAGGAACGGCGGTGGACCGGTCGACGGTTAGGGCCGTTCGTATAACTGCCAAAGCCGATGCTGAACTTGTCAGGTGCGAAAGAAAAGGGGCAGCCCCGCCGGCGGCATCAGGCGTCGCGGGGATAGCGGGCTGGTCAGCGGGCTATCCTGTCCGAACAGCGCAATTGGCTGGATCCGTGCGGCACGCTCGTTACCTGAACGTCGAGCCACCGACCGCCCACGTCGCAGGCGATCTCACCCCACCAACGTGCTGTCGCAATGGATCAGGCCGGCTTGGCCGCCCAATGCAGCAGGAGCGTCGTATCGACCAACGCGACGATGCTTTCATGGCGAGTATGCGCGTGTGCGACAATGTGGTCGCCGGCATCATAATGGACGCCGTCCATGATAATGTTGCCGGCAGCCACGAAGCACTCTTCGGCTTCCGCGTGGTCATGCGCCGGTGCCTCGCTGCCAGCCTCCATCGTCAGGATGGCGGAACGCTCGCCTGTCACGGGCTCGACGTGAAGGAGGCGCATGCGCACCCCCGGCGCGAGCGTCATCCAGACTCCCTGATTGCGCAGCCGGACGGTCGGCGCTGTTGGTGCGCCGCGTAAACCGATCCGGTCGCGGATCGCGGCCCAGGCATCTGGCGGAGCCGTCACGGATGGTCTCGTATCCTCAAGTGGCATCAGGCGCCGGGACCATGCGTCGATCTGGGCGCGCAACGCGGGATCGGCCGGGATCCGACGCAGGACCGCGTTTCGTTCATCCGGGTCGAGAACACCCAGGGCGAACAGGCCTGCGATGTCGTCGTCCGCGCTGTCAGTGGGATGTGACGACATCTGATCCTTCCGGTTCCAGGCAGATCCTCAGTTTGCTCAAGGCTCTGCGAATTGTCGACTTGATCGTGCCCAGGGGCAAATTCAGTTTGGATGCCAGTTCAGTGTGCGAAAGCCCGTGGTACACCGCCAACATCACGGCCTTTGCCTCCATGTCCCCCAGCAGGCGCACGCACCGCTCAACGTCGGGAGACGATCCCTCCTGCGCCGCAACGGGGATATCGAGATCCTCGAAATCGACATCGGCCAGGGGGCGGGTGGATCGGCGGCGGAGCATGTCGATGCATATATTGCGTTGAATGCCGAGCATCCAGTGAATTGAGCGACCTTTTTCGTGGTCGAACTGGGATGCCTCGGTCCAAACCTTGACGAACGCCTCCTGCAAGGCGTCCCGGGCCAAGTCGGTGCCGTTCAAGATCCGGTAGGCGGTGCCGTATAATCGAGAGCTGGTTTGCCGATACAGTTCCGCAAACGCCAGTTCGTCGCCTTGGGCAGCGGCTCGGAGGAGTTCGCCGTGCGGATCTGTGGACTGGTCGCTCATGGTTGGAAACCGGACGGGGTATGATGGCTTATGACCCTGACGCGGAATGGTCAAGGATCGTGGGACCGACGATCGGCGGGTCTGCCGGCCTATGCCGGGCAACCCGCTTACTCGACCCGCCCGGATCACACCGGATCATGGCAGAGATGGGCCGCCCGCCCGTTCGGCCGCGGTGCTGGCGCGGTTCTGGCCGATCGGATCAGCGGGAGAAATAACTGACGAAGCCGAACAGCGATTCCTCCGCCAGGGGTTTTTCCAGCACGACGACAACGCCAAGTTCCAGGGCCTGCCGGGTCAGATCCTCGGATGGAGACCCGGTCATCAGGGCCACGCGCGGCATCTGGCCATTGTCATGCAAGCGGCGCAGCAGATCGAGGCCGGTCAGGTGCGGCATGTGCTGATCGACCAGCAGGCAGAAGCGGGGATGGATAACAGGCGCGGCGAGAAACTGGCAGGCGGATGCGAACGTATCGACGGCGAACCCGGCCGTTTCCAGCAGGAACCGCAGTGAATCTCGTACCGCTTCGTCGTCGTCTATCACCGCCACGATCAGACGGCCGCCGTCTTCCATGGTTTGCTCTGCCCTCCACACCAGGCCGGCTTCCGATCCCGGGGGAAGAGTTTCACGCCTGGGCAACGGCGGCGTTGATTTGAATCAAGCGTATGAAGCTGGATCTGGGATGGACAGCATCACATCCGCGACGATTCACGTGTTTTCGTGGGTGATGCCAGGCGGCGGGTAGCGGGGGCGGACCGGGATCAGCGCAGCACGCCGGTTTCGAGGATCATGCGTACCAGGTCGGGCAGGCTCCTGGCCGCCATTTTCTCCATCACCCGGGCGCGCTGGACCTCCACGGTGCGCGGACTGGTCCCCAGGTCCAGCGCGATGGTCTTGTTGGGCTGACCGTCGACCAGACGCACCAGGACCTCCCGTTCGCGCGGGGTCAAAGATTCCAGGCGCGCGGCCACATGGTTGCGGACCGAGACGGTTTCTCGGGTCTTCTCGCTGGACAGCAGCGCGTCCCGGACGACCGCCAGCAGGCGGATGTCGTCGAACGGCTTTTCCAGGAAATCGGTGGCGCCCTGTTTCAGCGCTTCAACGGCGATGGGCACCTCGCCGTGACCGGTCATGACAATCACCGGCAGGTGCGAGCCCAAGGCCGTCAGCCGCTTCTGCAAGGCCAGGCCGTCGATGTCGGGCATACGTACGTCGGTCAGAACGCAACCGGACTCCAGCGTTTCGGCGGCCTTCAGAAATTCGGCGGCCGAGGCATAGGTGCGCGCGCCCAACCCCGCGGATTCCAACAGGAATGACAGCGAGTCCCGCACCGCCTGATCGTCGTCCACAACATGAATCAGCCCTGGTTCGGCCACGCCCGACTGCTCCCCTATCCGCGGCACATACGTAGCATTCCGTACGGCTTCAACCGAATGTTGCGATGACTTCGAGCGGCCTACCAATCGATTATCGCAACGCCCGAGGGAATCAGCCATGCAAGGGTTCACCCAACCTGTCGCAATCGCATCCGTCGCCAGCCAGGACGTGGTCGTTCCTCGACCCCTGTCCGGGACCTTGCCCAGCATCCGCCCACGAGCACCCGACGCGTTGGATTTGCTGGAGCAGTTCGGCTCGACGATCCATCTGCACCGGGAGGCTGAAATTCATGCCGAGGGCGATGAGGCGCAGTTTTGTTACCGGGTCGTGACCGGCTGCGTGCGCACGGTGAAATTGCTGGAAGACGGCCGCCGGCATGTCGGCGCCTTCTTCCTGCCGGGGGATCACTTCGGCTTGGACGACCTGGACACGTTCGACTTTGGCGCGGAAGCCGTCACCGATGTGACCTTGCGCCGTTATCCACGCCGCATGGTGGAGGCCCTGGCCGAAAGTCACCTGGGACTGACCCGGCGCCTGCGGGAATTCGCGCTGACGAATCTGCGCGTCGCACGGGCGCAATTGCTGATGCTGGGTCGCAAGACAGCCACCGAACGCATCGCCTCCTTCCTGCTGGACATGGATGCACGCAATGGATCGGCCCGCCGGTCGATCCTGGAATTGCCGATGAACCGGTCCGATATGGCCGATTACCTGGGCCTGACGGTCGAAACCATCTGCCGCATCCTGGCCCAGATGAAGCGCGACGGGGCCGTTGCGATCCACCGCAATGGGATCGAACTGCGCAACCGTCGGGCCCTGGCCGAACGGGCGAACGAGACCGCCCACTGAGTTCGACGCGCCGCCTCTCGGCGGGGATGCGAGACGCTTGCGGCATCTGCCTGTTGCGTTCCGGTTCCCGTGCGCTAACGTCCTCCCGGTTGATGGAGGAACGACCATGGACGCACTCGAACTGCTACTCAGCCGGGACTCCGCGTTGAAGCTGGAGTCCCCTGGGCCGACCGACGAAGAACTCGATCAGATCTTTGCCAGCGCCAATCGCGCCCCGGATCACGGCCGCTTGCGCCCCTGGCGCTTTCTGGTCATCCCGACCGAGCAGCGTGCCCGCCTGGGAGAGGTCATGGCGGACGCCATGCAGCGGCGGGAGCCGACCGCGACGGCGGAAGCTTTGCAGCGCGAACGTGAAAAGCCGCTGCGTGCCCCGGTCATTGTCGTCGCCTCGGCTCGGATTCAGAAAGGCCACCGGATTCCGGATGTCGAGCAATTCGCCGCCGCATCCGCCGCGGTGCAGAGCATCATGCTCGCCGCGCCGGCACTGGGCTTCGGCGCCATGTGGAAGACCGGCGATCCCGCCTACGATCCCTGGTTCAAGACAGCGATCGGCCTGCCCGCCGAGGACGACATTATCGGATTTATCTATCTCGGCACGCGTGCGGGGGGCGTTTCCCCGGCGCCCCGCCCCGCCCCGCGGGATCACGTGGCGGTCTGGCAGGGATAGAACCGGCGGGCTGTCGCGGGACCGGTCCCCACCGGTGACCGATGCTCCGCCCATCTCGGCCCCCTTCGTCATTGCCGGCGTCCGCCCCGTGGCGCGCTTTAACGGCAGGGGCCGGGTCGCCTGTGTGTGCAGCGCGGGTCAGGCGAACATGCGGTCCACATCATCCTGAACGAGATCCGGGTTGATCGCGGCCGGCGGACCCGGCTCGGAACGCCGATCAAGCGCCGCGGCGGCGTCCTCGGGCATCAGATCGGTCAGCATGGTTTCGACCTGCTGCAAATGTTCGATGGCGCGCCGGATGCGTTGGCCGGTGACGTCCTGGAAGGTGCAGGCCTCGAAGATCGTATTCACCTTCTCGGCGACCGCCTCCAATGATTCGGGGTCGCGCTTGCCGTCCCGCAGCCAGTCGCCGATCGCTTCGGCGGCTTCCATGATCCTGTTCGCGGCGCTTTCGGTCGCCTGGACCACGGCTTCCAACTCGATTCCACTGTTGCGCGTGGCGGCGGCCGGCATCGCCACCATCGTTGCGATCTGGTCATGAATGCGCGCCAACTGGCCGGACAGGTTGTTTTCGCTGTAATCGACCAACTGCACCGTCGCGTGCACCTCGGCACTCAACTCCGCGATCCGACGATCCACGAAGCGGTGCATGTCATCGAACAGCGGTGCGATCTCGGACCTGATCGCGTCGCGTAGCAATTGCTCGGAGCCCGTTGATGTTTCTTGCACTGCCGCCTCGTCTGGAATCCCGTGTGACCGGGATCAAACACGAAGCAGGTTAAGGAGGTGTGAAGCCCGCCGCCGCCTTGGGATTTCAAGCCAGGGCGCGGACATGCAGCGCGCGCCGCAAGGTGCGGGCGCGCATCAGCAAAAACACGGCGATCGCGGTGTTCACGGCGTTCCAAACCATGCCATTCGCGAATGCGGCTGTGTAGGATCCGGTCAGATCGAAGATCGCCCCGGACATCCATCCGCCAAGGGCCATGCCGAGAATCGTCATCATCATGACCAGACCGACCCGCCCGCCGGCCTCATTCGCCGGATAGCATTCCCGTATGATGATCGCGTAGCTCGGCACCAGGCCTCCCTGGAACAGTCCAAACAGCGCCGAAATCACGTAAAGCGAGGTCAACCCGTCGGACAGCAGATAGAAACCCAACGCCATCATCTGCGCGGCGGACCCGATGGTCAGCGTAGCCAGCCCACCCAATTTGTCCGCGATAAACCCCGACGCCACCCGGCTGACGATGCCGAAGCCCAGCATCAGCGACAGCATCTGGGCGCCGCGCGCCACGCCATAACCCAGGTCTCCGCAATAGGCGACGATATGGACCTGTGGCATCGACATCGCCACGCAGCAGGTAACCCCGGCCACGGCCAGCAGCCCTTGCAGGACACGGGGGGACAGGCCGAGGGTGCCCAGGCGAGGACCAGCGAGCGGCGGGGCACCGACGGGGCGGACCGGTGCCGGACTGCGCAGCAACCACGCCAGCGGCAGCATCGCGACCAGGCAGAACAGGCCGATCGCGAAATGCGTCACGCGCCAACCCTGCGAGCGCATCAGATGCTCGACCACCGTGGGCCAAATCGCGCCCCCGACATAGTTGCCCGAGGCGCAGAGCGCGACGGCAATACCCCTGCGCCGTTCAAACCAGTGGGAGATGTCGGCAATCAGCGGCGCGAAGGTGGCGGATGTACCAAGACCGATCAGCAGACCGTAGGCGATGGCGAATTCCACCAATGTGTTGGCCTGAGAGGCAAGAACATAGCCCAGGGAAAGCGCCACCGCGCCGAACATGATGGGCTTGATGATGCCGATTTTGTCCGCGATCCGGCCCATCACGGCACCCCCGATCGCAAAGCCGATCATCGTCAGGGTGAATGGCAGGGAGGCCCCGGCACGGGCGACGTTAAATTCCACCTGTACCGCGGGCAGGGCCACCACGACCGACCACATGCCAACTCCACCGATGGTGGACAGCAGGATGGAGATCGCCAGGCGAAACCAGGCGTACGAGGAGTCGACTTCGCGTTGGGGCACGTGTGGGGCGGTCCTTGGGCTGGCGCAAAACCGCCAACGGCGCTCGCGGGACGACGGCGCCGATGACGTGTGCGGACGATCAGGTCTTCTCGAAGTCGATCCGCTCGACGACGGGCAGACCCTGCAGGAACCGACGCAGGCAATCCAGGCCCAATTCAACCGCGCCCAATCGGACCCATTCGCGCCCGCCCAGAATGCGGGAGCGGCGGAATTCGACGGTTTCAGCGGTCGCAATGCCGATCCAGATGGTGCCGCCGAAATCCATGCGGTCCGCGCCGTCGTCCAGTTCGATCAGCACCACAAGAGCGTGCGTGGCCCCAGTCTGCTCCCGCGCGGCGCGGGCGACGGCCTCGGTGGCGTCCTGGGTCATTTCGCCGGCCAGGTGAACGTCGGGCAGGCCGAAGGCGCCGTGCAGGTCCATCATGTGACGCACGACGACGCCGCGCTTGAAGACGTGTTCGGCGTTGGGCAGATGCGCGACACGGGCGGCGATCTGGCCGGCGGTGAAGGTCTCGACCACCGTCAGGGTCGATTGCTGAGCGATCAGCGCCGCCAGGGTGACGCCTTCCAGGGTCTGGTCGTCCTCGGCCATGATGAAATTGCCCAGGCGCTTCCTCACCTCGGCCGTCACCGGGGCCAGCTTGCGGCCGACATCGTCCATGTCCTTGCCGCGGACGGTCAGCTTGGTCTCCAACTGCGGGTAATGGGCGCGAAAGCCGAGCTTGACGCCGCCTTCGGGGTCAAGGGATTCGATGTCAGTGAGCAACTGGTCGGCATGCGATTCGCCGATGCCGTAGGAATGGAACCGCTTCAGGTGGATCGACGCCGGCGCGCCGGAACGTGCCAGGATGCGCGGGATCACCTGCTCTTCCAGCATCCGGCGGAGCTCCCGCGGCACGCCGGGGGTGAAGAAGAAGCGCGCCTTGCCGAGATCCATCGCGAAGCCGCAGGCGGTGCCGATCGGATTGTCGATCATTTCCGCGGTCGATGGCAGCATCGCCTGCTTGACGTTGTTCGGCGGCATCGTACGGGCGCGCCGGGAGAAAAAGGACTCCATCGTCTGGAGCCACTCCTCATGCAGCACGAGTTCGACCCCAGCCGCCTGGGCGGCGATTTCCTGCGACAGATCGTCGACGGTCGGGCCGAGGCCGCCATTGACGATCACCGCGTCAGCGCGGGTGCCGGCAAGCTGGAATGCAGCGAGCAGGCTTTCCCGGTCGTCGCCGACCGTGGTGCCCCAATGCACCGACAGGCCGACATCTTCCAGCTTCTGCGCCATGTAGGAGAAATTGGTGTTGACGATCTTGCCGGTGAGGACCTCGTCTCCGGTGCAGATGATCTCGATGCGCATGGTTTCCCCCGTCAGTTGGCGCGGATTGTGCGGATGGGGGGGATTAAGGGCAAGGGGGTTGCTGTACCCCCACTCCACCAACAGGTGCGGACCGGTTATCGTCGGCGCAATCCAAGAAGACAGGGGAGAAAACGATGGCCCGCATTCTGCTCAAGAACTGCCGCGTCTGGGATGGGTCCGGCGCCCCATCCTATCCCGCCGACGTGTTGATCGAGGGCGAGCGTATCCGCGCCGTTGCCACCACGCTCGGTCAGCTTGAGGCCGCCGGTGCCGAGGTGATCGATGCCAAGGGCATGACCCTGATGCCTGGCCTGGTCGAGGGCCATGCCCATATCACCTTCATCAACGGTGCCCGCACGGTGGATCTGGGCGACACGCCGCCCGAGGAACACACGTTGATCGCCGCCCGGAATGCGCGCCTGCTGCTGGATCACGGCTTCACCAGCGCCTACAGCGCGGCCAGCGCCAAGCTGCGGATCGATGTCGTGATCCGCAACGCGATCGAGGCCGGGGAATTGCCGGGACCTCGGCTGCGCGCCTGTGGGCCGGAGATCACCGTCACCGGCGGTTTGGGCGACGAGCGGCGGGCGCATCAGTTCCGCGACAGTTTCGCGATGTTCGCGGATGGGCCGATCGAGGTGCTGAAACTCGCGCGTCTGTGCATCCGCGAAGGCGTGGACAGCATCAAGCTGAACATTTCCGGCGACGATCACACAAGGTCCGGCGAACTGCCGCGCACCGTCATGAACGAAGACGAGATCCGTGCCGGTGTGACGGCGGCGCATGATTTCAACCGGCTGGCCAATGCGCATTGCCGCGGGGCCGAGAGCGTCAAGCGGGCGGTCCGGTGCGGCGTCGACGTGATCTATCACTGCGAACACGCCGATGAGGAAGCGTTGGATCTGCTGGAATCGGTGAAGGACCGAATCTTCGTCGGCCCCGCCATCGGTCTGCTGCATGCGGCGGCGTTGGAGGCACCGGAGGGTGCGCTGCACCCCGGCGTCCGTCGCGGCATCACGATGGGATTGGAGGCGGCATCCCGCGCCTATCCCGAGATGCGCAAGCGCGGCATCAAGGTCGTGATCGGTGGCGACTACGGGTTTGCTCGCACGCCGCAGGGGGAGAATGCCCGGGATATCGCGCATTTCGTCCAACATCTGGGCTACAGCCCGTCGGAGGCGCTGGTCTGCGCCACGCGGTATGGTGCCGAGTTGATGGGGTTGGGCGATCAGGCGGGGCAGGTGCGGGAAGGTTTCCTGGCGGATTTGCTGCTGGTGGATGGCGATCCGGTGGCCGATGTCGGGCTGTTGCAGAATCGGGACCGCCTGGTCGGTATCTTCAAGGGTGGGGAGGCTTACAAGCTGGATCGGCAGGCGCTGGAACGGCGGGACGTTCGCGCGGCGGAGTAGACGCGCGCGGCATCATGACGCCACTGGAAGATTTGGCGCGACTCCGATCTGTTATGAAAGAGGAATGATCGGGCGAGGCGAGGGGTGGCGGACGGCCTTTATAACGCGGCGGACACGCGCGGCAATTGGTGGCAATCCCTGCGCCCCTGTCCCGTCTGCCTCCCGCTCGGCCTCTCGTCCACCCTCTTGCCCACCTCATCAAATCGGATGCAACAACACGCAACGCCTGCAAGGGAAACGCACCATGTCGCTCAGCCGGGATTTTGCCGCCTTCGTGGCCAACCTTCGCTATGAAGACCTGCCACCGGCGGTCGTCGATCGCGCCAAGGGCGTCACCCTCCAGGCCCTGACATCGGGTCTCGTCGCCCACGACATGCCTGCCACCAAACAGGCCCTGGTCCTGATGCAGGACGAGGAAGCCGGTGGCGCCGGCATCGCCACGGTCATAGGCTCCGGCGCGAAACTGACCAAGGCCGGCGCGGCTTTCGTGAATGCGGAAATGCTGCTCGCGGGCGGCAAATGGGACACCTTCCGCATGCTGACGCATCCGGGCACCGCCATCATCCCCTCCGCCCTGGTCACGGCCGAGGTCACGGGAGCATCCGGCAAGACTTTCCTGACCGCCGTCGCCGCAGCCTACGAGGTCATGGAACGCATGGCGGCCGAGTTCATCCCCACCGTCATGTCGCGCGGCTTCCATGCCGGCCCGGTGTTCGGCATCTTCGGTGCGGCGGTCGCGGCGGCGAAAATGCAGGGCCTTGATGCCGACAAGGTGAACGGCGCCATCGCCCAATGCGTCAACCTGGCCGCCGGCAACCTGGAAGGCATCCGCAGCGGCGGCCGTTCCCTGCGCGAAGGCGGGGCGGTGCGCAACGCGTTACTGGCGGTCGCGATGGCCAAGCACGGGACTCCGGGTGGGGA
>CAMATI010000205.1 GCA_945861095.1 Asaia bogorensis | reverse complement strand
AATTTCACGGATTTCGGCCGCGCGATGCTGACTTTCTTGCGCGATGAAGTGCCCGAAAAATGGCAGACCTACTGCGATGAGGTCACCGATAATTTCAGGATCATCGATCCTACGGATTTTCGGATTCTTGCGTGAGCAGGGTATATCATATAGGGTTAGCAAATAAATTGAGGTTCTGCCTTTTGTGGGTTGCCATGAACTCGCGGCCGGGAACTCAGGAAACTGACGGGTCGATGCCTCGACCGGCCCGCCCAATGCGCGCAATATGGCGTAACAGGGGGATCGGTCATGCCAGACACCACAGAAGCCGACTACATCGTCGTGGGCGCCGGATCGGCCGGCTGCGTCATGGCCGCTCGCCTGTCCGAAGACCCCGGCACCAAGGTGATCCTACTCGAAGCCGGCGGCCCGGACCGCAATCCCTGGATCCACATCCCCCTCGGCTACGGCAAGACCATCATCGATCCCAAGGTGAACTGGTGCTACGAAACCGAGCCCGACCTGAACGGCCGCCGCTTCTACTGGCCGCGCGGCAAGGTGCTGGGCGGGTCGTCTTCCATCAACGGGCTGGTCTATATCCGCGGCCAGCCGCAGGATTTCGACCATTGGCGGCAGTTGGGCAACGCCGGCTGGTCGTTCGACGACGTGCTGCCCTATTTCCGCAAATCCGAGGACAAGATCGGTGGCGGCGACGATTTGCACGGCACCGGCGGCCCTTTGGCGGTGTCGGAGGTCGATGACTACGACCCGATCAGCAAGGCCTTCATCAAAAGCGCGCTCGATCTGGGGTTCCCGCGCAATCCCGATTTCAACGGCCGCGTCCAGGAAGGCGCCGGCTATTACCATCTGACCACGCGCAACGGCCGGCGCTGCTCCACCGCGGTCGGCTATCTGCGTCCGGCCATGAAGCGGCCGAATTTGCAGGTCATCACGCATGCGATGTCCGAACGGATCGTGCTGGATGGCAAGCGCGCCGTCGGTGTCACCTATCGCCAGAATGGCACTGTCCAAACCGTGCGCGCGCGCCGCGAAGTCATCGTGTGCGGCGGAGCGCTGAACTCGCCCCAGCTTCTGTTGCTGTCCGGCATCGGCCCGGGGGCGCATCTGGCCGAACATGGGATCGCCGTGCACCACGATTTGCCTGGCGTGGGGCAGAGCATGCAGGACCACTTCCAGGCCCGGATCGTGCTGAAATGCCGCTTCCCCATTACTGTCAACGACATCATGATGAGCAAGATCAGCATGGTGAAGACAGGCCTTGACTACCTGTTCCGTCGCAAGGGGCCGCTGACCATTGCCGCCGCCCAGGCCGGCCTGTTCGCGCGCACCAGACCGGAGCTCGAGACGCCGGATGTGCAGTTCGCGACAGTCAACTTCAGCGCCGACCGCCCGGCGGAAGGACTGCACAAATTCTCGGGCTTTTCCCTGGTCTCCTACCAGTTGCGTCCGGAAAGCCGCGGCGAATTGAAGCTGAAATCGGCAGACCCGTCGGCGCCGCCCGCGATGCATCCCAACTATCTGGCCACCGAAACCGACCGACAAACCATCATCGACGCCCTGAAACTGGCGCGCCGGTTGCTCGGCACGCCGGACATGCAACATTTCATCACCGGCGAGTATATCCCCGGCGAGTCGGTGCGGACCGACGACGAATTATTGGACTACGCCAAGCAATACGGCGGGACCGTCTTCCATCCCACCAGCACCTGCAAGATGGGCAGCGACAGGATGGCCGTGGTCGATCAGGAATTGCGGGTGCACGGGATGGAGGCGCTGCGGGTGGTCGATGCCTCCATCATGCCGGCCGTGGTGTCGGGGAACACCAATGCCGCAACGATCATGATCGCGGAGAAGGCGGCGGATATGGTGCGCCACGGGGTCAGCCTGGCACGGGCGGCGTGATCCGGCGTCATTCCCCCGTCCTGATACGCGGGGCGGGCATCGCCGACCGCTCTCGCCGGACATCACGCTCGGCATGACGCGATCCTGTTCGGTGTGTGGCGGCACGACATTCGGCAATCTGACGATCCTGTCGGACCGGCTGGTTGCCGAGTGGGAGTTGTCGGCGGACGAAGCCGAGTATGTGAACCGCCAGCAGGGCGAATATTGTGCGTCCTGCCATGCCAATCTGCGCTCGATCGTGCTGGCGGATGCGTTGCGCGCGGTCTGGGGCACGCGCCTTTTACTGCGAGACTTCTGCCGGTCGGCGGACGCGGCGAGGCTGTCGATCCTGGAGCTGAATCAGGCCGGCATGTTGCATCCGTACCTGGCCACCCTGCCGGGGCATTGCCTGGCCAGCTATCCCGACATCGACATGCTCGCCTTGCCCTACCCCGATGGCATGTTCGACGTGGTCGTCCATTCCGACACACTGGAGCATGTGCCCGATCCGGTGCGCGCGCCGGCCGAGTGCCTGCGGGTGACCCGACCGGGCGGGGCGGTCTGCTTCACGGTGCCGGTCGTGGTGGGGCGGCTGTCGCGCGGTCGAGCCGGCTTGCCGCCCAGCCATCACGGCCCCCCGGACGACACGCGCGACGACTTTCTGGTGCACACCGAATTCGGGGTCGATGTTTGGACCTATGCGATGCGGGCAGGGTGTTCCGACCTACGGATCTTCAGTCTGGACCACCCAACCGCCCATGCCATTGCCGCCTTTCGCGGGCGCGCGGATGGTCAATGCTCCGTCGCAACCAAAACCGCCATCGACTTCGAGCCACTGGCGGCGCTGCGGACCGAGGAAGCCAGGCACCAGGCCATGATCGTCGATGTCATGCGGCGATCGACTTCCTGGCGGGTGACCGCACCGTTGCGGGCGCTGGGGCGTTTGTTGCGACGATCGTAGCGGCAAGAACGGCGTCGCGGTGCAATCGCGCGCTGCACGACATCGCAGTGCCGATCTTGGCAAAATGGCGGATGGCCTGCCTGCGCAGGGCAGGACGATCCGGGCTGGCTGGGCTGTTATCGCAGGTCGCCAAGGTGGGTGAAAAGCCGAGCGGATGATGGTGAGGGGGGATCAGACGGGGACGGTCAGCGCGTCATACTCATACAACCAGTCGTAACGCTGGCGGACTTTTTCTTCGGTGAATTCCCGCGCCACGTAGGCGGCCGCACCTTCCGCCGTCCCGAACGCCGGATTGTGGAACCGTTTGGTGTTGTCCGAAGACCCGCGCACGATCGCCGTCGTGCGGGCCAGGCGCGCCTGTTCGTAGTGGCGCATCGCCTCGGCCACGTCGTAGCGGTCCAGGCAGCGCGCGATGACGATGGCATCTTCCAGCGCCATGTTGGCGCCCTGTGCCAGGAAGGGCAGCGTCGGATGGGCAGCGTCTCCCATCAGGCAGACCCGACCTTCCGCGTAATGATCCAGCGGCTCGCGTCCCGCCAGGCCCCATTTGAACGGCGTATCGATGTTGCGAATGATCGTCTTCACGTCCTCATGCCAATGGCGCAGGTCGTGCAGGCATTCGTCCCGGGAGCCTTCCTCGGTCCAGGATTCCACCTGCCAGTCGTCGCGTTCGACCACGCCGACGAAGTTCAGCAGTTCGCCTCGTCGCAACGGATAAGTAACGACATGGCCGCCGACGCCCATCCAGTTGGACCCGACCAGACGGCGCTGGTGCACCGGCAGGCGGTCCATCGGCACCAGGCCGCGCCAGGCCATGATGCCGGTGAATTGCGCGCGTCCTTCGCCGAACATCTGCTGACGAATGCGGGAATGTACGCCATCGGCGCCGATCAGCACGTCGCCCCGCACGCGCTCTCCATTCGCCAGATGCAACGTCACGCCGTTGCTGTCCTGGTCGAACCCGACGCAGGACGCGCCGGTGCGGATGGCATCGGGGGCCGCCTGGCGCACCGCGTTCAGCAGCACGGTATGGAAGTCGCCGCGGTGCACCATCCAGTAGGGGGCGCCGAAGCGTTCCACCGAAACCTCGCCCAGGTCGTGGATGCGCCAGCTTTGGCCGGTATAGCCGGCGCGGATTTCCTTGGCGGTGGCGGCGCAGACGACCTGTTCCATCGCGTCTTGCAGGCCCAGGGCGATCATCAGGCGGGTGCCGTTGGCCCCGAGTTGGACCCCGGCGCCGACTTCGCGGGGTTCGGCGACTTGTTCGAAGACGCGGACGTTGTCGCCACGCTGGATGAGGGCCAGGGCCGCGGTCAGTCCGCCCAGGCCGGCGCCGGCGATCAGGACGTCACGCATTGAAACGGTCCTCCCGCCAGAGGGACAAAACGTCCTGCACCGGACGGTCGGAAAAGCTGAACAGCACCGCCTCCGACGACGCCCGATGATGATGCCGATGCCAGCTTGGCACCACGAACAGATCGCGCGGCTTCCAGCGGAATACGGTATCGCCGATCACCGTTTCGCCCTCGCCTTCCACCACCGAATATACCGTGCCGTCCGTGGAACGATACGGCAGGGTCGCGAAACCCGCCGGCAGCAGCGCCATGAAGGCACCGATCGTGGGCATGGGCGCGCCGCCGGTGCCCGGATTGATGTAGCGCAGTTTGTATCCATGACACGGGTCCGGATCGCCGTTGCGCGCCATCGTCGCCAGCGCTTCCCGCGACCGGGAATACGGATAGTTGAACACCGGAGACGATTTCACCGCCGGCCTCCAGTCCACCGGTACCATATTGGCCCCGTAACGGGCCAGGCTGTCGCCGGATGGACGCGACACGCTCTGGCTGTCGGCGTTCAGTTGTTCGGCGAAACTGGCGTCGAACATGCGCACGATGGGCACGTCCAGCCCGTCCAGCCAGACCATCGGCTGGTCCGTTTCGTTGCCGTGGTCGTGCCAGGTCCAGCTCGGGGTAATCACGAAATCCCCTGGCTCCATCAAGGCGCGTTCGCCTTCCACCGCGGTATAGGCGCCATGGCCTTCGACGATAAAGCGCAGCGCGGACTGGGTATGCCGGTGTGCCGGGGCGACTTCCCCCGGCATGATCAGTTGCAGGCCCGCGAACAGGGAATGGGTGACCCGGGTTTCCCCCTTGCAGCCCGGATTTTCAAGGATCAGCACCCGCCGTTCGGCTTCCTTGGCGGTGATCAGGCCACCCGCCTGCATCAGATAGGGCCGCACGACCTGGTCGTAATCCCACTTCACCGGGACCGCGGGGGATGTCGGCGTGCGCGTCACGATCCCATGCAACCGCTCCCACAACGGTGCCAGGCTGTGTTCCGCGATCTGGTCGTAAAACACCTGCCGTTCGGCGGAGGCGGCGGGAGTATGCGCCGTGTCGTTCATGGACGTTCCCCTGTCCCAGAATGGATTGGGGTAAGGCAGCGGCTCGGGGCCTGTCAAGCAAGGGCCGGGGTTTTGCCGGGGGCGAAGGCGCGCCGGAGAGACCGCAAAGCCGCGGTGATCCACTGCCTTCAAAACGGGCGGCAAATGATGCAATTCCGGGCGCGGGGCGGACATCGTTAACGGCAGGGATTGGCAACGAATACCCCCGTTTTCCGCATGAAACGGGAATGAAAACCCGGGTTATTCGCGGTGTTTGGCAACGAATCCGTCCGCTCGCCAAACTTCATGTGATCTCTGAAGACGGGCAAAAATCCTGTTATCGATAGGCTGCTACGGCGCGATCCTGACGTCGTGTCTGAAGTTTGGCGTGCCACGCCGGATCGGCCGGAAAGCGGCAATTCGCCACCGGGACGCCCATCGTTAACCCTTGCACGAAATTTCGACATCCAACACGAAATCAAATGGTTACAGGGCGGTCTGCGCATGCGCCAGGGGCAACCCCACAATCCGCTTGCCACGCAACGCATCTCGATATAGAACGTAAAGAGAACTTTAGGTCCCGCCGTTGTCCGCCCTTCAGGCTTCCCAACCCGCCCCACAAGTGGAATCCGATCGCCGCGATGCCCGGACGGTCCTGTGGAGCGCCCCTTGGTCAGGCCAGGACGCGTCGCGCGCCACCCCGGGGTTTTTCGCGTTACTGATCGGTGCGTTATCGCGGCTGGTCAGAACCGATGCGTGTGAAGCGGTGCGATATATAATCGCAGCCGAGGGCCAGAGCCTCGATACCAACCCGTCAGGCGGGAACCCGAGCCGACGCGCCCCCCTTCCCCTTACCCTTCGTCAGCGCAATCGCACTCGGTACCTCGACATCGATTTCCAGCATGGACACCTTGTCGCCCCGGTCCAGCTTGATCTGCACCGCGCTGCGATCCACCGAAACATGCTTGGCAATCACCGCCAGGATTTCCTCCTGCAAGGTTGCCAGCAGATCGGACTTGCCGATCACCGCGCGCTCATGCGCCAACAGCACCTGTAGCCGTTCCCGCGCAACCGGCGCCGTATCCCGCTTGATGCGGAACAGGCTGAGGAGATTCATGCGACCCTCCGCCCGAACAGCCGGCTCATGATCCCCTTGCGCTCCAGCGGCACGACGACCTCGACCACTTCGCCCTTCAACCGGCGCGCCGCGTCGAAATAGGCGCGGGCGGGTGCGCTGGTCGGGTTGTTCAAGGTCACCGGTGCGCCGACATTGGATGCGCGCAGGACTTCCTCGCTCTCCGGGATGATCCCCAGCAGCGGGATCGACAGGATTTCCAGGATATCCTCGGTCTTCAGCATCTCATTGCGGGCGGCGCGAGCGGTGTCGTAGCGGGTCAGCAGCAGATGCTTCTCCATCCGCTCCCCCTTTTCAGCGCGCAGGGTCTTGGAATCGAGCATCCCGATGATCCGGTCCGAATCGCGGACCGAGGAAACTTCCGGGTTGGTCACCACCACCGCGACATCCGCATGGCGCATGGCCAACAGGGCACCGCGCTCGATCCCGGCGGGGCTGTCGCAGATCACCCAGTCGAATTTTTCCCGCAATTCGCCGATCACGCGTTCCACGCCGGCGTCGGTCAGCGCGTCCTTGTCGCGAGTCTGGGACGCCGGCAGCAGGGACAAGGTGTCGATGCGCTTGTCGCGAATCAGCGCCTGGTTGAGCTTGGCATCGCCTTGGACCACGTTGATCAGGTCGAACACCACGCGGCGTTCGGCACCCATCACCAGATCCAGGTTGCGCAGGCCGACATCGAAATCGACCACGACCACGTTTTCACCGGTCTGCGCCAGGGCCGCACCCAACGCCGCGGTGGATGTCGTCTTGCCGACGCCCCCCTTGCCGGATGTCACGACCAGAACCTTGGCCATCTGCGTCTCCCTCTTGGCGTTCACTCTAGCGCTGAAATCTTCATCCGTTCCCCATCCAGCCAGACCTGCACGGCCTTGCCGATGAAGTTGGCGGGCATGTCGTCGGCGGTCTGGTAGACACCGTCGATGGCAAGCAGTTCGGCCTGCAATTTGCGACAGAAAATGCGGGCGCCGGGATTGCCGGACAGTCCCGCGATCGCCCGCCCGCGCAGCGTACCATATATATGGACGGACCCGCCTGCCATCACCTCCGCCCCCGAGGCAACCGAGCCCAAAATCGTGACGTCGCCACGTTCGAACACGACGGACTGGCCGGATCGGATCGGATGGTCGATGACCAGCGCGGTTGGATCCCCCGATGCAGTATCCGCGGGTTCCGGCGCTGCCGGAGTCGGAGCGGAGCTCGCTTTCGGTTCGTCCGGCACCTCGATCGGGCGACCGGGTCCGCTATTGCCGCCCAGGGGGCGACCCCAGGCCTCGACCCCCGGCCAGGACGGATGGGCGCCTTCGGTGCCGATGATGCGGATGCCGCGCTGTTCCAGCAGTTGCAGGAATTCAGCCACACCGGTTTGCTGGTGGGGCAGGGCGCCGAGGTCCACGACCACCGGGCGTCCGGCAAAAAAGGTCGGCGAACGCTCCATCTGCGCATCCAGCGCATGCAGCCATTCCTGCAAAGCCGCTTCCGGGGCCAGCACCAACGCCATGATGGAGCGGCCCCGCAGGCGTATGAAAGGACGAGTTTCTGTGGTTGTCACACAGAGTCAGGTATCCCCCGCCGCGCCGACCGTCAACGAGAATCGAGCGTCCGACCACAAAATGATGGGGATAACCGGCCGAATGACCGCTAGGTATTGATAGTGACCGTAGCATTGCAGAACGCGCCACTCGCCCGGTGCAGCCCGATCCCCCAATACGGCCCGCCCATTCCCAGTTTTCGTTAGGCCGGTCTACAATGGCCAAGACGAGCCCAGCGGGAGGATATCATGACCGGCAACAGCCCCTACGAGCAGGGCCTGGACAAGAACCAGGCGAACCATGCGCCCCTGACGCCGCTGACCTTCATCGAGCGGGCAGCCGCCGTTTATCCGGACAAGCTTTCTGTCGTGCACGGCGATCTGCGGTACACGTGGAAGGAAACCTATGCGCGCTGCCGACGGCTGGCCTCCGCCCTGGCGCGTCGCGAGATCGGCAAGAACGACACGGTCGCGGTCATGGCACCCAACACCCCGCCCATGTATGAGGTGCATTTCGGCGTACCCATGGCCGGCGCGGTCATGAATACGCTGAACACCCGGCTGGATCCCGAAACCATCGCGTTCATGCTGCGCCATGGCGGGGCGCGGGTGCTGATCACCGATCGGGAATATTCTCCCGTCATGGAACAGGCCCTGGCGCTGCTGGACGACCCGCCGCTCGTGATCGATATCGACGATCCGCTGTGCCCGGACGGGAAATTGCTGGGTGAAACCACCTACGAGGCGTTCCTGACCGAAGGCGACCCGGATTTCGCCTGGCAGAATCCGGCGGATGAGTGGGACGCCATCTCGCTGAGCTACACGTCCGGCACCACGGGCGATCCCAAGGGCGTGGTCTACCACCATCGTGGCGCGCACCTGAACGCGGTCAGCAACATCCTGAACTGGGGGATGCCGCATCACGCCGTATATCTGTGGACCCTGCCGATGTTCCACTGCAACGGCTGGTGCTTTCCCTGGACCGTGGCCGAACGCGCCGGGGTGAATGTGTGCCTGCGGCGGGTGGAGGCGAAAGCCGCGCTCGATGCCATCCGCACCCATGGTGTCACCCATATGTGCGGCGCGCCCATTGTCTACTCGATGCTGATCAACGCGCCGCGGGAACTGCTCACCGGGATCAACCACCGGATCGCCGGTCAGGTCGCCGGCGCCGCCCCGCCCGCCGCCATCATCGCCGGGGCCGAGGAGATCGGCATCGAACTGACCCATGTCTACGGCCTGACCGAGGTCTATGGTCCGGCCTCGGTCTGTTCCAAACACGCGGCCTGGGCCGATCTGCCGATTGACCAGCGCGCCGAACGCAACGGGCGCCAGGGAGTCCGGACTCCGTTGCAGGAGGCTCTGATCGTGCTGGACCCGGAGACCATGCAGCCCGTGCCATGGGACGGCGAAACCATGGGCGAGATCATGTTCCGCGGCAATATCACCATGAAGGGCTATCTGAAGAACCCGGCCGCGACCGACAAGGCGTTCGAGGGCGGCTGGTTCCATACCGGCGACCTGGCCGTGACCTATCCGGACGGCTACGTGAAGATCCGCGATCGCTCGAAGGACATCATCATCTCGGGGGGTGAGAATATTTCATCCATTGAGGTCGAGGAGGCGCTGTATCGCCATCCCGCCGTGTTGAGTGCCGCGGTCGTCGCCCAGCCGGACGAAAAATGGGGCGAAACACCCTGCGCGTTTGTGGAGTTGAAACCCGGCGCGACGGTCACGGCCGAGGAACTGCGGGCCTTCTGCCGCCAGCATCTGGCGGGCTACAAAGTGCCCAGGACCTATGTCTTTCAGGAAATCCCGAAGACCTCGACCGGCAAGATCCAGAAATTCGCGCTGCGGCAGATCGCCAAATCCGCCAGCGCCATCGGTTGAACAGGAGGAAGCACCATGACGGTAGGACTGCTGGTCGTTCCGGCCAACAACACGACCATGGAAGCCGAGATGAACGCGCTGTGCCCGCATCTGGCGCCTTTTCTGGTGGCGCGGGTCAAGCGGCCGGCGCGCACCCTGACCGTGGATGATCTGCCGGATTATCGCCGCAGTACGCTGGAGGCCATCGAGCCATTCCTGGCCGACAAGCCCGATCTGGTGGTTTATGGCTGCACGGCGGCGGGTTTCCTCGGCGGTCCGGACGGCAATGCGATGATGGTCGAGGCGCTGCGGGATCGGACCGGCGCCGTGGTCGTGTCCACCGCCGGTGCCATGGAGGAGGTCCTGGCCGAGGAGGGCATCACCGAGACCGCTGTCGTGACCCCCTATCTGACCGCGGTGAATGACGGGTTGAGGGCCTATCTGGACCATGGCGGGGTCAAGGTTGAGGTGTTGAATAGTTTCTTTTGTGAGACCGTCGCCGCATTGGGAGAGATCACGGAAGATCAGGTCCGAGAGATGGCCCTGGCCACGGTCACCGATCGCAGCCGGGGTCTGTTCATCGCGTGCTCTCAGTTGCCGACGCTGAACCTGATTCCAGAACTGCGAGAAAGCCTTGGCATTCCGGTCTGGTCGTCGATTCAGGCGACGGCGTGGGCCGCGGACCGGGCGTTGGAGCGTGAAGCCGTATAGGCGGCCCGGGTCGACAAAAAACCCACCGTCCCGGAAAGCCGAGCGGTGGGTTTCTTGGGAGGTGGGTGCCGGCGGCGGGGGCGGACCGCCGGTTGTTGGATCAGATGATGTTGGCGTCCCGCAGCACGTTCCACACGCCGGTCGCGTTGTTGGTGTGAGCGTTGACCATGCCGGAACCGTTGTTCCAGCCAACCTGGGAACCGTTCGCCGAGGTTACCAGCTTGTTTTCGTTGAATGCTTGCAGCGCATCCTTCAGTTCCTCGCCGCTGACGTAGAAGTCGGTCGAGGCAAGGCCCAGCGCCTTGTCCTGCTGCCACGCCATCTTGCTGGAGGCGAGTGAGGCAGAGGTGAAAGCGGCATAATAGGTGTTGTAGTCGATTCCGCCAGAGCTGCCGGCGTCGAGCACGTTGCTGATGCCGGTCACGTCGACCTTGCCGCTGCTGCCGTCGCTGTAGACGAATGGCCCCTGACCCTTCAGCCAGGACACCGCCTTGCTGATCAGATCGGCCCCCACGGTCATACCGCCCGGAGCGTGGTTGCCGTTGTCGACGTTCAACTGGGCGGCGATCGCATGGCGCGCGAGGATCTGCCTTGTGTCATTGGCCGAAACGCTGGACGAAACCAACTGCTGCGCGGCCGTCAGCGACACGAACAGGGTGTTTTCCCCGGAGTCGGCAACGCCGTTTGCGTTCACGTCGCCAAGCAGAACGCCAACCGCACCGCCCGGTCCGCTCTTGCCCTAATTGGGCAGGCCGCGGAGGACGTCGACCGACTTCAATACGCCGCTGGACACCAGGTTGGCATATTTTGTGTCGGCGGCACCGTCCCAGGCTTCCTTGTGGGTTGACCAGAAGCCCGGGGTCAGACCGTTGACCGAGGTGCTGCCAGTGTTTGGATCACAAGGGTTGGGGTCGCACGGGTTCGGGTCGCAGTAGCCGGATGGTGTCTGGTAGAATCCGGCATCGATGGTGCTGTCGTTCACGCCGGCGCCGAGAGCGATCGGCCCGCTGAGGCGGCTGGATGTGTTGGCGTCGGAGTCGCTGCTGTCGCTGGTGCCCTGGTTGGCGGCGGACAGTTGGTAGCCTGACTTGGTGCCGAAATAGACCTGATAGGTGCCAGCCGCGAGATTGGAGAACTGGTAGTAGCCAGACGAGTTCGTCGTGGTCGTCGCCAGCACGGTGGTGCCGTTCGATGCCATCAGCTTCACGGTCACGCCAGACAGGCCGGATTCACCGCTGTCCTGCTTGCCGTCCTTGTCGCAGTCATTCCACACGAAGTTGCCGATCGAACCGGTGGATGCCGGCGGGCAGTACACCACCATGCCGGCATCGACGGTGGTGTCGTTCTCCCCGGCGCTGAGAACCACCGGGCCGCTGAGGCGGGTCGCGGTGTTGGCGTCGGAGTCGCTGCTGTCGCTATAACCCTGGTTGGCGGCGGTCAGCTCGTAGCCCGACTTGGTGCCGAAATAGACCTGGTAGGTGCCGGCGGTGAGGTTGGAGAACTGGTAGTAGCCAGACGAATTCGTCGTGGTCGTGGCCAGGACGGTGGTGCCGTCGGCCGCCATCAGCTTCACGGTCACGCCGGACAGGCCGCCTTCGCCGCTGTCCTGCTTGCCGTCCTTGTCACAATCAAACCAAACGAAATTGCCGATCGAAGCCGGTGCGGGCGGGCAATA
>CAMATI010000204.1 GCA_945861095.1 Asaia bogorensis | reverse complement strand
GCGGCCATCCTTGACCGCGGCTGTGCGCGACGCCCCAAAAACGTCAGGCCGGGACGAGGAAACGGCCTCCAACCGAACAAGGAAACCCCACCAAAACTGGCAGACTTTTGCGCCGCCATTTGGCTGGTTTTTCCACCGCCGTTGACAATGGTCCGGGTGCCGGCCTCGCCCTGGGCCTGGAGGCCGAGACGCCCCTCCAGCACCAAGTGTAGCACTTCGGGCTCGTCGCCCTGTTCGAACAGCACGGCATTGCGCGGCAGCAACTGGGTGAAGCTGGCGGCGAGCAGCTCGGCCATCGCGGCGGAGCCTGCCGCCTGGAAGAAGGGCGAGCGTTCGATCTGGGCAGTGTGGCGATTCGTCTGGGGCATCGGACGATCCTTCCGCGAGCGGGCCGCACTGGCCGGGCTCGCTATTGATTTGTATCAATTGATCTATCGACAGACGTCAACGACTCCCTTGCTATAATTGGCGCTGTTGGAAAAATACGCCAATTCGCGGGCGGTCCATTGATCTGAATCAAGAGTTCACGCCTGCGCGCTGTGCTCAATGGCTGTGCAAACGGACCATAGGGAACGGAGCATGCCAACGACGACGATGATGCCCCCCAGCGCGGGCGAGCAGGCGCGGGCGCTGTGGCTTTCGACCGTAGCCTTCACCGTCTGCTTTGCGGCGTGGACGATCTTTTCGATCCTGGGCGTGCAGATCAAGAAGGATCTCGGACTGTCCGACTCCCAGTTCGGGCTGCTCGTGGGCACGCCGATCCTCGTCGGCAGCCTGATCCGCCTCGTGCTCGGCATCTGGGCTGACCAGTACGGCGGGCGCATCGTCTACACCGCTGTGATGCTCTGCGCCGCGCTCGGCACCTTCCTCCTCAGCTACGCCTATGACTACACAACCTTTCTGATCGCCGCCCTCGGTGTCGGCATCTCCGGCGGCTCCTTCGCCGTTGGCATCGCGTATGTCTCGAAGTGGTTCCCCAAGGAGAAGCAGGGCACCGCGCTCGGCATCTTCGGCGCCGGCAACGTGGGCGCCGCGGTCACCAAATTCCTTGCCCCGGTCATCATGGTCGCCTTCGGCTGGAAGATGGTGGCCCAGCTGTGGGCGCTCGGCCTGCTGGTCACCGCCATCGTCTTCTGGTTCGCCACCCGCGACGACCCCGACCTGGCCGCCCGCCGCGCGCGCGGCGCCAAGCCGGAGAGCTTCGCCGCGATGATGGCGCCGCTCGCCAATCTGCAGGTCTGGCGCTTCTCGCTCTACTACTTCTTCGTCTTCGGCGGCTTCGTGGCACTCGCGCTGTGGCTGCCGCGCTACTACGTGGGCGTCTACGGGCTCGACATCGTCACCGCCGGATTGCTGGGGGCGGCCTATTCCATCCCCGGCTCGCTCTTCCGCATCCTGGGCGGCACGCTGTCCGACAAGCACGGCGCGCGGGCGGTGATGTACTGGACCTTCATAGGCTCGGTGATCTGCACCTTCCTGCTCAGCTATCCCGCGACGACCTATGTGGTGAACGGCATCCGCGGGCCGGTCGAGTTCACCATAGCCATCGGCTTCATTCCGTTCACGCTGCTGACCATGGCGCTCGGCTTCTTCATGAGCCTGGGCAAGGCGGCGGTCTACAAGCACATCCCGGTCTACTACCCCGACCGCGTCGGCTCGGTCGGCGGCGTGGTCGGGCTGATCGGCGGTCTGGGCGGCTTCATCCTGCCAATCACCTTCGGGGTGCTGAACGACTGGCTCGGCGTCTGGACCAGCTGCTTCATGCTGATGTTCCTGATTGTCACCGTCTCGCTGATCTGGATGCACGGCGCCATCCGCCTGATGGAACGCGCCCAGCACCCGGCGCTGCGGCACCCCGCCGACCTGCCCGAGGCGATGTCGATGGGCCCACGCCCCCCCTCCCCCCCCGCCGGCCGCTGACGCAGCACCCCAAGGATCCCGAACCATGTCACAGGCCAACGCATCCCCCGGCGCCGGGGCAAGACAGGGCGGCTCCTGGCTCGCCGCCTGGACACCGGAGGACACCGATTTCTGGCAGCGCGAAGGCCGCAGCCGCGCCTGGACCACGCTGGCCATCACCACGGCCTCGCTGACCATGGCCTTCATCGCCTGGTTCCTGGTTTCGGCCCTGGTGGTGCGGCTGCCGCAGATCGGCTTCAAGTTCACCCCCGGCCAGCTCTTCTGGCTGGCCGCCATGCCGGGCCTGGCCGGCGGCACGCTGCGCCTGGTGCACATGTTCCTGGTGCCGATCTACGGCTCGCGCCTGGTGATCAGCCTGTCCACCCTGTCGTTGCTGCTGCCGCTGGTCGGCTGGTTCTACGCGGTGCAGGACCCCACCACCCCCTACTGGATGCTGATGTTGCTGGCCTTCCTGGCCGGGCTGGGCGGCGGCAACTTCAGCTCCTTCATGCCCTCCACCTCGATGTTCTTCCCCAAGCGGCTCCAGGGCACCGCACTTGCCATCCAGGCCGGCATCGGCAATTTCGGCGTCTCGGTGGTGCAGTTCGTCACGCCCTGGGTGATCGGCTTCGCGCTGTTCGGCGGCATGGCCTTCGTCGGCGACAGCCAGACCATGACCCGTGCCGGGGTGCAGAGCCAGATCTGGCTGCAGAACGCGCCGCTGGTGATGATCCCGTTCACCGTCGTGTTCGGCGTCAGCGCCTGGATCCTGATGCGCTCGATCCCGGTCAAGGCGAACTTCGCCGCCCAGTTCGACATCTTCCGCTCGCGTCACACCTGGGCGCAGACATCGCTGTACATGATGACCTTCGGAGCCTTCTCGGGCCTGGCGGCAACCTTCCCGTTGTTGATCCGCCAGATCTACGGCGGCTTCCCCGGCGCGCCCGACCCGCTCGCCTGGGCGTTCTACGGCCCGCTTGTCGGCTCGGCCAGCCGCGTGCTCGCCGGCCCGCTATCCGACAAGCTCGGCGGCGCGCGCGTCACCCACTGGGCCGGCATTGGCATGCTGGTGTGCGCCATCCTTGTCACGCTGAACACCCAGCCGACCTCCCTGGACAGCTTCCCTATGTTCGTCGCCGCCATGCTGGCGCTGTTCTTCTTCGCCGGCGTCGGCAACGCCTCAACCTTCAAGCAGATGCCGATGCTGTTCGAGCCGCGCCAAGCCGGCGGCGTGATCGGCTTCACCGCCGCGATTGCCGCCTATGGCCCGTTCATCTTCGGGATGCTGTTCGCCTGGTCCTTCGGGGCCTTCGGTTCCGCCACCCCGATCTTCTACGGCCTGGCCGCCTTCTTCGCCCTCAACGTCGCGCTGAACTGGTGGCTCTACGCCCGCCGCGGCGCCGCGAACCCCTGCTGAGCCAGCCGCACCGCGGCGACCCACTGAATAGCCGGAGCGCAAGATGAGCCATTTCCTCGACCGCCTGACCTACTTCCGCAAATACGCCGGCACTTTCGCCAACGGCCACGGCGAAACCACCACCGAAAGCCGTGCCTGGGAGGAGGCGTACCGCGCGCGCTGGGCGCACGACAAGATCGTCCGCTCCACCCATGGCGCCAACTGCACCGGCTCGTGCTCGTGGAAGATCTACGTCAAGGGCGGCATCGTCACCTGGGAAACCCAGCAGACCGACTATCCCCGCACCCGCCCCGGCCTGCCCAACCACGAGCCGCGCGGCTGCTCGCGCGGCGCCAGCTATTCCTGGTACCTCTACAGCGCCAACCGGGTGAAATACCCGATGATCCGCAAGCGCCTGCTGCGCCTGTGGCGCGAGGCCAAGGCGGTGCACGGTGAACCGGTAGCCGCCTGGGCCGCCATCCAGGCCGATCCCGCCAAGCGCCGCGACTACCAGCAGGTGCGCGGCGGCGGCGGCTTCGTGCGCGCCGGCTGGGACGAGGCGGAGGAGATCATCGCGGCGGCCAACCTCTACACCGCCAAGAAATGGGGGCCGGACCGCGTCATCGGCTTCTCGCCCATCCCCGCCATGTCGATGGTCAGCTACGCCGCCGGCAGCCGCTACCTCTCGCTGCTCGGCGGCGTGAGCATGAGCTTCTACGACTGGTACTGCGACCTGCCGCCGGCCAGCCCGCAAACCTGGGGCGAACAGACCGACGTGCCGGAAAGTGCCGACTGGTACAACAGCGGCTTCATCATGATGTGGGGCAGCAACGTGCCGCAGACGCGCACGCCGGACGCCCATTTCATGGCCGAGGCGCGCTATCGCGGCACCAAGGTCGTCACCGTCACCCCCGATTACTCCGAGGCGTCGAAATTCGCCGACCTCTGGCTGCACCCCAAGCAGGGCACCGATGCCGCCCTCGCGCTGGCCATGGGTCACGTCATCCTCAGCGAGTGGCACGCGCAAGGGAAGGGCGACTACTTCCTCGACTATCTCCGCCGCTACTCCGACATGCCGATGCTGGTGCTGCTCACTGAGCGCGACGGCAAGCTGGTGGCCGACCGCCAGCTCCGCGCCAGCGACCTCGCCGCCGATGCCGGCCAGGCCAACAACCCCGACTGGAAGGTGGTGGCGATCGACGATGCCACCGGCCTTCCCTATGTCCCCACCGGCTCGATCGGCTTCCGCTGGGGCGAGCAGGGCAAGTGGAACCTGGAGGGCCGCGACGGCAGCACCGGCGCCGAGATCACCCCCCGGCTGAGCCTTGCCGGCGGCGCCAGCGAGGCGGTCACGTTTCCGTACTTCGGCGATGGCGCCACGGCCTTCTTCAACCCCACGCGCCTCGGCACCACCGTCACCCGCCGCGTGCCGTCCACCAGCGTGGCGCTGAAGGACGGCACCACCGCGCGTGTCGCCACCGTCTACGACCTGTTCCTGGCCAACTACGGCGTCACCCCCGGCATCGCCCCGGACTATGACGCCATGGCGCCCTACACCCCGGCCTGGGCCGAGGCGGTGTGCGGCACGCCACGCCAGCAGATCATCACGGTGGCACGCGAGTTCGCCGACAACGCCGAGAAGACGCGCGGCAAGTCGATGATCATTCTCGGCGCCGCGCTGAACCACTGGTACCACTCCGACATGAACTACCGCGGCATCATCAACCTGCTGGTGATGTGCGGCTGCATCGGCCAGTCCGGCGGCGGCTGGGCGCACTATGTGGGGCAGGAGAAGCTGCGCCCGCAATCCGGCTGGATCCCGCTGGCCTTCGCCACCGACTGGGCCCGCCCGCCACGCCAGCAGAATTCCACCTCGTTCTTCTATGCCCATACCGACCAGTGGCGTTACGAGACCGTCCAGGTCGCCGACCTGCTCTCCCCCACCGCGCCGATACCGATGACCGGCGCGCTGATCGACTTCAACATCCGCGCCGAGCGCATGGGCTGGCTGCCCTCCGCCCCACAGCTCGAGCGCAACCCGCTCACCCTGGCCGCCGAGGCGGAACAGGCCGGTCAGAACGTGCCCGACTACATCGCCGCCTCACTGGCCAACGGCACTCTGTCGATGTCCTGCGAAGACCCCGACGCCGAGGTGAACTGGCCGCGCAACCTTTTCGTCTGGCGATCGAACCTGCTCGGCTCCTCTGGCAAGGGGCACGAGTATTTCCTCAAGCACCTGCTCGGCACCCAGCACGGCGTCCAGGGCAAGGACCTCGGTGAACAGGGCACCACCAAGCCCGAGGAGGTGCAGTGGCACGACGACGCGCCGCGCGGAAAGCTCGACCTGCTCGTCACCCTCGATTTCCGCATGAGCACCACCTGCATGTACAGCGACATCGTGCTGCCCACCGCCACGTGGTACGAGAAGCACGACCTCAACACCTCCGACATGCACCCCTTCATCCACCCGCTCTCCGCGGCGGTGGACCCGGCCTGGGAGAGCCGAACCGACTGGGCGATCTTCAAGGGCATCGCCAAGCGCGTCTCGGAATTCGCCCCCGGCCATCTCGGCCGCGAGCGCGACGTGGTGCTCACCCCGCTGATGCACGACAGCCCCGGCGAGCTCGGCCAGACCCATGCCATCCGCGAGTGGAAGAAGGGCGAGGTGGCGCCCATCCCCGGGAAGACCATGCCGGGCGTCACCGTGGTGGAACGCGACTACCCCAACCTGCACGCCCGCTTCGCCGCCCTAGGCCCGCTGATGGACAAGCTGGGCAACAACGGCAAGGGCATGGCCTGGAAAACCGAGCACGAGGTCGAATTCCTGCGCGCCCTCAACGGCACCACCACCGTCCCCGGCGTGGAGGGCAAGCTCGCCCGAATCGAAACCGATATCGATGCCTGCGAGGTCATCATGCACCTCGCCCCGGAAACCAACGGCCACGTCGCGGTGAAGGCCTGGCAGGCGCTGGAGAAGGCGACCGGCCGCGAGCACGCCCACCTCGCCCGCGCCAAGGAACATGAAGCCATCCGCTTCCGCGACATCCAGGCGCAGCCTCGCAAGATCATCTCGTCGCCGATCTGGTCGGGGCTGGAAAGCGAGGAGGTCTGCTACAACGCCGGCTACACCAACGTGCACGAGCTGATCCCCTGGCGCACCCTCTCGGGCCGCCAGCAGCTCTACCAGGACCATCCCTGGATGCTGGCCTTCGGCGAGGCGCTGTGCCTCTACCGCCCGCCGGTCGATCTGCGCACCACCGAGGCGGTGGCCGGCGTCAAGCCGAACGGCAACAAGGAAATCGCGCTCAACTTCATCACCCCGCACCAGAAATGGGGCATCCACAGCGTCTACACCGACAACCTGCTGATGCTCACCCTGTCGCGCGGCGGGCCCATCGTGTGGCTGAGCGAGATCGACGCCACCGACCTGGGCATCGAGGACAATGACTGGGTGGAAGCCTTCAACACCAACGGCGCGCTGTGCGCCCGCGCGGTGGTCAGCCAGCGCGTGCCCAAGGGCATGATCATGATGTACCACGCCCAGGAGAAGATCGTGAACGTCCCGGGCAGCGAGATCACCCACGCCCGCGGCGGCATCCACAACAGCGTCACCCGCACCACGCTGAAGCCCACGCACATGATCGGCGGCTACGCCCAGCTCGCCTACGGCTTCAACTACTACGGCACCATCGGCACCAACCGCGACGAGTTCGTGATGGTCCGCAAGATGAAGAACATCGACTGGCTCGACGGACCGCGGGTGACGCCCCAGGCCGCCGACATGCGCACGGCCTGAGGAGGGCACCGAAAATGAAAGTCCGCGCGCAGATCGCGATGGTTCTCAACCTCGACAAATGCATCGGCTGCCACACCTGCTCGGTCACCTGCAAGCAGGTGTGGACCAGCCGCGAGGGCGTGGAATACGCCTGGTTCAACAACGTCGAGACCAAGCCCGGCATCGGCTACCCAAAGGAATGGGAGAACCAGGACCGCTGGAAGGGCGGCTGGACGCGCAAGCGCAATGGCGCCCTGCGGCCGCGCATCGGCGCCAAGTGGCGCATCCTGGCCAACATCTTCGCCAACCCCGACCTGCCGGAAATCGACGACTACTACGAGCCCTTCACCTTCGACTACTCGCACCTGCAAACCGCGCCAGAGAGCGAGGCGATGCCGGTGGCCCGGCCCATCAGCCTGCTCACCGGCGAGCGCATGGAAATCAAGTGGGGCCCGAACTGGGAGGAGATCCTCGGCACCGAATTCCGCAAGCGCAGCAAGGACCGCAACTTCGAAGGGATCCAGAAGGAAATCTACGGCGCCTTCGAAAAGACCTTCATGTTCTACCTGCCGCGCCTGTGCGAGCACTGCCTCAACCCGGCCTGCGTCGCTGCCTGCCCCTCCGGCTCGATCTACAAGCGCGAGGAAGACGGCATCGTGCTGGTCGACCAGGACAAGTGCCGCGGCTGGCGCATGTGCGTCTCGGCCTGCCCTTATAAGAAAATCTACTACAACTGGCAGAGCGGCAAGGCCGAGAAATGCATCTTCTGCTACCCGCGCATCGAGGCCGGCGAACCCACCGTCTGCTCGGAAACCTGCGTGGGGCGCATCCGCTATCTCGGCGTCCTGCTCTATGACGCCGACCGCATCGACAGCGCCGCCGCCGTGCCCGACGAGAAGGACCTCTACCAGGCCCAGCTCGACATATTCCTGGACCCCAGCGACCCCAAGGTGATCGCCCAGGCCCGCGCCGACGGCGTGCCCGAAGCCTGGCTCGATGCCGCCCGCCGCAGCCCCGCCTATCGCATGGCGATCGACTGGAAGATCGCCTTCCCGCTTCACCCGGAATACCGCACCCTGCCGATGGTCTGGTACGTCCCGCCGCTCTCCCCGGTGCAGTCGGCGGTGGAAGCCGGCCATGTCGGCTGGAAGGACGGGCTGCCGGACGTGCAGAGCCTGCGCATCCCCGTCCGCTACCTCGCCAACCTGCTCACCGCCGGCAAGGAGGAACCCGTGGTGCTGGCCATGCAGCGCATGATGGCCATGCGCATGCACATGCGCGCCCGCACCGTGGAGGGCCGCGACGACCAGGCCATCCTGCAGCAGGTCGGCCTGTCGGCGGCGCAGGTGGAGGACATGTACCAGACCCTGGCGATCGCCAACTATGAAGACCGCTACGTCATCCCCACCACCCACCGCGAATACGCCGAGAACGCCTTCGACCTGAAATCCTCCTGCGGCTTCAGCTTCGGCCATGGCTGCTCCGATGGCAGTACGGCGGGCAACCTGTTCAGTGCCACCGGCCCCTCCGCCGGCCGCATGGCGCCGCCGCGCATCCGCGAGGCCGACGCCGCACTGGCCGCCGAGCGGGGAGAACGCCGATGAACAAGCGCTACGCCATCCTCTCCGCCCTGCTGCGCTACCCCGACGCCACGCTGCGCGCCGACCTGCCGGACATCCTGGCAACCATTCCGCAGGCGGAATTCTCGCGCCAGGCCACCGCCCGCCTCGCCCGCCTCGCCCGCCGCCTCGGCGTGGGCGACCCGCTCGACCGAGAGGAGGCCTATGTGCGCCTGTTCGACCGCGGGCGCGGCACCAGCCTGCACCTGTTCGAACACGTGCACGGCGACACCCGCAACCGCGGCCCCGCCATGCTGGAACTCGCCACCATCTACGAAACCACCGGCTACGCCATGGACGCCCACGAACTGCCGGACTTCCTGCCCATGGTGCTGGAATTCTGCGCCGTCGCCCCCCCGGAGGTCGCCACCAACCTGCTCGGCCAGGCCGCCCCCATCCTCGATGCCATCCACGCCAAGCTGCTCGGCCGCGGCACCGCCGATGCCCGCGCCTATGCCGCCGTCATCGCCGCCGCCCTGGCCGAGGCCGGCACCACGCCCAAGGCAGCCCCCACGGTCGAGGAGGAGATGTCCGACGCCGAGGAAATGGCCGCCATGGACGCCGCCTGGGAAGCGGAGCCGGTGGTGTTCGGCCCGGAATCCGACCCCGACCAGAAAGGCGCCCGCGCCAAGGTTTCCGCCATGATCGACCGCCTGCGCAGCATGCGCGGCGCGCCCGCCCGCTGAAGGAGCAATCCCATGTCCGCCCTGTGGAACGGCTTCACCGACCACCTGCACGGCTTCCTGTTCGGCATCTACCCCTACATCTGCGCCGGCGTCTTCTTCGTCGGCTCGCTGATCCGCTTCGACCGCGACCAGTACACCTGGCGCTCCGGCTCGTCGCAGCTGCTGCGCGCGAAACAGCTGCGCTGGGGCAGCAACCTGTTCCACTTCGGCATCCTGTTCCTGTTCTTCGGCCATTTCGTCGGGCTGCTCACGCCGCACTGGGCCTATGAATGGTTCCTCGACCCCGCCACCAAGCAGCGCATCGCCATCATCGCCGGTGGCATTGCCGGCGCCGTGTGCTTCGTCGGCCTCAGCCTCCTGCTGCACCGCCGCATGTTCGACGACCGCATCCGCCGCACCAGCACCCCGGTCGACATCTTCATCCTGCAACTGCTCTGGGTGCAGCTCGTGCTCGGCCTCCTAACCCTGCCCTTCTCCTTCGCCCACCGCGACGGCTCGGTCATGCTCGCCCTCTCCGCCTGGGCACAGTCCATCGTCACGTTCCGCAGCGGTGCCGCCGATCTCGTCCGCGGCCTGGACTGGCCGTATCACGTGCACCTCGTCCTGGGCATGACGCTGTTCCTCGTCACCCCGTTCTCGCGCCTCGTGCACATCTTCTCGGCCCCGGTCTGGTACCTGTTCCGCTCCTGGCAGATCGTGCGCGTCCGCGGCGGCGCCACGCGCCGGCCCGGTCCGGTGGCGCGCCCCGGCGCCACGGCGGCGGAGTGATCGCCATGCCCGAAGGCAACACCACCCACAGCCTGGACATCCCCGAGCTCGACGTGGCCGTGAACGGCACCACCATCTCTGCCGCCGCCATCGCCGCCGAGATGCAGCACCACCCCGCCGACAGCGCCGAAGCGGCTTGGCAGGCTGCCGCGCGTGCCCTGGTGGTTCGTGCCCTGCTGCGCGAGGCGGCGCGTGGTGACGAAGAAACAGCGGTTGACGACGAGGACGCGGCGATCGAGGCCCTGCTTATGCGGGAAATCCACCTGCCGGATGCTGACGAAGCTGCGTGCCGCCGCTGGCATGCCGCGCACCCGGAACGCTTCGGCACGCCCGAGTGGTGGGAGGCAAGTCACATCCTGATTGCTGCGGACCCCGAGGATGATGCCGAGCGGAAGGCCGCCGAAACCCGCACGCGTGGCCTGCTGGAACATGTGCTGGCGGTGCCCGGCAGCCTGCCGGAACTGGCCGCCCGACATTCCGACTGCCCCTCGCGCGAACAGGGCGGCAGCCTCGGCCGCATCGGCCGCGGCACCACGGTGCCGGAATTCGAAACCTTCCTCGCCGGCCTTACCCCAGGTCAGGTCTGCCCAGTGGTAGTGAAGTCGCGCTACGGCATGCATGTGGTGCACCTGCACCGCCACGCACCGCGACGCGATGCCGCCTATGCCGAGGTGGCGGCCGAGGTGGCGCAGGACTTGCGGCGCGTGGCCTGGCAGGGCGCCGTGCGGCAATACATCGCCAGCCTCGCTGCCCGTGCCACCATCGAGGGCTTCAGTTTCGAGCCGGAAACTGCCAGCTTGGCGCGCGCTAAGCCGATTACCTGAGCCGATGGCGACCCATGGTCACAACCCGGAGGACAGCACACTGCGCCGCCTCGTTGCGGGTTTCGAGCAGTTCCGCACAGCGCATTTCAGCGCTGATGCCGATCTTTTCAACAGCCTGCTGGAGGGCCAACGGCCGGAGGTGATGGTGATCGCCTGCTCCGACAGCCGCAGCGACCCCGCCATCATCTGCGGCGCGCGGCCGGGCGACCTCTTCGTCGTCCGCAACGTGGCGGCCCTGGTGCCACCCTTCGCCGCCGACGGCCGGCCGCACGGCACCGCCGCGGCGCTAGAGTTCGGCGTGGTGGCGCTGGGAGTGCACCACGTGATTGTGCTCGGCCACTCCTTCTGCGCCGGTGTACGCTGCCTTCTGGGTCACGACTACGCCGCGCACGGCTACACCTTCGTGTCTGACTGGGTGGGCGTGGCCGCTGAAGTGCGCGTCGAGATGGAAGGGCTGGTGACCGAGGCTGAGGGCGGCCTAGTGGCGCGCCGCGCCCGGAAGGGCCACGGCGAGGACATGGGCTTCCCCCGGCTGCGGCGTGCCGCAGGACGATGTGCAGGCGGTGAAGTGGTTTCGTCTCGCCGCCGATCATGGCCACGCCGGCGGTCAGTTCTTCCTCGGGAACAGGTACCGCACCGGCCAAGGCGTGCCGCAGGACGATGTGCAGGCGATGAAGTGGTATCGTCTCGCCGCCGATCAGGGCAACGCCAGCGCGCAGTACAACCTCGGGGTCAGGTTCGCCAAAGGCCAAGGCGTACCGCAGGACGATGTGCAGGCGGTGAAGTGGTTTCGTCTCGCCGCCGATCAGGGCGAGGCCGGCGCGCAGTTCAACCTCGGGGTCATGTTCGCCAACGGCCTCGGCGTGCCGCAGGACGATGTGCAGGCGGTGAAGTGGCTTCGTCTCGCCGCCGATCAGGGCCACGCCGGCGGTCAGTCCAACCTCGGGTTCATGTTCGCCATCGGCCAAGGCGTGCCGCAGGACCATGTGCAAGCGCACAAATGGTTCAACCTGGCGGGTACTGGCGGCGTGGAGGACGGCCGGAAGGGCCGCGACATACTGGCCAAGCAGATGACCCCGGCACAGATCGCCGAAGCCCAGCGTCTGGCCCGCGCATGGCAGCCGAAGCTCGCGCAATAATAACCCCGCCGGGGGTGGGCGCGGCGTCACCGGATCGACCACGCCGAACA
>CAMATI010000203.1 GCA_945861095.1 Asaia bogorensis | reverse complement strand
CTGGGGATCGATGCCTCGCCGGGAGGGATCCAGAGACGCACCGTCTGAACCCCCTATGACGCGGTTGTAGTGCCACACGAGCCGCAGAGGCGGCACAAGATACTGATAATATGAGGTTTATTTTGGTGGGTGCTAAACATGGGTTACGTCGTTCATCGAGCCAGCCCCCCCGGCTGTTGAATTTGTAACGCCGGGATAGCGCGGGTGGCTGGAGCGCAAAGTGAGTGTTGTCACACTCTGGCACAAAGCGTGCGATTTTTCGGTTGATCGTCGGATACGACGGGCTCGGCCGATGGGCGGACGGCGATGATAGGCGACGGGATGGCGGTCGCGGGACGTCGCACAGGCCTGCAATCGCGGTTGGGCGATGCGGACAAGGAATGGCTACGAGTTGCTGCTCCACCGCTCACGGGCATTGCCGGGCACGACCTGAGGGCCTGCGCTTGAGCGGCGGGGGGTAATGGCGGTGAGGGGGCGACCGTCGGTCAATCTTGGGGGGCCAGTCTTGGGGGGCCAGTCTTTGGGGGGCAGTCTTTGGGGGGCGATATTTTGGCCGGCTGGCGTAATGCCGCCTTCCCGCACATGATGCGTAGTCGCGGCCCGTGGGGCGTCACCCCGGGCCGCGGTTCTATCGCGGCCAGCGCCTACCCGGGCGTGCGCCCTGGACGTGATACCACGCCCAGGGGCCGCACTGGTCTTGCTGGTCTCGGTCGGTCAGTCGACGCGGATGGCGGAGGCTTCGGGACCCTTGGCGCCCTGCACGACATCCATCCAAATGGTCTGCCCTTCGGCGAGCTGCATGACCCCCGCCCGTTGGAGCGCGGAGGCGTGGACGAACACGTCCTTGCCCCCTTCCATCGGGGCGACGAAGCCAAAGCCCTTCGTGGCGTTATACCATTTGACGGTGCCCTGCATTTCCACGGACGGACCGGTGGGGGCGCCACGCCGCGGCGCGGCACCACCTCCGGCACCCATGGGTGGGCGCATCGCACCGCCTGCGCCAGCGCCGCCGCCGGCACCACGCCCGGCCGACGGGGTCGCGGTACTCTCGTCGACCGAGAGAACCTCCGACACCTGACGGCCTTTCTGGCCCTGGCCGATCCGCACGCGCATGGTCGCGCCTGGGCTGACGGCATTGTGGCCGGCTTGGTTCAGCGTGTTCGCGTGCAGGAATGCGTCGCCGGAGCCATCCGACAGAGCCACGAAACCGAACCCCTTCTCGGGGTTGAACCACTTGACGGTTGCGTCGTGCTCCGGTCCGAAACCGGCTGAGGAAGGCCATGATGGTGCGCTGCGCGAGACATCGCCCGGGGGCGCCCGATCATAGCTGAAATCATCATCGAAGCCGCGCCGCCGGGTGGGGCGTCCGCGGCCACGGTTGGTCATGTTCAAGAGAAGGTCGTCCTCATTGTCATACGCGTTATTTCTTTATGCCGCCGCCCCCGAGACGCCCGATCACGGGAAATCCAGGGAGACCACGGCACCGGTTACAGGCTGCACCCGCCAAGCCCGACGCGCGAAACAGAAACTGTTCACGCCGCCAAACCCTAACGAGACCATCCCGTGGCGGAGACGGTGCCACGGACTATAAAGCCTGAACACAATTTCGCCCACATCAAACCGCCTGGAAATGCATAGGAGCCACGCAAATTTTTCGTGTGCGGTTGGAGGCTTCAGACACTGCTTGAGTGAAAGCGCTCAAGTCTCTGATTCGTCGTCATTGTTGTCACCTTCGAGTTCCAGCGCCTCGGAGTCGAGTTCCAGAAGAATCGCTGCCTCTCCCGCATCGATCGCCTCCATCGCGCGCAATTTTCGGCCGACGGCACGGGTTCGCGTGCGCGCCCGCTCGATTGTCGTCCGCAAGGTGCCCGCCTGCTTGGCCAGCCGGCCCAACACCTCATCCATTTTCAGCATCTCGGTTTTCGTGGCTCCCAGCAGGTCCCGGATCTGGTCCGCGTTCTGCTCCAGGGCCAACGTCACAAACCCCAAATGGATCGTCCTCAACAGTGCCGGCAGCAGGCTGGGCCCCATCACCAGCACCCTGGATTCCCGCCCGATGGTGTCGATCAGGCCCGGAATCCGCGCGATTTCCGCATAAAGCGAGTCGGTCGGCAGATACAGCACCGCGAATTCCACCGTGATCGGCGGGTGGATGTATTTCGTGGCGATCTTCTTCGCCTCATCCCGCACCCGCCGTTCCAGCAGCCGCGTGGCGGCCCGTTCCGCCTCCACGTCGCCTGCTTCCGAGGCCGCCAGCAGGCGTTCGTAATCCTCGACCGGGAATTTCGCGTCGATCGGCAAAAGCGGCCGATTTTCACCGCGCATCGGCATGATGACGGCAAATTCGACGGCTTCGTCGCTGTCCGGGCGGATCTTGCGGTTGGTTTCATACGCGCCGGGCGGCAGGATATCGTCCAGCATGGCGCGGACCTGGGTTTCCCCCCAACCGCCCCGGGTCTTTACATTGGTGAACAGGCGCTTGATGTCGCCGATCTGGGCGGTGACGGCCTGCACATCGCCCATCGCCTTCTGCACCGCGGCGAACTGGTCGATCACCCGGCTGAAACTGTCGGTCATCTGCTTCTCGACGGCGGCATGCAGTTGCTCGTTCACCGTCTTTTGGATTTCGGCGAGCTTGGCCTCGTTGCCTTCCCGCATTTCCTTCAGCTTGGTCTCCAGGACGGTGCGGGTCGCCTCGAACTGGCGGGCGAGTTGTTCCGCGCCGATGCGCTGGGCTTCGGCCAGGGCGAGGCGCAGTTCGCCCTGTTCGCGCGACAGCATGGCCCGCATCTGCTCCGTGCCGGTGTCGAAAGCCGAGCGCACGGTGGCCAGGCGGTCGGCGCTGTCGCGTCCCACGGCCTGCACGGCGGCGCGGGTCGTCTCGGCCTCCCCTCGGATGCCGGCCAGGGCCTGTTCGGCGAGCAGGCGTTGGGATTGCGTGTCGCGCAATTGCCGCGACACCAGCATGGCCAGAACGGCCACCATGCCAGCCAGGATGAGAAGGGCTGCCGCGAGCGCGAGAAATTCAGGGGACATGAAAAGCCTCCGGCCCCGCCGGACATGACTGTCCGTTGGGGCGATTGCGTGCGGTCATGACACTGAAGCGGCGATGGCGCGCGATCAATGGCGCCGAACTGGTATGGACTACCGGCCGGAGACCCGCTTGGCAAAGCGCATCATCGACCCGCCGCGCAGGTAGAGCTCATAGCCGGCGAACATCGCGGCGGCGAGGAACAGCGGGATGATGTAATAATAGAGGCGGAACACGACGATCGCGCCGATGATCTGCGGCGCTTCCAGATACGGACCAAGACCGAACAGCATCGCGGTGTCGAACACGCCGATGCCCCCCGGCAGGTTGGCGGCGAGCCCGGCCGTGTAGGACGCGACGTACACTCCCAGGAAGATGGTCCAGGTCAGACCGGGCGTGGGGGGCAGCAGGGCATGAAAGATCGTCGCGGTCACGGCGACATCCACGGTGGCCAGGGTCACTTGCAACAGCGCCATGCGGGACCCAGGCAGCTCTATCCGGTGCCCCATGATCCGCACGCTGCCGAGGACTTTGGACATGGTCACGTAGCCAGTGACGATCGCCCACAGCAGCGCCGCCACGGCATAAAGCGCCCACAAGGGCAGGTATTGGCCGAAGAACGGGACCGACTTCGGTTCCAGAAACAGGATGGCGCCGCCCAGCACAAGGCCGCCCAACGCGAAGGTCACGCTGCAGAACGCGACCGTCTTGCCGATTTCCAGCGCGGTCAGGCCCCAGTGGGCATAGAGGCGGAAGCGTACCGCGGCGCCTGACACCGCCGCGAAGCCGAGGTTATGGGACAGCGAGTAGGCACAAAACGACGCGAACGCCACGCGCCCGTAGGACACCTTGTGCCCGGCGTAGATGGTGCCGAGCCGATCGTAGAAGGTGAGGATGTAGTAGGAGAGGATGGTCCAGATGAAGGAGAATGCCAGCGCCTGCGTCGGAATCGCCTCCAACGCCGCCACGATGTCCGCCCATTTCAGGTGGCGGAATTCCTTTTGCACGACATAGATGGCACCACCCAGAAGGATCAGGCCAATGATCGCGGGCAATTGGCGTGCGACGGCACGCAGGATCGCAACAGGTCGAGATATCATACGGTCAGGCCGCTTCCACTTGGCGAGCCAGCGCCGTTTGGATCAGGGACATTGTCTCCACCACGCCGTAAAGCGCGACGAAGCCACCGAAGCGAGGCCCTTCCTGTTGGCCGAGAAGGACCTGATAGAGGCAGCCGAACCAGGCGCGCAATTCGGGGAAGTCGTGCCGCTTGCCGACCTCGAAGACCGCGTTCTGGATCGTCTCGGCGTTGGCATCGGCGGGCAGGTTGGCCAGGGCGTCTTCCAGGTCCAGCAGGGCGGCCCGTTCGGTGTCGGTCGGTTGCCGGTACTGCTTCAGGGGGCGGACGAAATCCTGGTAGTAGGCGATGGCATGGTCGACGAGACGGGCCAGCATCGGCTCCGATTCCGCGGTTGCGTCCGGGCTATAGCGGCGGATGAAGCCCCATAGAATGTCCGGCGTGTCGGCGTTCACCACGCCGGCGAGGTTCAGCAGCATGGCGAAGGAGATCGGGCTGCCGGCATGGTTCGGCAGGTTGCCGCGATGAATGTGCCAGACCGGGTTGGTCTGGCGGTCCATCGCCATCTGGCCGCGCGCCTTGTCGGCGTTGGCGATATATTCGTCGACGGCGCGAGGAATGACGTCGAAATACAGCCGCTTGGCGCGTTGCGGCTGATTGTACATGAACTGGGACAGCGATTCGGGCGGTGCGTAACGCAGCCAGTCGTCCACCGACAGCCCGTTGCCCTTGGATTTGCTGATTTTCTGGGCGTGCTCGTCCAGGAAGAGTTCATAGGTGAACCCTTCCGGCGGCTGGCTTCCCAGGATCCGGCAGATCCGCCCAGAGAGGCGTACCGAATCGATCAAATCTTTTCCCGACATTTCGTAATCGACACCCAATGCGTACCAGCGCATGGCCCAGTCGGCTTTCCATTGCAACTTGCAATGCCCGCCTTTGACGGATGTCTCAAAAGCTTCATTGGTCTCGGGGTCTCGCCAGATCACGGTCCCGGCTGCCGGATCGCGTCCTTCCATCGGCACCTGCATCACCACGCCGGTCTTCGGATGCACCGGCAGGATCGGCGAATAGGTGGCCCGCCGATCCGGCCCAAGCGTGGGCAGGATGACCTTCAGCACCTCCTCATGGCATTCCAGGATACGGATCAGGGCGGCATCGAAGCGGCCCGAGGCGTAATAGTCGGTCGAGGACGCGAATTCATACTCGAACCCGAAGGAGTCCAGGAACGCGCGCAGGCGGGCATTGTTGTGGGCGCCGAAGCTTTCGTGGGTGCCGAACGGATCGGGGATGCGGGTCAGCGGCTTGCCGAGGAATTCCGTCAGCATCTCCTTGTTCGGCACGTTGTCCGGGACCTTGCGCAGCCCGTCCATGTCGTCGCTGAACGCCAGCAGGCGGGACGGCAGGCCCGTCAGCGTCGTGAAGGCATGCCGCACCCAGGTGGTGCGCGCCACTTCGCCGAAGGTGCCGATATGCGGCAGGCCGGACGGGCCGTAGCCGGTTTCGAACAGTGCGTGGCCCTTGCCGGACTGGGCAAGACGATGCGCGACCTTGGCCGCTTCCTCGAACGGCCAGGCCTTGGGGATCGTGATAGCGGTGTTGCGTTCGGTTTCCGGCATGGGCCGGAAGCTATGGACCGAGGCGCGTCAGGTCAATCGGAACCATGGGGTTGTTAACATCACGTCATGCGTGGGTTTGCGGCACCCCGTACCCGGTGCATCCGTCCGGGCCGGAACGCCGGGTCCGTCGGCGAAACAGGAAGGCAAGATTGCCGCAATGTGCGTCATCGCCAGCGACGGGGGACAGGTCGCATCTCCATGCCAAAACCGTGACAACACCCCCCAACCGCGATAACCCTACGCGGGACACCGCCCCGTCCAGGAACCGCCGCCATGACCCCGGAAGACATCCTTTCCCACCCGGCCCGCGTGCTGACCTCCGCGCAACGAGAGGCCTATTTCCGCACCGGCTACTTGTCCGCGCGTGACGTGATCCCAGCCGAGTGGCTCCACCGTCTGATCGACCGGTCGAATGAATTCATCGAGGCCAGCCGAACGCTGACCGCCTCCAACGAGGGGTTCGACCTTGGCCCGCAACATACCCCCACAACCCCGCATGTGCGGCGGCTGCGAGCGCTGGTGGATCGGCACCCGGATTTCTGGGCGTTCGCCAGCGAGTCCCCGATGGCCGACATCGCGGCCGACCTGGTCGGCCCGGACGTCAAGTTCCACAGCAGCACGCTGAACTACAAATGGCCCGGCACCGGCGAAATCGTGAAATGGCACCAGGACATTCCCGCCTGGCCGCACACCAACTACAGCCCCGTGACGCTCGGCGTT
The DNA here is from genome assembly GCA_945861095.1 of Asaia bogorensis. Taxonomy (GTDB): domain Bacteria; phylum Pseudomonadota; class Alphaproteobacteria; order Acetobacterales; family Acetobacteraceae; genus Rhodopila. The sequence goes on along the minus strand of CAMATI010000203.1, from coordinate 5,720 downwards.
TACCTCGATGACGTGCCGGCCGAGCAGGGGCCGTTGACGTGCATTCCTGGAACGCATCAGGGGCCGATTTTCGTGCATCGGGATGATGCTGGCATCTGGACCGGCAGCGTGCGCGATGCCGACATGGCGACCGTCGACATGTCCCGGGCCGAGGACCTGACCGGCCCCGCCGGCACGGTGATCGGGATCAATTGCCGCACCCTGCATGCCTCGCGCGCCAATGCCACCGACCGGGTGCGGCCGGTGGCGCTGTTCATCTACAGTTCGGCCGATGCGTTCGCCTGGATGCCACCGCCGACGCCGACCCGGCATACGGGGGATATCGTGCGCGGACGTGCGGCGACAGTGGCGCATTTGGATGCGACGCCGTGTCCGGTGCCGCCGGATTGGAGCGCGCAGGGGTATGGGTCGATCTTTACGGCGCAGAAGGCGGCGGCGGAGGCGATGTGAGAGTGGGGGCTTCCGCCCCAAATGGCCCTTGGGGACCCCGACCAGGGGCTTTGCCCTGGCGGGGTCCGGGGCGAAGCCCCGCAACCTTGCATCCCCCGCCAACCTGACCCAACCTCCCACCCAGCAAGACAGGAGCAACCCCCCAATGCATGACATCGTCATCCGCGGCGGCACGATCGTCGACGGCACAGGTGCCGCCCGCTTCACCGGCGACGTCGCCATCGACGGCGACAAGATCGCCCAGGTCGGCGGCAAGGCCGGCCCCGGCAAGCGGGAAATCAACGCCGACGGCCAGCTCGTCACCCCCGGCTGGGTCGATGTCCACACCCACTACGACGGCCAGGCGACCTGGGACCCGGTGCTCGCGCCGTCCTCCTGGCACGGGGTCACCACCATTCTGATGGGCAACTGCGGTGTCGGCTTCGCCCCCGTCCGCCGCAAGGACCACGACAGCCTGATCGACCTGATGGAAGGCGTGGAAGACATCCCCGGCATCGCGCTCGCCGAGGGCCTGAAATGGGACTGGGAAAGCTTCCCCGATTACCTCGACGCCCTGGATCGCCTGCCGCGCACCATCGACATAGCGGCACAGGTCTCGCATCACCCGTTGCGCGTCTACGTCATGGGCGACCGCGCCGTGCGCCGAGAGAAGGCCACGCCAGACGACATCGAAGCCATGAGCCGCCTGACCGAGGAAGCGCTGCGGGCCGGCGCGTTCGGCTTCACCACATCCCGCACCGACCAGCACAAGACCACCAGCGGGGAGCTGGTGCCAGGCCGTTATTCCGAAGAACAGGAACTGCTGGGCATCGCCCGCGCCTTCGGTCGGGTCGGCCGCGGCACCTACGGCATGTTGAGCGATTTTGAGGATGAAGCCGCGGAATTCCGCTGGATCACCGAACTGTCGAAAACCAACAAGGTGCCGTTCTGGTTCCTGCTGACCGACCGATCCTACGATCCCGATCGCTGGCGGCGGCTGATGACCAACGTGCGCAAGGCACGCAGTGAAGGCGCCAACGTCACCGCGCAGGTGGCGGGCCGGCCGGTCGGCATCATCCTGGGCCTGACCACCTCCCTGACCCCCTTCGCCGCTCGGCCCAGCTTCGCGGCGCTGCTGAAACTGCCCGTGGCGGAACGGCTGGCGCGCTTGCGGGACCCGGCCGTGCGGGCACAGATCCTGGCGGAAGAACCGTCGGAGCAACTGCTGTCCGTCCTGCCGCCCCTGCAACGCCCCATCGCCACGCGCTGGGATCGGCAATACGTCCTGGGCGACCCGCCGGATTATGAGCCGGACGACAGCCGCTCCATCGCCGCGATGGCCGCGAAGACGAACCTGACGCCGGAGGAGTTCTGCTACGACTATCTGACCGGAGAGAACGGCGACCGGATGCTGTTCTACCCCGTCGTCAACTACGTCTTCGGAGATCATGGCGTCGTGCACGAAATGATCACCGATCCCGCGACCCTGCTGGGGCTGGGCGATGGCGGCGCCCATTGCGGCCAGATCTGCGACTCCAGCCTGCCGTCCTATATGCTGACCCATTGGGTCCGCGACCGTCATCGCGGTCCTCGGGTCGGTCTGGAATTCGCCGTCAAGCGCCTGACCAGCGAAACGGCGGATTTCTTCGGTTTCAACGACCGGGGCCGGTTGGCCGTGGGCAAGAAGGCCGATGTCAACGTCGTGGACCTGACGTCGCTGCGCCTGCACCACCCGGAGATGCGCTACGACCTGCCGGCCGGCGGCAAGCGCCTGGTGCAGCGTGTCGATGGCTACGAAGCCACGATCGTTGGCGGCGTGCCGGTGTTCGAGCGTGGTGAGGAAACCGGTGCCCGCCCGGGACGCCTGGTGCGCGCCGGCCGAGCCTGACACGATCGGCTGACGGATTCGGGCCGGCTTCCTCGCCATGTGCGCGGGGATGCCGGCCCTGTCCGTCCCGGCGTTTCCTGGCCCATGCACAGGCGCCGCTCACACCGTGCTTGCGCGGAGCCTCCTGGCCACATACCGTCTGTCCCAATAATCGTGGGAGGTCGTTTATGCTGGTTTCTGTCCGCGCGGGGTTGGTCGCGCTCTCGATCTGGTGCGCCACCGCTGCTCTGACTCCGAAGTCGGCCTTGGCGCAGGCGGACAATTATCCCACCCGTCCGGTGACCTTGATCGTGCCCTGGCCCGCCGGGGGGCCAACCGACCGGCATCTGCGCGTGATGGCGGAGGCGGCTTCCAAGCACCTGGGCCAACCCATCGTGATCGACAACAAGCCGGGTGCCACTGGCACGCTGGGGGGCGCCACCATGGCGGCGACCGCCAAGCCGGACGGCTACACGATCGCGCAACTGCCGCTGACGATCTTCCGCTTGCCGTATATGCAGAAGGTCTCCTTCGACCCGAAGAAGGACTTCACCTTCATCATCCATCTGACCGGCTATACCCTGGGCGTCGCGGTCAATACATCGTCTCCGTGGAAGACCTGGGAATCGTTGCTGGATTACGCCCGCGCCAACCCCGGAAAATTGCGTTATGCAACGTCCGGCGCCGGGTCCACGCCGCACATCACGATGGAGCAGATCGCGCTGCAGAGCGGCATCAAATGGGTGCATGTGCCGTTCAAGGGTTCGGCTGAAACCGCCGCCGCCATCCTTGGCGAACACGTCGAGATCGCCGCCGACGGCACCGGGCTCGGCCCGCTGATCGACGCCGACAAGCTGCGCATGCTGGTCGTCTGGACCGAGCAACGTTCGCCGCGCTTTCCAACCGCGCCGACATTGCTGGAAATGGGCCACAAGATCGTTTCGGCGTCGCCGTATGGTCTGGCGGGACCGAAGGGCATGGACCCGAAGATCGTGAAGAAGCTGCACGACGCGCTGAAGGCCGGCCTGGAAGACCCGGCGCATCTGAAGCTGCTGGTGGATCTGTCGCAACCCGTGATGTATCGCGACACCGCTGAGTATCAGAAGTATGCGATGGAGTTGATCGCCGAGCAGCAGGATTTGATACAGAAGCTGGGGTTGGCGCAGAAGTAGGGGGGCGGCCGTCGGCTCTCAACGGCCTTGCGCGTCCCTGGCTTGAGACCGTGGCGCACGCATGACGGCGGCGGACCGGGCCGGGGATGGAGGATGCCAGGAGCTACATTGCGGAGAATCCCGCATCGGCACTCCGGCATGCGGCCGGCAACTGGCATTGCTTGCCGATGCCCGCCATGCCGCCAACGAGCTCGCTGTGGCAGCAGGGCGGGGCGATTCGGGCGCGCGATATCCCTGTCGGGACTGTCATCGCGGCGTTATCCTGACGCCGAACGCGTGGAGGGAGGAGCGGCGGGAGGCGGTGAATGTATGGGACCTGCCGGAGTAACTCGGGAGCAGGATATCCCTACGCTGCGCCTATGAGCCGAACCGAGGGCGTGATTTCGTGGTGTCCCTGCCTGCATCGGTCAGGCGGCGTGTGGCCCGCGGTACGATGGATCGAACCGGCCGTGTGACGATCCCCATGCCAGTCCGATGCCAGTAATCTGATCCTGGCATCGCGGCCGCGCTTAAGGACATCAATGGAGGCGGCCAGCCCGTCACCCCTTCGCAGACGGCCCCGCCAGCGCCTTGACCTCATCCATCGCCTCGGCAAATCGCTTGTTCAGCAGGGTCATCGCCTCCGCATGCGATTGCTGGATCAGATCCCCGATCTCCTTCATGTTGGCGACCGAGTGCTCATAGGCCTGCTTCAGCAGTTCCGCCTGGCGGGCCGCCTTTGCCTGTGGGGTTTCGTTCGCGGACATCGACTGCAACGCGGACGACATCTCGGCCATGTTCTGCTGCATGATCTCCATATGCCGGCGCGCGACCGCCTGGGCGCCTTCCAGCGCGATCCGGTTGGCGGCGGTCAGCACCTCCATGTTCCGTCGGCTGGCCGCGACGAACGCGTTCATATCCGGCATGGCCGGCATCTTCATCGTCGCGAACAGCTTGGTGAAATCGCTGAAATCCGGGGTCTTCGGTCCGAGTGGCATGGAAGGCTCCTGTTGCTGGTAGGAAAGACCAGTCGCCTGGGACCATAGCGCATCGGCGCCCCGACAGGAACGTTCATCAGTGTGACGTTTGGCGCGACGCGGGCATGCGGATTTCGGCCAGACGGTTGCGGCGGAGACGCGGGGCGCGCGACATCGGATCGCGGTTGCGCCGAACACGGTTCAACCCATGGCGGGACATCGCGAACAGGGTCGGCGGCATGCCGGCGATCGCGGACGGCGACCGGCCGACCGTCGCACCCGTTGGGGATCCCGGCCGGTCGAACGCGCGCCAACAAGTTTTTTTCGCCGCCGCAAATCCAAAGCGACGATCGCCTCCGTATTGGAGACAGCGGTGCAAGATGCCGCCCCACTCAAGGAGCATTTCCATGAAACCAGTTCGTGCAGCCCTCGCTCTTGCCCTGATGGCAGGTCTTTCCGTAAGCGCAATGGCGCAGACCGTTCGTGTCGGCGGACAACCGATGTTCCCGAACAAGACCATCGTCAGCAACGCCGTCAACTCCGCCGATCACACCACCCTGGTTGCCGCCGTGAAGGCCGCCGGGCTGGTCGATACCCTGAACAGCCCGGGCCCGTTCACCGTGTTCGCGCCGGTGAATACCGCGTTCGCCGCCCTGCCCGCCGGCACCGTCGATACGCTGCTGAAGCCCGAGAACAAGCCCACGCTGACCAAGGTCCTGACCTATCACGTCGTTTCCGGCAACTATGACAGCACCAAGCTGCGCGCGATGATCATCGCCGGCAACGGCAAGGCCGAACTGAAGACGGTTGCGGGCCAGACCGTGTGGGTGATGATGAACGGATCGACCAACATGACCGTGACCGATGCCAAGGGCGGCATTGCCGACATCACGATCTCCGACGTGACGCAGTCCAATGGCGTGATCCATGTCCTGGATCGCGTGCTGATGCCGGCTGGCTGATGCGATCCGGGGGCGACCGGTGTGCCGGAAAGGCACCGGCCGCTGTCCGGGCGCGCCGTCCGACCAGGGGAGAAACGATCATGTCCCGTCCGAATCGAGTGCATTCGCTGACGGTGCGGGTGACACACTGGCTCAATGCCGCCGCCATCGGTGTGCTGCTGACCAGCGGCCTGGCGATCTACAATGCCTCGCCCCTGTTCGCGTTCAGCTTTCCCGCCTGGATGACCCTTGGTGGTTGGCTGGGCGGTGCCCTGGCCTGGCATTTCGCGGCCATGTGGTTACTCACAGGCAATTTTCTGGCGATGCTGGGCTTCGGCCTGCTCAGCGGCCATCT
>CAMATI010000202.1 GCA_945861095.1 Asaia bogorensis | reverse complement strand
GACACCGCTTTTTGTATCAGGCTGGGTTACGTGACTCGAGGTATGACCCGGTCAGTTGGGCCAGCTTCCCGTTGCAGGTGGCGGGGCGACTTGGCATCCAAACCTACTGCCTTGGAATCACAGGAGAAAAAATGAGGGGATGGCTGAGCGGTGCCGATGATCTCGATCTGGTTGGGATAGACGCTCAGGCCCATTTCCTTGATGGCAATCTCCTCGATCGCCTCATGGCAGCGCTGGATCGTGGAAAACTCCCAGTCGGCCCCTTCGAACAGCGGGCGTTCCGCACGCATTGTGGTGCTCATGCGGATACCGCCTCCGATCCGACCTTCTTCGCGAACAATTCGCGGAACACTGTGTAGATTTCGCGGCGATGGCCGACCTTGCGCATCGCCATGGGCGCACCGGACTTGATCAGGGCGCTATAGGTTTGCCACAGATCGCTGTCGCGGCGGATGAAGCCGGGCGGAAAATGCTCGGAATCGCGCCCGACTTCCAGATAGGCGTAATACTGGCACATCGGCAGGATCGATCCGGTCAACAAGGACGCCGTGCGGTCGTTGTCGCTAGCCGTGTTGTCGCCGTCCGACGCCTGGGCCGCATAGATGTTCCACGCGTCCGGATTGTAGCGCTCGGCGACAACCTGCTGCATTTCTTCCAGCGCCGTGGATACGACCGTGCCGCCGGTTTCCGGGCTGTTGAAAAAGGTTTCCTCGTCAACTTCAGACGCCTGATGGGTGTGGCGGATGAAGACGACTTCGACGTTCTTGTAACGGCGCTTCAGGAAGATATACAGCAGCACATAGAAGCGCTTTGCCAGATCCTTCATGTGTTCCGTCATCGAGCCGGACACATCCATCAGGCAGAACATCACCGCCTGCGCAACCGGTTTCGGAGTCGCGTCGAACCGCTTGTAGCGCACGTCCAGCGGATCGATATACGGGATCAGCCCGACGCGCCGCAGCTTGCGGGCCAGTTCCTCCTCCAGTTCCAACTTCCGCGCCGCCTGGTCGGGATCGCCCCCCAACGCCGCGATTTCGTCGCGTAACCGGTCCAACTCCTCCGGCCGCGGGCGCTTCAACGCGATCCGCCGCGAAAGGCTGTTCCGCACCGTGCGCATCAACGCGAGGTTGGCGGGCGACCCGGTGACCGAGTAGCCGGCCCGGTTCCAACTGACGGCTTCCGCACTGGCAACCCGGCGCTTGGCGAGGTCCGGCAGTTCCAGATCTTCCAGGAACAGATCGATGAACTCATCACGCGACAGGGCGAAGCGGAAATCGTCCTCCCCCTCCCCGTCCGGGCTGCCCTCCGATCCGCCTCCCCCGCCGCCACCTTGCGGCCGAGGGATTGTGTCGCCCGCAATGTATTCCTTGTTGCCCGGCAGCAGATGGTCGCGGATGCCACCGGTGGCGCTGCGGTGAAGGGATGGCTCGTGCACCCCCTTCGCCGGCAGCACGACTTCGCCGCCCTGATCGGCGTCCTTGATCCCCCGGCTCCCCGAAGTCTCATGCACCGCTTTCTGAATCTGCGCCTTCGCTCGGCGCATGAACCGCTGCCGGTTTGCCAGACTTTTGCCACTTGGGTTAAGGCGGCGGTCGACGATATGCATGTTAGCCTTTCGCCTTCGCGGTTTCCGACGGGCCGTTCAGCCCGTCTGTTTCACCCGCATGTACCATTCCACAAGCCGCCTGACCTGCCGTTCCGTGTAGCCACGCGACGTCATGCGCTCGACAAAATCGTTGTGCTTCTTTTCGGTGTCGCCATCCTTTTTGGACCCGAAGCTGATCACCGGCAGCAGCTCTTCCACCTGGCTGAACATGCGCCGTTCGATCACTTCGCGGATTTTCTCATAGCTGGTCCAGGACGGATTGCGACCGTTGTTGTTGGCCCGCGCGCGGAGGCAGAACTTCACCACCTCGTTACGGAAATCCTTCGGGTTGGCGATCCCGGCCGGCTTCTCGACCTTGGTCAGTTCCTGGTTCAGCAATTCGCGATTGAGCAACTGGCCGGTGTCGGGGTCCTTGAAGTCGATATCCTCGATCCAGGCGTCGGCATAAGCGACATAGCGGTCGAACAGATTCTGCCCGTAGTCGTGATAGGATTCCAGATACGCCTTTTGGATTTCATTGCCGATGAACTCGGCATAGCGCGGCGCCAGTTCGCTCTTGATGAACTCCAGGTAGCGCTTTTCGGTATCCTGCGGCATCTGATCGCGCCGGATCGACTGTTCCAGCACATACATCAGATGCACCGGATCGGCGGCGACTTCCGTGGTGTCGTGGTTGAAGGTCGCGGCCAACACCTTGAAGGCGAAACGTGTGGACGCGCCGTCCATACCTTCTTCCACACCCGCCGTGTCCTTGTATTCCTGCAGGCTGCGCGCCCGCGGATCGGTTTCCTTCAGGCTTTCGCCGTCATAGACCCGCATCTTCGAGAACGTGGTGGAATTTTCGTGCTTCTTCAGCCGGGAGAGGACGAAGAACCGGGCCAGCATCTCCAAGGTCGCCGGCGCGCAGGACGCCTCGCTGAGTTCGGAGCGGCTGACCAGTTTTTCGTAGATTTTCTGCTCTTCGGCCACGCGCAGGCAGTACGGCACCTTGATGACGTAGATGCGGTCGATAAAGGCTTCGTTGTTCTTGTTGTTCTTGAAAGTCTGCCACTCCGATTCGTTGGAGTGCGCCATGATAATCCCGGTGAACGGGATGGCGCCGATATTCTCGGTGCCGATATAGTTGTTTTCCTGCGTTGCGGTCAGCAACGGATGCAACATCTTGATCGGCGCCTTGAACATCTCGACGAATTCGAGCATGCCCTGATTGGCGCGGTTCAAACCGCCAGAGTAGCTGTAGGCATCGGGATCGTTCTGCGCATGCATTTCCAGCTTGCGGATGTCGACTTTGCCGACCAACGACGAGATGTCCTGGTTGTTCTCGTCCCCAGGCTCCGTCTTGGCGATACCGATCTGACGCAGCCGCGACGGCATCATCTTCAGGACGCGGAAGCGGGAAATATCACCCTCGAACTCGTCCAGCCGCTTCAGGCACCAGGGGCTCATGAGGCCGGTCAGGCGACGGGTTGGAATGCCGTAGCGATCCGCCAGCATTGGCCCCATGCGGTCCGGGTCGAACAAGCCGAGGGGGGATTCGAAGACGGGACTGATGTCGTCGCCGGCTTTCAGCACGTAGATGGGACGGGCTTCCATCAACGCCTTCAGGCGTTCGGCCAAAGACGACTTGCCGCCGCCGACCGGCCCCAGCAGATACATGATCTGCTTGCGCTCTTCGAGGCCCTGGGCCGCGTGACGGAGGAAGCCGACGATGCGTTCGATCGTCTCTTCCATGCCGTAGAATTCGTCGAACGCGGGATATCGCCGGATGGTCCGATTCATGAAGATGCGGCCAAGGCGGGCATCTTTCGAGGTATCGACCATCTCGGGTTCGCCGATCGCGGCGAGCAGACGCTCGGTCGCGGTGGCGTAGACCAACGGATCGTCGCGGCAGGCATCCAAATAGGCCGCGAGCGTCATCTCGGTTTCGCGATGGGCCTCGAAACCACGAGCGTAAAGCGCGAAAATATCATCGACCGCGGGCATCGGCCGCTCCATTGCTGAGGGTTATAGACCGCCTCCCCATGCAAGACAGATGCAAGGTTAGCGTACGCGGGGCACGGCACGTGAAGTTTTTTTTACCGATTCGCGAGATTATCCCGCGATATGGTAAGAACTCTTCGATCATGACAGTTTTCCTTGCCGGGATACTTGATCCAGGAAAGCACGCGCCGAACCCGACCTCGCATCGGTGCGATCGGCGGCACGAACGCCCGACACACGCATTGCGTGCGTTCGGCGGCGAACGTCCGCCCAAGACGACGATCGCAAGGGTGCCTGTCGGACGCGGTGGTTCCCCGCTCCAGAATGCACCGGTGTGCAATAATCATATAAGGAGGCTCGGTTACGCCATTCAAGTACAATCCACGCGTTGGCGGCATTGACATTGCGGGTCGCGGAACCTGGCGACCGTGTCCACTGTCGGGAAGACGGTCCGCTCATGCGGGTCTCGGCGAAAAGGTGCATCTTGCGCCCCCCGATACCGCGGCCCGACCATGATGGCTGGGTCGCCTCTGCACAACCTACAGTGGTATATTTAAGAATTGGTTAACGGCAGCGGACCATCACCCCGGTAGACAGATTTTATCTAGTAAGACACACACGGCACGGAAAATGGTGAGAAAACGACATGTGGTCGCCCAATGTGCATACCCTGCCAAATCCGGCGGCATCTGCACGCCGGGACTGGCGCATTATGGGTCGTTTACGTCCCGGTTGGCGTGCCCGGTCGAGCTCCCCCGTACGCCCTCGTCTACGCCCCCTGCCATGCCCCCTGGGCGCGATCTCGCCAGACGCGCGAGGACCTCGTTTTCCACCGACTCGGCCAGGGAGCGTGGCGCCCCGCTTCGGACCAGGCGGATCGTCTCCCGCATCTGCCGATAGTGATTTGTGCAGGGTGCGCAGCATATCAGGTGCATCCGCGCGAACAGCCGGGTCCGGAACGGCAAAGTGCCTTCCTCGTAGTCCGTCACCAGCTCGGACATGGTAGAACAAGTCGGAATTGGACGGCCTCCGGAACGCGTATGGCGGGGTTACTGACAACCGGTATGACACCGCCGATTGAAATGCATTACAACGCTTTCACAAAGGCGCGAAAATAAAGGCATCTGCGCATGCGCCAGACGGAATTCGATGAACCGGCCTTCCTGGCGCGACTCCGCCAGGGCGATCAGGCGGCCTATCGCCTGCTGATCCGCCGTTTCCACGGCTCTCTGACCAGCGTCGCCGCGTCCATCATCGGCAGCCGAGCGCAGGCGGAGGAAGTGGTGCAGGATGCGTGGCTGGCGGTGTTTTCGGGGATTGACCGGTTCGAGGGGCGGTCGAGCCTGACCACCTGGATCTTCAGCATCGTTCTCAACCGGGCGCGCACCCGAATCGGCCGGGAAAAACGCCTCGTCGGACTGCCCTCAATCCTGGACGGCAGCGCCCCGGGCGAACGGGCGGTGCCCGCAACCTCGTTCAAGCCCGACGGCCATTGGGTGGAGGCGCCGCGCCTGTGGGACGAAATCAGCCCGGAACGGATCGTCAGCGGCCGACAATTATGGGACCATGTGCAGGACCTGATAGAGCGCCTGCCCACCGGCCAGCGCGCGGTAATCATCCTGCGCGATATGGAGCAGCGGGACCCGGAGGAGATCTGTCAGCTTCTGGCAATCAGCGCCGAAAACCAACGGGTCCTCCTGCATCGCGCCCGCGCTCGGCTGCGTCAGGCGATCGACGAACTGACCGCGGGGCCGAAGGCTGTCGGATCCGGCGCCACAACCAAACCCGCGACCGGTCGCCGGCGTGGATCCGCGCCGCCCGGGACAGGCGCTCCACGTATCCCGACGATGATCGGGGCATTGATCGGGGCGTTCGGCCCCTGCATTGCCGCCTGGAACACGACCCTGCCCAGGTTCGTGCGTGAACTGGACAGGATCGGCGCGTCCCTATGCGAGTCGATCGGCTTCAGACCGCCATCCGCGATGGCAGCAGGCCAAACTGCCGCATTCTAGCGATGCCTTCGTTGCGGTAGGATACCAGGATGAAGACCGAACACAGCCATACCAGACAGGCCTGTTTGAACAACTGCCCGCCGTCATTGTAGGGATCGACCCCCAACGGGCTGACAACATGGAAGAAGATGGCGCCCGACATGATGCCCAACGAAAACAGGGCACCATACATCCGGGTGACCGGGATCAGGACAAGGACGGACGCGATGATCTCGGCAATCGCGACGGACAGACGGAACGGCTTTTCGTAGCCATCCAGATACAGCCAGTCCGATATCGTGGTGAACAGTTCAACCGAACCCGGATTGCCGGTGAGCTTGTACTGCTCATACCACAGCAGGATGCCGGCGACGACGAAAGCGGCCGGCCAGGTCAAAAGGCGATGGATTCGGTCCATGATCGGGTCTCCGTTCTGTGAAGCGACTGCCGATCAGACACCCGAGACCGTTCCGCGTTACAGCGTCCAGACCGCATTGCGACAGGCCCCGCGGCGGCGCTTCGCCACCGTCGATGCGGGACTTGTCCCCCCAACCCGCCCCCCGCCGCTGAAGCACGGCCTTGACGGAGTGACGGAGTGACGGGGCCGAACCACACTCGGAATTGCCGGATCCGCCGGCTGTTACATTCCGCTCGGCGTGATCATGCTCTAACATCGTCCGATGCAAGCCTCATTGATTGTCCCCGCGCCGTTCGACACCGTCTCTGGCGGTTACGGCTACGACCGCCGAATCGTCGCCGGATTGCGTGATGACGGCCACCTCGTGGATGTGATCGCGCTGCCCGGCACCTACCCGATCGCCGACGAGACCGCGCTGGACTCGGCCTGTCAGGCCTGGGATCGCATCGGTTCCGATACCCGCCCGATCATCGACGGTCTGGCCCTGCCCGCGTTTGCCGGCCTGGATGACGCCTTGGCGTCACGCGGCGCGACCGGATTGATCCACCACCCGACTTCCCTGGAAACCGGGATCGACGATGCCACCCGGGCGACGCTTTTCGCCACGGAGAAGCGCCTGTTCAATCGCCTGACCCGCCTGATCGTCACCAGCGAAACAACCGCCGAGACCCTGGTGGCCGAATTTGGCATCCCGCGGGAGCGTTTGCATGTCGTCGTGCCCGGCACCGACGATGCGCCCCGCTGCCCGGGCTCGGGCGGACCGACCTGTCGGATCCTGTCGATCGGCACCCTGATCTCTCGCAAGGGCCACGACCTGTTGCTGCGTGCCCTGGCCCGCCTGTTCGACCTGGACTGGCATCTGACGATAGTCGGCTCGCCCCTGCGCGACCCCGTCCACGCGCACGGGTTGTTAGCCCTGGCGGAAGAACTCCACATCGGCCAGCGCGTCACCTTTGCCGGCGAAGTGGTGAACGGCGCGCTGGAGGCACTGTGGCGGAAGACCGACCTGTTCGCGCTGGCCACCCACTATGAAGGCTACGGCATGGCGATCGCCGAGGCGCTGAAGCGCGGCATACCGGTGGCCGTGACCGCCGGCGGCGCGGCCGGATCGCTGGTCGTGCCAAATGCCGGCGTCGTATGCCCGCCGGGCGACCGCGACCAACTCTCCAAATCCCTGCGCCGGGTGATATTCAGTCAGACTATGCGCCAGGAGATGGCGGACGCCGCCTGGCAGGCGGGGCAGGCGCTGCCGTCATGGCAGACTCAGGCAGCCTTGTTTACGCGTATCCTGGCATAGCCGACCGGCGTCCGGTTGCCGTTCCGCCGTCTCTTCCGGCGGCCTGTCCATCGTCCGGTCCGGTCGGACCGTAAAGGAGTTCCCATGCTGCTTGGCGCCATCGCCGACGATTTTACCGGCGCGACCGACCTCTGCTCCATGCTGGTCAAAGGTGGCATGCGGACTGTCCAACTGATCGGCGTGCCCGGACCGGCGGACCCGGTGCCAGACGCCGACGCGGTCGTGGTGGCGCTGAAATCCCGCACCGCCCCGGTGCATCAGGCGATCGAGGAAAGCCTGGCCGCGCTTGCCTGGCTGCGAAAGGCCGGCTGCGCGCAGTTCTTCTTCAAATACTGCTCGACCTTCGATAGCACCGATCAGGGCAATATCGGCCCGGTCGCCGATGCGTTGGTGGACGCGCTGGGCTGCGGTTTCGCGCTCGCCTGCCCGGCCTTCCCGACCAACAACCGAACGGTCTATCAGGGCCATCTGTTCGTCGGCGGCAGCCTGCTGAACGAAAGCGGGATGGAGAACCATCCGCTGACGCCGATGACCGATGCCAATCTCGTGCGGGTCCTGTCTCGTCAGACCGAGGGAACGGTGGGTCTGGTCCCCTTCTCCATCGTGGATCAGGGCAGCGTGGCCATCCGCAGAGCCATGACCGGCCTGAAGGAGCAGGGGCGCCGCTATGCCATCGTCGATGCCATCACCGATGCGCATCTGCTGGCGATCGGCGAAGCGGCGGAGCACCACGCGCTGCTGACCGGTGGGTCCGGCGTCGCCCTGGGCCTGCCGGCGAATTTCCGACGCGCCGGGAAACTGACCACCCAGGGGGATCCGGCCGCCCTGCCCCATATTGGTGGGCATGCGGCCGTGCTCTCCGGTTCCTGCTCCCGCGCCACCTTGTCGCAACTGGGGGCCGCGCGCGCGCATGTCCCCGTGCTGGACCTGGATCCGCTGGCAACACCGGACGCCGCGGCCCTGAGCGCGGCGGCTCTGGCCTGGGCCGAGGATAAACTGTCCAGCAGACCCGTCGTCATCGCCGCCTCGGCCCCGCCCGACAAGGTCGCCGCGTTGCAGGCCAGGTTGGGCCGGGACGCGGCCGGCGCCCTGATCGAGGACACAATGGCCCGCATCGCCGAGGGCCTGGTCGCACGCGGTGTGCGGCGCATGGTCGTCGCGGGGGGAGAGACGTCCGGCGCCGTCGTGTCGCGTCTTGGCGTCACCAGCCTGCGAATCGGTGGGGAAATCGACCCCGGCGTGCCCTGGACCCTGGCGCATGGCGGCAGGAACGACCTGCTTCTGGCGCTGAAATCGGGCAATTTCGGCGCCTCCGACTTCTTCACGAAAGCATTTCAGGTGTTGGGAGACTGATGCGATGACCGAGTCCGCGACCCGCGACCTGTTGGTTTCCCTGGCCGCCAGCCTGTTCGCGCGGGGCTTCTCCGTTGGCAGTGCCGGCAATATCAGCGTGCGGTTGGATGACGGGTATCTGATCACACCCACCAACTCTTCATTGGGGCGGCTGGAAGCGGGACGGATTTCGAAGCTGGACACTGATTTCCGCCATGTCGGCGGCGACAAACCGTCGAAGGAGGTGTTCATGCACCGCGCCTTCTACCTGGCGCGCCAGGACGCCGGCGCGGTGGTGCATCTGCATTCGACCCAGGCAACCGCGGTGTCGTGCCTGCCGGACGTCGATGCGTCCAATCCGATCCCGCCGCTGACGCCCTATTTCGTGATGCGGGTCGGCCGAACGATGCCGATCGTGCCGTATTACCGCCCGGGCGATCCGGCGATGGAACCGGCGATCCACGCAGCGGCACGCAATGCCCGCGCGGTGCTGCTCGCCAATCATGGCCCGGTGGTGTCTGGCAAGACCCTGACCGACGCGGTCTATGCGGCGGAGGAATTGGAGGAGGCGGCCAAGCTGTATCTGATGCTGCGGGGCACGTCGCCTCGGTTGCTGACGCCGCTCCAGGTGGACGATCTGCTCGATACGTTCGGTTGAATGTCCGGTTCGATGCCAGGATCAACCATGCGCGTCGAGCACCATCTGGGGGGCGGCAGGCTGGCGGGAACGACGGCGGTCAACAATCTGTGGACTTCTGCGTGATTTGGAGCGGCTTCTTATTTGGTCCAATCAGTACCCTCGGCATGGTTTAGAAACCCCGGCAGTGTCAGACGCATGATGGAGCGTTTCAATCTGATCGGTAAAAGCTCTAATTCGCGATAGAAGGTTAAGGGCGAGTTTGGAGCGACTTAGTCACAATCGTCATCGCGGGGGCGTTATAGCCTTATGCTGGAAGCGGGCCGGGGCGGGGTAGGGTTCCGTTGGTCGGAAATCCCGCCTGTCTTGTCGATGAGGGAGCAACATTCGGCTATGGTTGATATCGATCAGATCAACCCGGACATTCTGACGTGGGCACGCGAGACCGCCGGTTTGTCGGTCGCGGAGGCAGCAGAAAAACTTGGCCTGAAGGATACCGCCAGAGAGTCGGCGACCGACAAGCTGCGGGCGCTAGAGGACGGTAAGCGCGGCATCACCCAAGGAACGCTGGAGAAGGCCGCTTCCCTCTACCGGCGACCACTTGTTACCTTCTACATGGCCGCGAGACCTGCGCGAGGTGAAAGGGGCGAGGACTTCCGTGCGGGGAAATCATCATCGAGGCGGGAAAACGCCACGCTGGATGCCTTGATCCGCGATGTGAGGGCCCGCCAACAGTTGGTACGGGATCTCCTTGAGGACAGCGAAAACCCACAAAAGCTGCAATTCATCGCTTCAATGCGTATCGCCGTGGGCTCTAATCGAGTCGCTGACTCCATCCGGTCGACCCTCAATGTTGTGATGGATCAGCAAAGACGCAGCCGGGACAACGCCGCGCTGTTCACGATGCTTCGCAGCGCAGCCGAGCGGGCCGGGGTCTATGTGCTACTGCTCGGCGATGTCGGGTCGTGGCATTCCGATCTCGGCGAGAGTGTCTTCCGAGGCTTCGCGCTCGCCGACGACATGGCACCCTTCGTCGTCATCAACGACAACGACGCGGAAGCGGCCCGGTCATTCACGCTGCTGCATGAGCTTGCCCATCTATGGATCGGCGCAAGTGGTGTCAGCGGGCCGCTACGGGACATCCCTTCGAACGCTATCGAGCGTTTCTGCAACGACGTGGCAAGCGAATTTCTGCTGCCGTCCTCGGCCATCCTGGACCACTCGAGGCTGATCAATGCGCCAATCAACGATGTAATGGGTGTGATCCGGGACCTCGCGACCCAATGGAAGGTGAGCGAACCCGCGGTTACCTACCGCTTCGCCCAAAAGGGCTGGATCAACGATGGCATCGCATCGTCACTTTTTGCCTCCTATGCCGACCGCTGGCGCCAGCAAAAGCAACGTGAGCGGGAAAGCCGTCCGCGAGACGAAACGGGACCGTCATTTTATGCCGTGCGCAGGCACAGGCTGGGGGCCGGGCTCCTCGGCCTTGTGCGCCGCAGCCTTCAAGGGGAGACCATTACCCACACCCGCGCCGCGAAAATCCTCGGCGTCGGCCCTGCGTCCGTTTCACCGCTTCTCAACGATGATCGACCCGCGGCGAGATGACCCTCTACCTCCTTGATGCAAACGTCCTCATCAGGGCGCACGAAGACTATTATCCGGTGGACCGGATTCGACCTTTTTGGGTCTGGCTGCAATCGATGGGTGAATCCGATATCATAAAAGTGCCTCGCATTATCTACAACGAAGTGAAGCCGTCCCCTGGGCCGTTGGCGGATTGGCTCAGGCGGCCTGACGTGAAGCAGTCGATGATCCTGAACGAGAGACCGTCAGGCGTCCGCGAGGTCATGGCGCGGGGCTATGCGCCAGATCTGAATGACGTGGAGATTCTGAAGGTCGGCAAAGACCCTTTTCTGGTCGCGGCGGCGCTGGCAGGACCCGACCGTGTCGTAGTGACGAAGGAGGTGTCGAAGCCGTCGGCGACCCGCGCGAACAAGAAAGTACTGGATGTCTGCAACGCGCTCGGTATCACGCCGATCACCGATTTTAGGCTCTATAGCATCCTGAAATTCGCAATCCCCTGAGTCCTCCTTAGACAGGATTAGAGCGGTTTCCGATCCAGGCGAAGCGGCACATCCCGCAGGGTTCAGAAAGTTGGAAGTACCAGAAGCATCATGGCGCGTTTCAACCAGATCGGAGAACGCTCTCATAGCGCACACCCTTGCGCCGACAGAGCGTGGCGAACGATCGACGCCCTCCTGTCCTCATCCCCGCATCAGGCCCAATCACGCTCGGCCCATCGTGCCCGTCCAGTCTCTGAACACGTCCGCCATCCGGTCTACCACGCCCGAGAGGGAATCCCGCCAGTCGGCGGGCAAATGCAGCGGAGCGTGCATGTCGACGCCATCGTTCACGCGCCGGGCGGCCTCAATCAAGCCGCGTTCGAACCCCTCCTCGGTAGGAGGCACGGCGACAATGTTCGAGGACAGAGCCATCAATCGCTCCCGTGTTTTCGTGCCGAAGCTGTTGGTCACCGTCAGTCCGCCCGATGCGGCCATCTCAAGCACCGGATAGCTTGTATGAGGCGATAGCATCGGACACAAAAGGATGTCCGCTTCACGCAATTGCTGGCCATATCCGGCGTAATCCGCCCAGGGCGCGGGGCGAAGCACATGACCGGACCCCAGGTCGATTTCAGGCAAACTGCCCCGTGCGCCGATCGCCAGGAACTCCCACTCCGCCTGGCGGAATATTGGGTCGGACACTCAATCATCCCCTCATTTTTTCTCGTGTGATTCCAATAGGATGGGGTCGGACACCAAGCAGTCATTACCCCGACAGCGGATAACCGCGCCAACCGGCCCGATCATGCGCCGAGTCGCTCGCCCCAGTCCTGAACAAATCGCGCTGTCCCGGAGAGTTTAGACCTGTCCGGTCACAGTGATATCATAG
>CAMATI010000201.1 GCA_945861095.1 Asaia bogorensis | reverse complement strand
CAATGGCTGGTCCAGCGCGGTATTGAGATACTGTCCGAAGCCAGTCGCCGCCTGCCAGAGGCGTTGAAGGCCAGACATCCGGAAATTCCGTGGCGAAAGGTTGCTGGTATCGGCAATGTTCTGCGGCACGACTACGGAAACATTGCCGCGCCGCTCTTGTGGAAACTGGTCCGGGAAGACCTGCCGCCGTTGGAGGCGATTTGCCGCGAAGAACTGGCAATTTTGGTGCCGCCAGACCCATCCAGGGGTTAATCCCTCGCCTCGCAACTCCACACGCCGGAGCGAAAACCGGCGCCCGCCGCCACGGGAGCCAAAGCGGGCGCCGTCTTCAGGGGAGGCCTTACAGCCCCCCACTCATCATGACCGCCCCTGAACGCACCCTCAGCACGCCCGGTGGGACCGTGATCCCGCCGGCTCTGGCATGGAGGCGTGCTGGCCACCCGGAAGCCGGAATTCGTGTTCCGGTTGTCGGTGTTGTTCCAGTCGCGGCGGCCGGCGCGGACGTTCCACGGATTGTTATTGCACGAACCGCCGCGCACCACACGCCGGCAGGGGGACGGCCAGGCTTCAGGCTGATGGCCGGCGCGGCGAGCATCGCCGGGGCGGACCGGACAGACCGGAAGATCGGATGGCGCGAACGCCACATCTCATATCGGACGGCTGGCACCACGATGCCCGGAACCGGACGTCTCATCAGGCTAGGCGCGGTCTCCATTCCGTTGGATGCCACAGCCCCATGCCCGCATCATAACCGCGCTCATCCGGGTCAGCATCGTTACATTATGAAATTGGAATGGAATGCGGAACACTCGCGACCTAGCCGATGCCCTCTGGACCCGATGCAAGAGGTAAAGGTCAAAGAGGCAAAGAAATTCTGGTCACCCGGAAGCCAGAACTCGTGAACCGGAGGACGGAATAGCCCCAGACGCGGCGGCCGGTGCGGACGAACCATTGAAGGCCGTCCCATGACCCGCCGCGCACCACACGCCGGACGCAATCGCCCGTCTTATTCCAGGGTGATCCGTCAACCGGAGCCCCTGCCCGGTAGTCGGCATGCCAGCAGTCCTCGGTCCACTGCCACACATTCCCCAACATGTCGTGCAGGCCAAACCTGTTCGGCGCGAACGACCCGACCGGCGCGGTAAAAGGATATTTGTCGTCGCATTGAAAAAGCCGGCCGTCGTTGAACACGCTCAGCCCGAGTTTCCGAGCCAGGGACGCATCCGCCACATTGGCATGGTCACAGGCCTGACCCGTCCCCCAGTAGCGCGCTGGCGACGCGGTCACGGCCGAGCGCACCGCGCGGGCGGCATATTCCCATTGCGCCTCGCTGGGCAGATCGTAGTCCGGACGGCCGGATTTCTTGCGCAGCCACTCCACATAGGCCCGGGCATCGTCATAACTGACACAAACCACCGGATGGTTATCCGGGTTGGTCAGTTCTCCAAAGCCGGGATTGCGCCAGGTCGCTTGTGGCTTGTTGGTCCATTGCCAGTTCTTGGCGTTGTCGTGATCATAGTTCCAGCATCCGTCCTGACTGGGCCGCTCGCCCATCTCCCGGATGAACGCGGCATATTCGCCCCGGGTCACGGCATATTTCGCCATGTAGAACGGGCGCGCGATCGTTACCTTATGCGGTGGGTCGGACTGTCCGCGGAAATCGGCGGGGACTTTTTCGTCCTCTTCCTCTTTCGCCGTCACGCCCATCGTGAAATCGCCGGCCGGGAGCAGCACCATGACCGGGCAGGTGTCGCAGTCGCGGATTTCGCTGCCTGTTGCGGGGAGGGTCGGTGGAAGCGTCCCCGCCCCTCCAACTGCTGGCCCCGGCGTCTCACTCCCAGGTGGCGGCGCAGGCACCGAGGGCACTTGTGCCACAGATCCCACCGGCACCCCAGATTCTGGGACGATCAAATCAGCGGTCATCTGCCAACGCGGCAAAGCCCGCTGGATCAGCGACAGAGGCAGCGCATAGGTATCCCGCCCATTGGTGCGCAGGATCATCGCCGCGATACCGCGCGCGGTCACGATGGCGCCCCCCGACGATCCGGGCACCGTGTCCAGGGCACCAAACCGCATCTCGTCATTGTCGGGATTGGTGTCGTAATAACGCCCGGCACGCGGGCTGACCAGCCATTCCTCACCCGTGCCGATCGCCCACACATACCGCCCGATCAGCCCATCCTCGGCGATCAACGGCACCGAGGCCGGCACCATCCCCTCCGGCCGCGGAACCTCGATCACCGCAAGGTCCCGTCCGGGCAGCGATGCCGGGAACCGCGTGCCCTCACGATCAATCAACATGGCGGAGTGAAACCGGACGAATGGCTTGTTGCTGTACCCGTCCTGCCACACAACGTGGCGCGGGGTCGCGATGATCAGGTTGTTGCCTTTGGTGCCGACGATCAGGCCGAAGCCCTGACTGCCCGCTACGCTGCCGTCCAATCGGCGGGGCAGAACCCGAACAACCCGGTCCTGCAACCGCTCGGCCTGCCCCAGTTCGACAAATTCCTGGTTCTGCGCATGCGCCGGCACGCCCGCCCACAGCCAAAGCGCCGCCACCACCCCGACCATCCACCGGATCATGGCCGCAGGTTGTCCTGCAACCATTTCCAACCCGGAGGCATCAATGACGGGAATTGCGACTCCTTTTGCTCGCCAGAAGCGAGGGTCAGGAGATTTGCGTCCCTCTGCCAGTCCTTGAAGACCTTCTGAATGCGCCACAAGGGCAATGCATGGGTTTCGCTACCCGAGCTCCGCAGGATCATCGCCGCGACACCCCGGGCGGTTACGATCGCGCCACCCGATGATCCCGGAACCGTGGCCAAACCGCCAAATCGCATTTCGTCGTTGCCAGGGTCGGACTCATTGAATGACCCACCCAACGGACTGATGCGCCAAGTCTCACCGATCCCTATGGCATAGACATACTGATCTTTCAAGCTGTCCTCCGATAGGATCGGGACCGGGAGCGGTGTCAGTCCCTCAGGTTTCGGAACCTCGATCAGCGCTAGATCACCCGGATTCAGCGAGTGAGAATACCTTGTGCCTTCCAGATCCGTGGACTTATCGGCGACGAACCGAACGAACGGCTTGCCGCTGTAAGGTGGGGTTGGTGGGTTATCAGGATCGCCCCACACCACATGGCGCGGAGTCGCGATAATCAGGTTCGACCCACGGGTGCCGACAATCAGCCCGAACCCCTGGCTGCTCGCGACAGTCCCATCCGGGTTACGGGGCAGGACACGCACGACCATGTCCTGAAAACGCGTTGCATGGCTTCTTTCAACCCGCTCCGGATTCTGCGCATGCGCCGGCACGCCCGCCCACAGCCACAGCGCCGCCACCACGCCGACGATCCACCGGATCATGGCTTCAGGTTGTCCCGCAGCCATTTCCAAACCGTGACCAAGACACCGCACACCGCAACGACAGCCCCCCACAGAAGCGCCAACCCCTGCTGCCCGGCCAGCCAGGCCAGCAACGACGGCGTATGGTCCTCCTTCGCGATCCCGGGGCCGACCTCCACCCGGCGCGCCACGCCGACAATATCGGCGACAAGGTCGCCCTTGTCGATCCGCAGGCGGGTCAGATGGCCGGAAAACCCGGTCAGCCAGATCGGATCGCCCGGCTTCAACGGGACCTCTTTCGCGACATCCAACAGCCGCAAGGTGCCGCCGGTCACGTCCGAGCGGAACGGGGAACGCTAGTCGGTGCTGGCGCGCGGTCGGCTGAACCGAAGTTCGGAGATCTCCAGATCCTCGATGCCGATATTGGCCGGATCGGACGGACGCAGCACCATCCGGAAGGGCTGACCCGGCGTGCCGATCACGGTGAACGGTTCGGCCCGGTCCAGCGACACCGGCGATCGGGCCGGCTCCGGCCCCGCGGTGACCCGGCCGAGCAGGGCGAGGGTCGCGGCGATGGTGGCGTTGACGCCGTCGCCACCAGCATAGGCCACGCCGTCGCCCGCGACCAGTTCCACCCGCAGCACCGCCCCCGGGTCCAGCCGAAGCTCGCGCAACTCACCCGTCGTGGCCTCAACGGCAATGGTGCCAACCGGGTCCTCCGCCGCGTCGGGCACGGCCACGCCCCGGGGCAGGATCGGGAATCGCCCCGACAGGCGCACGATGCCGGGCTTGAGCGGTGTGCCGGGCTGACCAGCCGCCCAGGCCTGGATCGTGGCTTGGGTGTCGCCGCCACGGACAGTGATGGACTGGGTCCGAACCGTCAGCGCGATCCGGTTCGTGCACGGGGACCATGTCGCGAGGCCAGCCAGCACGATGACCGCCACACCGATCCCCGCCAGCAGCCATCGCGCGGGTCCCAGGCGCGACAGAAGCCGGCGGGACGGCTCCGGTGCCGCCACCTGTTTGGTCGGATCATCCGTCATGGGCGCGTTACCGGCCACCGATCCGGATCGTGTCGTCCTTGTCGTCACCAGATGACGTCACGAAGCGCAGTTCCAGCCTGGGCTTGCCGGCCGGCAATGGCCCGAGGTCGAACGCGATCGGCAGATATTTCGGGATCGGCCCCTGGCCCTTGGGCACGAAGCGAAACTCCGGCTCCGATCCGCTGGCACTCACCCGGTAGCGCAACCGGGAAATATCGATCGCCGGCCGTAGGACGATCCACACCCGGGCGTCCGGCGGGACGGTCGGGTCCGCATCGGCGCCGACGGCCACCGGCAGGAGTTCCTCGATCCCAGCGCCGAGGGAACGGAAGGCGTACACGCCGAACTGGTCCCGCGTCATGCCGCCGGGCTTGATCACGTCGGTCAATGGCAGGCGAAACCCACTCTGTCCGGGCTTCAGTTCCGTGTCGAGTTGGTACCACCGCGTCGCCTCGATATGAGCGCCCCGAATGCTGATCGCCTCGGTCGGCGCTTGCGCCAGGGCCAGATGCAACGCCCGATGCCGGGCCGGATCGAAATCGGGTCGTCCATAGGTCAGCGACAGCACTTTGACCCCCGCCGAACCCGAGGACAATTGCTGATAGAAGCCCTCACACCGCGCGTCGTTGCCCCGCTTCTTGTAGCCGAGGGATTCCCCGTCCGGGGCCAGCCTGGCACAGGTTTGCGCCGCCGTGGGGGCGGTCAGGGAGAGAGCCATGGCAATGACCAATGGCCACAGCCCGACGGACGATGAGATGGCGCGCCGCACGTCGAAACCCCCCTGTCTTGGTTTGTTTCGAGTGTGGCATGCAGGGGTATTCCCCACAATCCAATATCGACCGATCTTCGATTGTGACAGCAGCGACACGCGGTCCCGCGCCTGCGAAACGCGACAAGGCAAGTCCGGCATCCCAGGCGACGCGGGCCGGCGGCAGTCGGGTGCTCGGTGGCGGATGCGCCTGATGGCTACCGATCCCGGCGCCTCGGTACTTCGATGAATGCCCGGACTACCGGTCAGAGCTCAACGCCCAATCAAGCCGAACGGCGGCGATGATCCCAGGATGATGGGGTGGGCGCCTTGACAACCGGATGCCCGGTCAGATGCCGACACAGGCGCACAGTCCAACGCGCAATCGCGGTAACCGGCGCAAAGAACAGCACCGTCGCGTCCATCACTTCGGCTTTGACCCACCGGATCATGCGCTCATCGAACAGTCTGGCCATGGCACCTCCTGCTGCCGAACGCAGGATTTCCCGAAGGAATCGCCACGTCTCACACCACACAAATACCACCAGACACACCGCATCAGAAGCAAAAACGCACAGCTCCAGCGCCTGAATCGTCCGAACAATACCGGGAGACACACCACTGTACTCAATCAACCCCGTAGCGTAATGCAGTAGTATGGTCGCCCCGCCGATCAGCGAGAACAACGTCACACCCACCAGGGTGTGAAGGACGAACCTCGACACATGAACCAGATCCTGCATGGCCAGGACCGATACCGTACCGAGGTTGCCATCGGATTAACAAACCCGCCCCTTACGGTCGACCCAGGCCGACGCCACCTTGCACACACACGCCGCGATCGAGCCCCGCCAACCGCCGTCCGGCAATTCCTTGGCCAAACACCCTACCGCGCCTGCGCACTCGCCTCCGACCGCGTAGCCCCAGCCCGAGCCGCCAGCGCCGCCGCCATGAAATCGTCCAGCGCGCCATCCAGCACCGCGTCCGGGTTGCCCTTTTCCACCCCGGTCCGCAAATCTTTCACCAACTGATACGGCGCAAGAACGTAGTTGCGGATCTGGTGCCCCCAGCCGATATCTGTCTTGGCATCTTCCTGAGCCGCCGTCACGGCCTCTCGCCGCCGCAACTCAGCCTCATACATGCGCGCCTTCAGCATCTCCATCGCCGCGGCCCGGTTGCGATGCTGGCTACGATCGGTCTGGCACGCGACAATGATGCCGGACGGAACATGCGTGATGCGGATCGCGCTTTCCGTCTTGTTGACGTGCTGCCCGCCGGCGCCCGATGCCCGGTAGGTATCCACCTTCAGATCGGCCTCGTTGATTTCGATATCGATGCTGTCATCGACCACGGGATACACCCAGACCGACGCGAAGCTGGTCTGCCGCCGAGCATTCGAATCGAAGGGGCTGATGCGGACCAGACGGTGGACGCCGGCTTCGGTCTTCAACCAACCATACGCGTTGGGGCCCGTAATCTGCAGGGTGGCGGATTTGATCCCGGCCTGCTCGCCTTCGCTTTCTTCCAGCAACTGCACCTTGTAATCGTGCTGTTCGGCCCAGCGCATATACATACGCATCAACATCTGCGCCCAGTCCTGCGCCTCGGTGCCGCCGGCGCCGGCGTTCAATTCGATATAGCAGTCGTTGGAATCGGCCTCCCCGGACAGCAGGCTTTCGATCTCGCGGCGCTTGGCTTCCTCGGCCAGCGTGTGCAATGCCGCCATCGCGTCCGCGACCATCGCCGCGTCGCTTTCCGCCTCCGCCATCTCGATCAGTTCCAGCGAATCGGCGACCTCCGTCTCCAACCGCTGCACGGTCTCCATCGCGCCGGCGATCTGATTGCGTTCCCGCATCAGCTTCTGCGCGGCGGCGGCGTTGTTCCACAGCGCCGGGTCTTCGGCGCGGTTGTTCAGTTCCGCGAGGCGGGCTTCGGCGACATCCCAGTCAAAGATGCCTCCTCAGCAGTGCCACGGACTGCTTGATCTGTTCGTTCAGGGCGTCGGATTCAGCGGACATGGGCTTCCAGAGTCTCCCGCGAGGGGCGCGTCAATACAGGCCGCCCAGAGTGTTGTCTACCCCGCTATGCACCGCGCGGGGTGCGCCGGAGCCACTTTCCTCGATCGCTGGGCCGCCGCCAAATCCGCCGCCCAGCGCGGCCGACGCGCCTGGCACCTGGTTGGGCTTGAACGCGTCGGTAACGGTGCCCGCGCCGGAATCCCAACTGGCCATGGTCACGCCCGGCGGCACCGGAAAGGTCAGCACCGGCCGATCCCGCATCGCCGCCGCCATGTACTCGCGGAAAATCGGCGCCGCCAACCCGCCGCCGGTTTCGTTGTTGCCCAGCGAGCTCGGCGTATCGAAGCCGATCCAGACCGTGGTGGCCAGGTCGGGCGTGAAGCCGGAAAACCAGGCATCGATGAAATCCTGGCTGGTGCCGGTCTTGCCGGCGATCGGGCGATTGAGCCCCTTCGCCGCCGCCGTTCCGGTGCCCCGCTGCACCGCGCCCTGCAGCATGGTGACCAACTGGAACACGCTGGCCGCGTCCGCGATCTGCTTGCGGGTGTCGGTCAGCTCCGGCGGACGCGACGGGTCGTCACACGTGTCGCAGGCGATGGCCGGATTGCGCCAGACCACATGGCCGTTGCGGTCCTGCACGCTGTCGATCAGGGTCGGGGTCACGTCCCGCCCGCCGGCCGCCAGGGACGCGAACGCGCCGGCTTCGCGGATCACGGTGGTTTCCACTGCCCCCAGGGCCGCCGGCAACACCCGCGGCATGCTGTCGACCATGTGGAAGGCGATCGCGGTATCCGCCACAGCCTGCATCCCGACCTGATGGGCCAACCGCACGGTCACCAGGTTCAGCGACTTCTCCAACGCGACCCGCAATGTCGTCGGGCCAGCGAAGGTGCCGGTGTAGTTGCCCGGGCGCCACCGCCCCTCCCCCGTGTCCACCACGAAAGGCGCGTCCAACAACCGCTGGCTCGGCGAAATCCCCTTCTGCAAGGCCGCCAGGTAGACCATCGGCTTGAAGCTGGACCCCGGCTGACGAGACGCCTGCGATGCGCGATTGAACTGACTCTGCTCGAAGCTCCAGCCGCCGACCATGGCCAGAACGCGGCCGGTGATCGGGCTAAGGGACACCAGCGCGCCTTGCACCAACGGGATCTGCCGCAAAACGACCCGGTTGGGCGGCGGTGGCGGCGGTGGACGCGCGCGATTGACCTGCGGGGCGGGCGCCGCCTGCGAGGCGGACGCCGCGGATTCGCCGGCGGCCGGCGGCTCGATCATCACCACATCGCCGGGCCGCACGACCTCTGTCAGCTTCTTCGGCGCGGCCCCGGGTCTGCCATCCCGCAGCGGCCGCGCCCAGGCAAGGTCGGCCAGAGCGAGGCCGCCGATGCGCTGCCCCGTGGTACCGATCGGCTGGCCCGATTGCGGCTCCAGCCAACCGACCCGTGCCTCCGTATCGCTCGCCGTCAGCACGACCGCGAGCCGCCATGCCGGCAGCATGCCGGGCGCGCGAGGGATCTTGCCCAAAGCCAGGGCCCAGTCACGCTCCAAGGTTGGATCGGCCGGGATCTGCGTCACCGGGCCTCGCCAGCCGCCCAACCTTCGATCATAGGCCATCAGCCCATCCCGCAGCGCTTTTTCCGCCGCGAGTTGCAATACCGGGTCCAGGCTGGTGCGCACCATCAGCCCGCCCTGGGTCGTGTTGGCCTGCCCGAACTGAGCGATCAGTTGCCGGCGCACCTCCTCGGCGAACCAGTCGGCGGCCGGGATCGGCGGCTGGCGACGGAATTCCGTGGGCAGGATCGGTTCGGCCTTCGCCGCGGTCGCCTGAGCCGGCGTAATTGCCCGGTCTTCCGCCATCCGATCCAACACCCAGTCGCGGCGGGCCTTGGCGGCATCGGGATAGCGGAACGGGTTGTAGTTGTTGGGCGCCTTGGGCAGCGCCGCCAGGAACGCCGCTTCCGGCAAGGTCAACTGATCCAACGATTTGTTGAAATAGGCATGCCCGGCGGCGGCGACGCCATAGGCACTCAGCCCAAGGTAGATCTCGTTCAGATACAACTCAAGGATGCGCTCTTTCGACAGATTTTCTTCAATCCTGGTGGCAAGGATGGCTTCCTTGATCTTGCGGGCGATGCTGACCTCATTGTCGAGCAGCATGTTCTTCGCCACCTGTTGGGTGATCGTGGACGCGCCGACCGGCCGCTTCCCCTCCCCCCGCTGGGAAAAATTGTGAAGCGCAGCGCGCACGATGGCGATCGGGTCGACGCCGCGATGGGTCAGGAAGTTCTGATCCTCGGCGGACAGGAACGCCTGGCGCACCAGTTGCGGAATGGCGGTTTCCGGCACGAAAATCCGTCGCTCGGTCGCCAGTTCCGACAACAGCCGCGAATCGCCCGCATAAACCCGGCTCATGACCGGGGGCTGGTAGTTCTTCAGCCCATCCACATCCGGCAGGTCGGCGCTGAAATGCTGGAACGCCACGAAGCCGCCGATGCCGCCCAGCGCACCGACCAGCACCAGGATGCCGAACAACGCGCCGATAAGGCCGAGAAACAGGCGCGCCAGCAGGCCGCGGCGTTTCCGGGAAACCCGATTGGGTGCGGGCGTGCCCGTGGGGTCGGCCCGGTTGGGATTGTGCGGGGTTGGCGGCGTCAGACGCTCACCGGCGGTCATAGGATCGGTCATGGGTGCGGGATATGGTGCCTATCGGCCCGCGGGGCCAGCGGCGGCGGCGATCATGGCGGACGATTCCTGTTTCAGCATGTGTCGGACACCGGAGCCTGTCCGAGGATCGATGCCGCTGTCTCGGGCGAATTATCCCACATGACATCGAGAGGAAACCATCGTTTTGGTTCAGCGTTTTGGCTCGGCGAAGGCCGGATCGCCCCCCGGACCGGCGACCCAAGGCGTCCGACCAGCCGAGGGCCGCACGCCGAATGCGACCTCGCCGCCGATGATCGCGCCATGTTCAATGCCGCGGCGTTGCATGATGGGGTCTGCGCGTCATCGCGATACCGCAGGGTTTACTGATCCTGATATTGGTTCTCATTCTCGGTATATTTGACAGTAATTCTCATTATCGTCAGAGACGATTCCCGCTCCACATCCGATCGCAGCGTGAGGAATCGTGAAAAATGGCGTGAATTTAGTCACCATCACCGCAACCTTACCGCCATATGCTTGCGCCCCGCCTCTACGGCCGCGTAAAGAAGCTCCGACCCTACGCTGGCGGAGCGCTGTCCGGCCGGGGCGCAACTCTGTCTTAATCAGGGACGAACAAGCGATGACACAGGGTACCACCACCGCGACCCGGATCAATCCCGACGCATTGCTCACCCTGCCCCCCGCTGCCTTCATCGCCGCGGTCGCCGAAGACCCCACCGTGCTCGACGATCCGCGCCTGCGCGCACGCGATACCGCCTTGCGCGCCAATTCCAGCGTGTGCAGCTATTGCGGCGTCGGCTGCCCCTACACCGTGGAGCCGGACGCACAAGGTTCGCCGAAAATCTTCCCGCTGTCCGACCTGGGGCTGTGCGTGAAGGGCAAGACATCCCTGATGACCGGCAGCGACCAGGAACGGGTGAAGCGACTCGCCCGCCGCGGCATCGCCGATGACCGCATCCGCGCGCCGATGCTGCGCGGCCATGACGGAAAGATGCGCGAAGTCACGTGGGATGAGGCGTTGGACCGCGCCGCATGGCTGTTCCTGCATGCGCGTGAATGGGTCGGACCGGACGCGGTGGCGATCTACGGCAATGGGCAAAAGACGATCGAGGCGATCTGGATGGCGAGCCTCTACAAGCTCGTGTTCCGCCTGCCCACCATCGGGGCCAATTCCGAACATTGCCTGACCAGTGCGGGCGCCGCGCATCAGTTGAATTTCGGCAACGAGGCCAGCTTCACCTGGCGGCAATTCGATGAGTTGCTGGAATGCGACGTGGCGGTCATGCACGGCACCAACGCCTATGTCACGTTCCCGCAGGCCTACGAGAAGATCAAGCGCAACACACGCGCCGTGAAGGTCGTGATCGATCCGGTGCGCAGCGACACGGTCAGCGACCTGCAAGACGACGATCCGCGTACGTTGCATGTCCGCTTCCGCCAGGGCGGCGACGTGAAGTTCAACCTCGCCGTCGCGCGGGTGATCTTCGACAATGGCTGGGAAGACCGCGACAGTATCCAGGCCCGCGTCGATCCCGAAAGCGAGGCGGCGTTCCGCGCGCTCTGCGCCCAGGACCGCTTCCGTCCCGAGGATGCCGCCGCCAGCATCGCCTTGCCCGGCCAGGACGTGACCGAACTGGCCGCCATGATCCGCCGCTATGCCGAACTGATCGCGAAGCCCCAGGATGGGCACCGCCCGCGCGTGGCGTTCGTTTCCAGCATGGGCGTCAACCAATCGACCGGGGCGTACGGGTTTTCCACCAACCTCAATCTGCTGTTGCTGACCGGCGCGGTCGGGCGGCGCGGGGCGGGATCCATGCGGGTGGCCGGGCAGTCCAACGCCACCAGCGAATTGATGATGGGCTTCAACGGCCGCAAGCTGGTCTTCAACCACGATCCCGACAATCCGGCGCATCGGGACGCCCTGGCGCGTGTGCTGGACCTTCCAGTCGACAATATTCCCGCCCACAAGGGCACGCCGGTCTCTCAGATGGCCGAAGACGACAGGATCTATTGCTTCCTGTTCGTCGGCACGCAGATGACCAAGAACATGCCCCGAGTCGGCCACTGGGCTCGGCGCATGGGCCGGTCGTTCAACATCGTCATCGACAGTTTCCTGGCCGACGGGGTGCTGGAACACGCCGACGTGCTGCTGCCGTCGATGACATATGTAGAGCGCACCGGCGTGATCCAGCGCGGCGACCGCAGCTTGCAGCTTCAGCAGCGCCTGAGCGAACCGCCCGAGAAAGCCTGGGCGGACGAACAGATCCTAGCAGCCTGTCGGACTTACGCCCACCGGAGGCTCATGTTAGAATCGTAACGTCGATTCGCTCCCTCCCCGGATGCCGCCAATGAGCAACTTCCGCCCCACCGATCGCCTAACCGGCTTCCTGATGCCGCCGTCTATCGATGAATG
>CAMATI010000200.1 GCA_945861095.1 Asaia bogorensis | reverse complement strand
GCGTCACCCGGATTGTCCTGGCCCGATCGGGCCAGGACAATCCGGGTGACGCCAAGAAGAACAAAACAGGAATTGTGTTACCGACGTTCCTGGTCTAAAGTGTTACCAACGTGCCCGCTTGTAGAGGGCAAAGCCCCTGGTCGGGGTCCCCAAGGGCCGTTGGGGCGGAAGCCCCGCCCTTCCCCCACACCAACTTTCCCGCCATCCTTCCCCCACAACCAGGGGAACCACCATGGCCGAAGCGCAAGACTACGACTTCATCATCGTCGGTGCCGGGTCCGCCGGCTGCGTCCTAGCCAACCGCCTCTCCGCCGATCCCAACACGAGGGTCCTGCTGCTCGAAGCCGGCGGCAAGGACACCGACCCCTGGATTCATATCCCCGCCGGCTTCTACCGCAACATCTACAACCCCAAGGTCGCCTGGTATTTCGAAACCGAGCCGGTGCCCGAACTCCACAACCGCCGCATCTCCTGGCCCCGCGGCAAGGTGCTGGGCGGATCCTCATCCATCAACGGCCTGATCTATATTCGCGGCCAGAGCCAGGATTTCGATCTCTGGCGCCAGTTGGGCAATGCCGGCTGGTCCTATGACGACGTGCTGCCTTATTTCCGCAAGGCCGAGGACCAGGAGCGCGGCGCCAACGACTACCACGGCCACGGCGGCCCCCTCGGCGTGTCCGACCTGAAAACCGACCATCCTTTGCACGATGCCTTCATCGCCGGAGCGCAAGAGGCGGGGTATCCGTTCAACCCCGACTTCAACGGCGCGGTGCAGGAAGGCGTCGGCCCGTTGCAGGTCACGGTGAAGGGCCGCCGCCGCTGTTCGGCCGCCGTCGGCTACCTCAATCCGATCAAGCACCGCCGCAACCTGCAAATCGAAGTCCATGCTCTGACCCACAAGGTGCTGCTGGAGGGCAAGCGCGCCGTCGGCATCAGCTACAGCCAGTACGGCGTGATGCGAGAGGCGCGCGCGAAGCGGGAGGTGCTGCTGTGCGGCGGCACCATCAACTCCCCGCAGATCATGCAATTGTCGGGCATCGGCCCGGGCGGGTTGCTGCAAGACCTGGGCATCGAGGTGAAGCACGATCTGCCCGGCGTAGGGGAGAATCTGCAGGACCATATCGGCGGGCGCATGATCTATAAGTGCAAGCCCGGCACCATCACGATGAACGAGATCTACCACAACTGGCTCCGGCGGATTTACGCGGGCGCCGAGTGGATGCTGGCGCGCAAGGGCCCGCTGATGACCGGCGCCGGCCCGATCGGCCTGTTCGTGAAGACCCGCCCGGAGCTGGAAAGCCCGGATGTGCAATACCAGTTCCTCGCCGGCAGCGCGCCCAAGGTCGGTGAACCGATGCACCGCTTCCCGGCGTGCAGCCTGTCGGCCATTCCGTGCCGCCCGGAAAGCCGCGGCTGGCTGCGGATCACGTCGCCCGATCCGGAACAACCCCCGGCGATGCAGCCCAACTATCTGTCCACCCAGGCGGATAAGGACACGATCATCGCCGGCATGAAGGTGTCGCGCGCGGTGTTCAACACCCCGGCGATGCGCCAATACGTGACGGAGGAAATCTTCCCCGGACCGCAGGCCGCCTCCGATGAGGACCTGCTGGAGCATGTGCGCCAAACCGCCGGCACCACGTTCCATCAGACGAGCACCTGCATGATGGGGCCGGGACCGAAATCGGTGGTGGACATCGATCTGAAGGTGAAAGGCCTGGACGGGCTGCGGGTGATCGATGCGTCGATCATGCCGACGGTGGTGTCCGGCAACACCAACGCCACGGTGATCATGATCGCCGAAAAGGGCGCCGATATGATTTTAAGGGCGGCATGAGCATGGACCAGACATTCGCCGGCAAGGTCGCGCTGGTCACCGGCGCGGGCAAGAACATCGGCCGCACCATCGCGCTGGACCTCGCGCGCCGAGGTGCCTCCATCGTCGTCAACGGCCGCTCCGACCGGTCCGCCGTGGACGCGGTCGTGGCCGAGATCAACACCATGGGCGGGCAGGCCATCGGCTGCATGGCGGACGTGTCCGATGAAGCCACGACCGCGCAGATGGTCGCCGACGCGGTCGCCGCGTTCGGTGGCATCGACATCCTGGTCAGCAATGCCGGGCTGCGTCGCCAGACCCCGTTCCTGCAAATGAGCCTGGCGGAATGGCGGGAAATCCTCTCGGTCGCGCTGGATGGGGCGTTCATCCTGGCCCGCACCGCGGTGCCGCACATGATCGGGCGAGGGGGTGGGGCAATCGTGGCGCTGTCCGGCATCTCCACCCATGTCGGCACGCCCAATCGCTGCCATGTGTCGGCGTCGAAATCGGGGCTGGAGGGGCTGATGCGCGCGCTTGCCATCGAACTGGCGCCGCATCAGATCACCTGCAACTGCGTGGCACCTGGCGCGGTGGATACCGTGCGCGGCGCCTCGGCCGGCGGACCCGCACCCAGTTCACTGGCGGATCGTGGTATCCCACTCGGGCGCAAAGCCTCGGTAGACGAAATTTCCGCCGCGGTGCGCTATTTCGCCGGCCCGGACGGGCGCTACACCACCGGGCAGGTGCTGCATGTGAATGGCGGGGTGTTTCTGACCTGACCGATTGCTGATATGAACGATTTGTCATTCGCCAGGAGACCCAAATGCAGGCCCTAACCGCGCGTTTTGTGGATTTTGTCTCGGTCGCCCGACATCTGCCGGTGCTGGCCCTGCTGGGCTTCGGGCTGGTGGTGCTGTACGGGGTCGGCTTCGTGGAAGCGAGCGCCGTCCACAACGCGGCGCACGACACCCGCCATGCGACCGGATTTCCCTGCCACTGACCCTGGCCTCCGACGATCGGCGCTGACCTTTTGGTGTTGTCCTTAGGGTATTGAGCTTGGTCGGTGCCGTTGGACGCGGATACTGGACGCGAGGCTGTCATGGATCATTTTCGACGCCTGATCGCGATCGCGTTGTCGGCGGGCCTCCTCGCTGGCCTGGTGCTGTTTGTCGTGCAGCACCTCACCATCGTCCCCCTGATCGAACGGGCGGAGGGGTTCGAGGATCTGGCCCAGGTCGTGCAACCTCATGCTCATCCACCCACACCGTCGACACCGTCGCCGAGCGGGCAGGGGTATGCGGTTGCTGGCGTGGGATCGCGGTCCGAACCGGTCGCCCATGCCCATGTTCACGATGACGAGGGTTGGCAGCCATCCCCTGGGTTTCAGCGGATCGGTCTGACCGCCGTGACGACCGTTATCAGCGGCATTGGGTTTGCCGCGATCCTGCTCGCCGGGATCACGCTCAGCGGGGCCGCGGTGGATCTTCGGCGAGGTGTGCTGTGGGGCTTGGCGGGGTTCGCCTGTTTCGTTCTTGCGCCGGCCCTGGGGTTGCCGCCGAAGCCGCCGGGTGCGGCGGTGGGCGATTTGCATCTGCGCCAGATTTGGTGGGCCGGCACCGTCATCGCCACAGCTTGCGGCCTGTGGCTGATCTTCGGCACTCACGCCAACCGATGGTCGCGGATTCTGGGGCTGGTCGTGCTGGGGTTTCCCCATGCCTTGGCTGTTCCGCCGCCCGAGGGGACCGATCTGGTCCCGGCCATGTTGATGCGGGATTTCGCCATCCTGTCGATCGGAACCAACCTGGTGTTCTGGCTGGTCCTCGGTGGCGCGTGCGGATGGCTTCTGAACCGTGGATGGGGCCGCAAGAACGCGCCCGCGCGTCCCAGTCAGGCATAAGGCACAGACACGGAACCGGGATCCTCAGCCGCTGCGCAAATCCGCCTCGAACCGGTCGCGCCAGCGCTCCAGGCTGTTCTCCCGCATTACCGCCATCATCGACCGATGGCGTTCCTGGCGTTCCTCCACCGCCATGGACAAAGCCTGCACCATCGCGCGTGCCATCCCGGCTTCGTCATAGGGATTGACCAGCAGAGCCGCGTCCAACTCTCGTGCCGCGCCGGCGAATTCCGACAGGATCAGCACGCCCGGATCTTCGGGGTCCTGGGCCGCGACATATTCCTTGGCCACCAGGTTCATGCCGTCGCGTAACGGCGTCACCAGGCAGGCCTGCGCTTCGGCGTATAGCGGCATCAGCACGTTGCGCGGGAAACCGCGGTTCAGATAGCGCAGCGGCACCCAATCCACCTCGGCGAAGCGGCCATTGACCCGGCCGGCCTCGCCTTCGAGTTCGCGGCGTATGACCTGATAGGTCTCGATATCGGACCGTGACGGCGGGGCGATCTGCATGAAGGTGACCAGCCCGTGCTGGTCCTTGTTTTCGGCCAAGAAGCGCTCGAACGCGGCGAAGCGCTGGCGCAGGCCCTTGGAGTAGTCCAGCCGATCCACGCTC
This sequence comes from Asaia bogorensis, assembly GCA_945861095.1. Classification (GTDB taxonomy): domain Bacteria; phylum Pseudomonadota; class Alphaproteobacteria; order Acetobacterales; family Acetobacteraceae; genus Rhodopila. The sequence goes on along the minus strand of CAMATI010000200.1, from coordinate 8,040 downwards.
AGGATCAGGCGTTCCATCAGATTGGCGCGCATGCGGGTGGCGAAGCGGCGGTTGACCGGGGTTTCTGCCTGAGCGCGGACCTCATCGACATGCACGCCGATCGGGTAGACGCCGGTGCGCACGACCCGATCGAACACCGCCAACGAGCCGTTCCGCATGCCCCTGCTTTCCAGCGCGGTGCCGCCGGCATGGCGCAGCACGTAGTCGATGAAGGCAGAACGGTCGATCTCGGTCTGGAAGCCGACCAGGTCGTATTGGCACATGGCACGGATCAGGTCCGCATGCGCCGGGATGGTCATGAAGACGCCGGGGGGCGGAAACGGGGTATGCAGAAACAGCCCGATGCGGTTGGTCACACCGCGCGCGCGCAGCGAGTCGGCCAGGCACAGCAGGTGGTAGTCATGCGCCCAGACCAGGTCGGTGGGACGCAACAGGGCTGCCAGCCCGTCGGCGAACAGGTCGTTGACCCGGCGATATCCGGCGAATTCCGGCCATTCGAAGCGGCCGAGCCCGATTTGGTAATGCAGCACGGGCCAGAGCGTGCCGTTCGCGAAGCCGCGATAGAATTCGTCGTAATCCCGCCGCGACAGGTCGATGGTGAACAGGGTGATCGGGCCGACGGTGCGCTCCGGTCGCGGCACCGGCTGATCGACGACATCGCCGCTCCAGCCGAACCAAAGCCCGCCCTTCTGTTTCAGCGCATCGAGCACCCCAGCGGCGAGGCCCCCGGCGGTGGCCTCACCCTCCTGGATCGGGGCGACGCGGTTGGACACGACGACAAGGCGGGACAACTCGGCACTCTCCCCTTCGTTTCGCGGGGAGAGATTGCCCCCGGGCGCTGACCCCACGGCATTCGCACATCGCGGCGGCGGAGAACTTTCTCCCCCTCCCCTTGTGGGAGGGGGTTGGGGGGGAGGGGTTTAACGCAATGATCGTGCGTCGTTACCCCTCCCCCCAACCCCCTCCCACAAGGGGAGGGGGAGAATTTTCTCCCGCCGGCACTTCGACACCCCCGCTCCGTGCCGGCCCCAAGAGACGAGCCGGCAGACAGGATCTGATCTTACGCGGCGGTCGCCACCGGGTCCATGCGCTGCTTGCGCAACAGGTCGCGGTAGGGCCCAGCACGCGCGGCGAGTTCGTCCGGTGCGCCATCGTCGACGATCCGGCCGTGATCCATGACGATGATCCGGTCGAAGCGTTGCAGGGTGGACAGCCGATGGGCGATGGCGATCACGGTCCGCCCGCTCATGAGTTTGTCCAAAGCCGCCTGGATGGCGTGTTCGGATTCGCTGTCCAGCGCGCTGGTCGCCTCATCCAACAGCAGGATCGGTGCGTCCTTCAGAAGCGCGCGCGCGATCGCCAGGCGCTGGCGCTGGCCGCCCGACAATTTTACGCCGCGATCGCCGACCATGGTGGTGAAGCCTTCCGGCAACGCCTCGATGAAGTCCCGGCAATGCGCCATCTCGGCGGCGGCGAGCACCTCGGCTTCCGTCGCCTCCGGGCGGGCATAGCGGATGTTTTCCATGACGCTGCGATGGAACAGCGAGATGTCCTGCGGCACGATCGCCATGATGTGGCGCAGGCTTTCCTGCGTCACGTCGCGGATGTCCTGGCCGTCGATCATGACCCGGCCGCTGGAAACATCGTAGTAACGCTGTAGCAGCGCCAGCACGGTGGACTTGCCGGCGCCGGAATACCCGACCAGCCCGACGCGTTGGCCCGGTGCGATGGTGAGCTCGAAATCGCGCAGCACGGCGGGGCGGTTGGGATAGGCGAAGCCGACTTTGTCGAACACCACCTGGCCCGGTCCGGCCAGCAGCGGGCCGGCATCTTCGCGGTCGGGCAGTTCGTGCGGGATCAGCAGCGCGCCGATCGCTTCTTCCAGCCGCGCGACATGCTGGGTCAGATCGACCAGCGCCACCGCCAGGTCGCGGGTGCCATGCAGGATCGTGAACGCCAGGGATGTGATCAGCACCAGATCGCCGACGCTGGCCTGGCCGCGCTGCCACAGCATGATGCCCCACCCGACCACGCCGGCGGTCAGCAGCGCCGTCAGCACGGCGTGGATCAGCCGCAGATGCTCCAGATAGTAAAGGCTCCGCCGGCGCGTCGTCATTTCCTGGCCGATGGTTTCCCCGATTCGCCGCTGCTCGCGGAAGGTGGCGCCGAACGCCCGCACCACGCCGAAATTGGAGATGACGTCGACCAGTTCCCCATCGACCGCGGCAGCCTTGGTGGCGAAGCTGCGGTGATGCCTGGTGCCGTGTCCGGCGAGCCAGAAGATTAGGGTCCCCAGGCCCGCGGCGAAGGCGAGCAGAGAAAAGGCCAAGGGCAGGTTGACCGAGCCGATGAACAGGATCGCGAAACTGACCGCCACGATGGGCGGCAATACGTTCCAGGCGCCGGTGTTTTCGATCGCAAAGGCGGCGTTGGAGGTCGCGGTGATGCGGCTGGAGAGCGATCCCGGCAGGCGTTCGGCGAAGAAGCTGGGGGAGTGGCCGGACAGATGGGCAAACAGGTCGCGGCGGATATCGCCGGTGACGGCGACGAAGGTGCGATGGGCGGCATATCCGCCGACTCGCCACAACAGGTTGTCCGCCGCGACCAGGCCGCACAACAGCAGGAACGCCCCCCAAACCAATGACCCGCCAACATCCCGGCCGCTGGACACGACGTCGATCAGGTATTTCATGCCATATTGGGTAGAGACGCTGCACGCCACCGCCAGCAGGACGGATGTCAATACGGTCAGATGCCCGATCGGGTGTGCCCGCATGTAATTGTACAGGAACGCGACCGGGCGTCCGCGCAGTCCGCTCAGGGTGGCGGCGGACATGGCGGTCGGCGGCGCATCCTTCGGTTGCGGCCGGACAAGGGGGATGGGTTCGATCGTCGCCATGAGGGCGGGCTCCTGACCCGGGGTGAGACAGCGGACCCGGACCGCCTGCCGCGAAATCGGCACCGTGAGATTGGCCCCCTTATATCGGCGGCCCGCGACGGGCGTCCTGATATTGGCACGGGGGCGCCGAGTTTTCGCCACATTCAGAAACTATAACCGATCAACGATAAGCGCTTCCGGGATACGAAGTCAAGTGAAAGACATGAAGCGCGGACTACTTTTCAACCCATAGTAACGTCGGGGCCGGCCCTCCATGCGTATTGCTCAGATTTCGCCGCTGTTCGAAGCCGTGCCGCCCAAGCTGTATGGCGGGACGGAACGTGTCGTCTACTCGCTGACCGAGGAACTGGTCGCGATGGGCCATGACGTGACCCTGTTTGCCAGCGGCGATTCCATCACGTCCGCTACGCTTGCGCCGATGCGAGAGCAGGCGCTGCGACTCGATCCGTCGGTGAAGGACTGGGTCGCCACCTATTACCGCATGATCGAGCTGATCTACCGGCGCAAGGACGAGTTCGATGTGTTGCATTTTCACATCGACTACTTCCCGCTGTCGCTGTTCGGCCGGCAGAACGTGCCGTTCCTGACGACCTTGCACGGGCGGCTGGATGTGCAGGAATTCATCGACGTGTTCGGCACCTTCCCGGAAGCGCCGTTCGTGTCGATCTCCAACAACCAACGCCTGCCGATCCCGGGTCTGAACTGGGTGCGCACGGTGCTGCACGGCATGCCGGCCCATCTGCTGACGCCCCAACCGGTCAAGCAGGAATACGCGGCGTTCCTGGGTCGTATCTCTCCGGAAAAGGGAGTCGATCGCGCGATCCGTATCGCCGGGCGGGCGGGGCTGAAGCTGAAGATCGCCGCCAAGGTCGATAATGCCGACAAGGCGTATTACGACAACGAGATCAAGCCGCTGATCCAGAACAACCCGAATGTCGAGTTCATCGGCGAGATCAACGACTCGCAAAAGCCCGACTTCCTGTCGGGCGCGCAGATGCTGCTGTTCCCGATCGACTGGCCGGAGCCGTTCGGCCTGGTCATGATCGAGGCCATGGCCTGCGGAACGCCGATCATCGCGTTCAACTGCGGCTCGGTGCCCGAGGTGATTGACGATGGCGTTACCGGGTTCATCGTGCGGGACGTCGATGAGGCGGTTGCCGCGGTCAATCGGGTGCATACCTTGGATCGCGCCACGGTGCGGGCGACGTTCGATCGGCGGTTTACCGCGCGTCGGATGGCGGAGGACTATGTGGACGTCTACGAGACCTTGGCGCAGCCGAACCGGCGGTTGCGGGCGGTTTAAGGGCGGGGCTTCCGCCCCGGAACCCCGACCAGGGGGCGGTGCCCCCTGGACCCCCACCAAGGGCTGCGGTCCTTGGAACCCGGACCATTGGTGCCTTGCAGGATGGGGCCTACCCGGACGCTGAAACGTCCGGGGAGGCCCCATCCTGCAAGGCACCAAACGAATCGCATTCCAAAGGCCGCGCCTTTGGTGGGGTCCAGGGGCAAAGCCCCTGGTCGGGGTCCGGGGCTGAAGGCCCCGCCCTTCCACCGCCCCCCAATTGCGGCATACTCGGCCCAATGGCGAACCCACCGCCACGACCCGAGGAAAGTCTCCCACCCGCATGGACTCCGCCTGCAGCCGCTTCGGGCTCAACGGCCTCAATTTCTTCCTCGCCGCGATTCAAACCGGCTTCGGTCCCTTCGTCGCGGTCTGGCTGACCCGTCAGCATTGGGACGAGACCGATATCGGTCTGGCCTTGAGCGTCGGCACCGGGGTCGCCCTGTTGGCACAACTCCCCGCGGGCATCCTCGTCGACTCCTGGACCCGCACCCGTGTGATCGCCACGGCGGCGCTGCTGATGCTCGCCGGTGCCGCGGTGATCTTCGCGATGCCGGCCACAATTGCCTCGATCTGGATCGCCGAAATCATGCACGCGGTCGCCAGTGCGGTGATGATTCCGGTAATCGCCGCCATGACCCTGGCATCCTGCGGCCATGCCGCGTTCGGCCAGAGGCTTGGCATGAATGCCCGTTATGCCTCCATCGGCAATGCCGCGGCGGGCGGCATGCTGGGAGTCGTGGCTTACTATTCCAACGAGGCCATGGTCTTCTGGACCTCCGCGCTTTTGGTACTGCCGGCACTGGCCATGGTCTATCTGCTGCGCCTCGGCGCCGAACGGCCCCCCCCATTGCTTGGGTGCGAACGAAGCGCCGAGGCGGATGCGGAAGGCGTCGCGCCCTGGCGGATTTTTCGGGAGCCGGCGCTGCACGCATTTGCCCTGTGCGCGCTGCTGTTCCATCTGGCGAACGCGGCGATGCTGCCCTTGGCGCTCAACGAACTGGCCCTGCGCACGACGGAGACGGATTTCGCCGTTTCGGCCAGCATCGTCCTGCCGCAGGCGATCGTGGCGCTGTTCGCGCCCTGGGTGGGCGCCCTGGCGCAGCGGATCGGGCGGCGTCCGGTGCTGCTGGTGGGGTTTGCCGCGCTGCCGCTGCGGGCGTTGCTGTTTTCCACCGCGCCGGATGCAACGCTTCTGGTGCTCTATCAGGCGTTGGATGGCGTCAGCGCGACCGTGTTCGGACTGATGATGCCGCTGATCGCCGCCGATCTGACGCGCCGAACCGGGCATTTGAACCTGGCGATCGGCTCGATCGGACTGGCGGCAGGGCTGGGCGCCACGCTCAGCACGACCGCGGCTGGTCTGGTGTCCGATTACGTCGGGCACGAATGGGCGTTTTTCGGCCTGGCCGGCGCGGGGGTTGCCGCCTTGGTGCTGGTGTTCGTGGCGATGCCGGAAACCCGTCCGGGCGATGCGCGCGAACCAGCGGTGCCCGCGGTGGCGGTCTGATCGCATCACCGCCATGCGGGTCTGATCGTTTGGACCGGCCCAGCTTCCCCGTACCCGTGCTCCCCCCGGGGACTTGCGAAATGCGCCGTCCGGATGCCCTATGACGCCAATCGTGACCGGAGTGAACGACGATGGATGAAGCTGAAGCCAAGCATCTTTTTGAGCCGACGGGCGACTTCCAATGCCTGCATGAATTCCTGCCGGCGGCGCGCGCCAAGCTGTCCGACCATATCTGGGGCTATCTGGTCGGCGCCACGGAAACCGAGACGACGTTGCGGCGCAACCGCCTGGCGCTCGATTCGATCGCACTGCGCCCGCGGGTGTGCGTCGACGTATCTAAGATCGATACCAGCACGACCCTGTTCGGCCGCAAGCTGCGCCTGCCGATGTTCCTGGCGCCCGTCGGGTCCCTGGAATCGTTCGATCCGGGTGGTGCGGCGACCGCCGGACGCGCGGCGTCCGCGTTTGGCATTCCGATCATGGCAAGCTCGGTGACGCATCCGGGTCTGGAAGCGGTGGCCGCGGCGGCGAGCGGTCCGAAGATTTTCCAACTCTATGTCCGAGGCGACAATGCCTGGATCGACGATGTGGTGAAGCGGGCGGTCGATCACGGTTTCGACGCGTTCGCGATCACCGTCGATACGGCGGCCTATTCGCGGCGGGAACGCGACATCACCGGCCGCTTCGTGAAGCCGTGGCGCGCCACCGCCACCGGGCAGTCCTGGCAGGCTGGATTCACATGGGACAATGTGAAGCATTTCAAGGACAAGCACTCCATCCCGCTGATCTTGAAGGGCATTGCGACCGGCGAGGACGCGGCGCTGTGCTGCGAGCATGGCGTTGACGGGGTTTACGTGTCCAACCATGGCGGACGGCAATTGGATCACGGTCGCGGTTCGATGGACGTGCTGCCGGAGGTGATGGCCGCGGTGCGCGGTCGCGCCAAGGTGCTGGTCGATGGCAGTTTCTGCCGCGGCACGGATATCGTGAAGGCCATCGCGCTGGGGGCCGACGCCATCGGCATGGGGCGGATGTATTGCTATGCCCTGGCGGCGGACGGCGATGCCGGCGTGCACAAGATGCTGGAATTGCTGGAACATGAAATGGGCGTCGCGATGGCCCTGGCCGGTGCGCGCAGCCTTGGGGAACTGAACCCATCCTTCGTGCATCGCGGCGCGCCGGCGGTGTCGATGCCGCACGCCCACAGCGCGCTGCCGCTGCTGTTCCCGACGCCGGAGTTTCAGGGGTAGGAAGCGGCGCTTCGCGGTCTACAACGAAGTGGGAAGGCGTCGATCAATGGTTCGGGCGGTTGGTATTTTGCCAACCGACCGAAACAATGACCCATGCGACAACGGCCGCTGTCATTGCGAGCGAAGCGAAGCAATCCAGGGCAAAAGGATCAATGGCGCCGAGACCCTGGATTGCTTCGCTGCGCTCGCAATGACAGCGGCCACCCATAGGTCAGTGGTTGGGGCGGTTGGCAATAATACGCTGCCACGGGCGGTCCGTCGGTTGATGGCTCTTGCTGATACCCTCGGCAGTTGGCCCATCCATCACGTCTGGCGGTCCGATCCCGGTGTCGCAATCGCGTCTCGCATGGCTCTCAGGCACTCATCCAGCGTCGCGCTCAGACGTTCAAGAAGGAGTCGATCGAAGGTCGCCTCACCGCCGTCGCCTCGAGGCTGCTGTAAAGCGAGCAAATAGGCCTCCCTGTCCATGGGTCGCACCGCGACGGGCGGATAACCGCCACGGATCAGGATCAGGTTCATCAGCAGGCGCGCCGACCGACCATTGCCGTCGTTGAACGGGTGTATGTCCACCAACCGCCGATGCGCGGTAAAGGCATTTTCCGGAGTGTTAGCCGCGCCAGACAACCAAACGGTGAAGTCCCCCATCAACGCCGGAATTTCCGCCGGAGATGGGAAGGTGTGACGCCCGGAATCGGTCAGCACATAACGTCCCTGGTCGGCATAACGCCCTGCAATCTCAGGATCGGATCTCAGCATGACGAGGCGATGCAGGTTGCTTAAGTCGGTCTCGGTCAGCGTCTCTGACCGGCGCGCAAGGTCTCGCACGTAGCGGATGGCATCATAGTGGTCGATGGCTTCCAGGTGATCGCGCAAAGGCTTACCGGCAACGGTGGTAATAGGGGCAAAACCGTGGGCACGCCGGTCTTGGGTTCCCCAAGCCGGTTGATCCTATCGGCAGCGCTCCGCGACTTTCGGTGCACCTGCCACTCAGGCAGGACGGAGCCGCGCTCTGACGTAATGGTCAAGTGGTGCGATGATC
>CAMATI010000199.1 GCA_945861095.1 Asaia bogorensis | reverse complement strand
AATCGGCACGGTAGTTCGGAGCCTCCCGGTCGATCGCCACGTCGTGCACGTGGCTTTCGCGCAGGCCGGCGCCGGTGATGCGGCGGAAGCGGGTGTTCTGTTGCAGATCCTCGATATTGGCGCTGCCGGTGTAGCCCATGCCGGCTTTCAGGCCGCCGACCAACTGGTGGATGACGTTGGACGCCGGGCCTTTGTAGCCTACCCGCCCCTCGATCCCTTCCGGCACCAGTTTCAACTGGTCCTTGATGTCCTGCTGGAAGTAACGATCCGCCGAACCACGCGCCATCGCACCAATACTTCCCATGCCGCGATACGACTTGTAGGAGCGGCCCTGATACAGGAACACCTCCCCCGGCGCTTCATCCGTGCCGGCCAGCAGGCTGCCGACCATCACCGAATCCGCCCCCGCCGCGATGGCCTTCACGATGTCGCCGCTGGTCCTCATCCCGCCATCGGCGATCGCCGGCACGCCCTGTTCCCGACATGCCGCCGATGTTTCCAGCACCGCGGTGAACTGAGGCACGCCCACGCCCGCCACCACACGTGTGGTGCAGATGCTGCCTGGGCCGATGCCGATCTTCACCGCGTCCGCGCCGGCCTCGATCAGGGCCCGCGCCCCTTCCGGCGTGGCCACATTGCCGGCGATCACCTGCACGGCGTTCGAGGCTTTCTTGATCGCCTCCACCGCCGCCAGCACGCCTTGCGAGTGGCCGTGCGCCGTGTCCACCACGATCACATCGACCCCGGCGGCGATCAGGGCAAGCGCACGGATCTGCCCGTCCTCCCCCACGCCGGTCGCGGCGGCCACACGCAGGCGGCCGAGTTCGTCCTTGTTCGCCAGCGGGTGCGATTCCGCCTTGTCCATGTCCTTGACCGTGATCAGGCCGATGCAGCGATAGGCTTCGTCGACGACCAGCAATTTCTCGATCCGGTGCTTGTGCAGCAGCCTGCGCGCCTCCTCCGGGCCACATTCGCCGTGGACGGTGACGAGGTTTTCCCGCGTCATCAGCTCATACACTTTCAGCGACGGATCGGTGGCGAAGCGGACGTCGCGGTTGGTGATGATGCCGACCAGACGATTGGTTTCCCGCTCCACCACCGGGATGCCGCTGATGTGGTGCATCGACATCAGCGCCTTCACGTCGGCGAGCGTCTGGTCGGGGTGGATGGTCAGCGGGTTGACCACCATGCCCGACTCGAATTTCTTGACGCGGCGCACCTGGGCGGCCTGTTCGTCCGGCGTCAGGTTCTTGTGGATGACGCCCATGCCTCCGAGCTGGGCCATGGTGATGGCCATTTCGGATTCGGTGACGGTGTCCATGGCGGCGGAAATGATTGGGATATTCAGGGAGATGGCGCGGGTCAGCCGCGTCGTGGTGCGGGCCGAGCCGGGCAGGATCTGCGAGTAGGCGGGCACGATAAGCACGTCGTCGAAGGCGAAGGCTTCTTCGATCCGAGAGGACAGCGGGCGCGATGCGCCACGATCCGCTGCGAAGGGGGCCGAAGCCGTGAGGGACTGAGATTCGATATCGAGCGCCATGGGCGGTAGACCTTTCCGCGACCTTGGCGGCCCCACATAGGCTTAAGGGGGCCGGTTCGCAAGCACTCGGTTGTGATGGTTTTTTGGAGGCGGCCGGGGCGGGCGACCCATTCCACTTGAATGACGACCGGATGCGGACAAGCATCGGCTCCAGGGATCCGGGCAACAAGGACCGAAGCGGTGGACTTCCTCGGGAAGATCGTCGACATGCATCCGTGATCGCTCCTACCCCACATTGGCCGGAACCGGTTCGTCCTGCTCGATCTCATCCAACGCGGCCAGCAAGGAATCGACGCGATTGATCGATGACAGGCATTCCGCCAGGCCCGGATAGTTGTCGACCAGCCAGTTGAGTGCCGCTTGCACGACGACGAAGGCCGCCACGACCTGGGCAACCTCACCGAGCGACATGGTGTCGACCAGGTATTTTGGGGCACACAACACCCAGCCGATGATCGGGGCCGCCAGGACATTGCCCTGCGAGATCACCGTGGTGCGCATGATCTGACCGCACAAACGCCGCCACCGGAGAATGACGTCGGTGAACACGAGATCCACCTTGTCCTGCTGTTTCGTCCTGTCGTCGGTCCGCCCATGCTCTCTCAGATGGGTCGCAACGGCGCGGAATTGCGCCTCGGCCGCGTTCTTTCCGGCGATGACATGCGTCATACGCCGGGCTATCACGGTCATCGCCAGGGTCAAAATCGCGGAATAGACGCCGACGGTGATGACCAGATATTTCGGCACGGTCAAAGCAAAGCCGAGGACTTCGATATCGAGGTCGCCCCCGACGCTCCATAGAATGCCGATGAACAGGATCGCGTTCAGGATCGCCGTCAGCAGGCCAGTGGCGAGGAAGACCGGGACATCGGTTGCCACGCGAACATCCTCGGCAATGCGGAACTCGGGATTGCGATCCTCCCCTTCGGCGAAGGTCAGTTGCCGGAAGTTCTTGTTGGCCAACCACCGGTCCATCAACAGCCGGGTCAGCCAGGCACGCCATTTCCTTTGGGTCGTCATCCGCGCCCAGACGGTCAGCACCGCCACGCCGATACTCATGGCGGCAAGTGCCAGAAAGGAGATCGCCTCCACGCGCAGTGCGTCGGCGTCGCGGCGGCCGAACGCGTCGAAGAAATCGCGGCTCCAGTAGTTCAACCGAAATTGCAGCACCAGTTGCAGAACCACGCTGCCGACCAGCAGCGCCGTGAACAGCCACGCCACGCTGGCACCGGGGTCGCGCCAAAATCCAACAGCGGTGCGCCAAAATCCGGGGGGGCTTGTGAACAGAGGGGCGGATGGTTCGTCGATCGTTCCGGCGGGGGCAGCGCGTTCTGTATCGATTGTACTACACTCCATCAGGGAGCGGACCGACGGGACCGCGCCCTAACCAGACAGTAGAGCGGTATCACTCAGATTGGAAACGAAAAAGCGATCTGGTTACTTGTTCAATCGCATCAGCACACGCTGTTTCTTCGATCGCATGATCGACACGCTGATAAGGTCCGCTCGGCGTGATCATGTCCTGCCATGTTCCCGGTCGCGAGGACACACGGCGATGTAGGCGCCCATCGCCGGTCCGATCCGCATCGGACCGGCTCGGACGTCAGCCGGCCAGCGCAAGGTCGATCAGTCGGATCGCCTGGGAGGTGTCCCGATTGCCCAGGGCAAGACGCGCGTCACGGATCCGGCCGACGGTGACGCTGGTGCTGGGCGTGTTGATCTGGTCCTGCAACAACCATCGATCAAGTGCCCGGGTCTCCGCCATTTCCAGCGATTGTTGCGCCTGCCCGGTGCGACCGGCCACGAGAGCCGCCCGGGCGACACGGAGATACTCGAACGTGCCGGCATTATCGCCGAGACCGGACGCCGGCAAGGTCGGGGCCACGTTGGACCGGGTGTTGGCGGGCACGATGTTGCTGGCCTTGTCCGAGAGTGGGAGCGATTCGCCGACCCCCGGCACATGACCCGGGCGAGCGCCGGTCATCGGATCGGTGCCGGGCGACTGGGCCACGGCCGACATGGCGCTGATCGACAGCAGGGCCGCGGCGGCAATGTATTGGTATTTCATGGGATTGTTACCTTTCGAGAAAGTAAATTGGGTGCAACGCCGACCGCCTTGTGAACCGCGCCCGCCCGTCAAATTTTGACGAGCTGGAAGCTGAAGGTCGGTTCTACTTGATGGGGCCTTCTGCCTTTCCGACGCTTGTCGGATGCGACCTGGCGCGCGGCGCGCCGGGTTCGATCCCTGACCGTTTTCTTTCGGCAGCCAGCCGATCAACCACGAATCTGCCGCGGTTCAGGCAAAAGGCCGCGGAGTGGTCGGATCAGTCGGAACCGCAACGTCGTATTGTCACCGTTTCCGTCGGCCAACAATCAGGTTCGGCGGGCCATCATCCTGACGATCAGCGCGGTTATGGGCTCGGCCCCGCCGTCGCCGCTATTTCACGGCATCCTTGACGCTGCCGACCGCGTTCCGCAACTTCCCTTCGACTATCTTGGCCTTGCCGTCGGCCTGCAACTTGGCATCGCCGACAACCTTGCCGACAACTTCCTGGACTGATCCGACAATCTGCTTGCCGGCGCCAATGATTCTATCTTTGTCCATCTTGATGCTCTTTTCTGTGCTCGAAACCGTCGCTTGCCGTGGTGGTGCAAGAGTTACGGCGTGTGCTTCTTCGCACTTTCGGTCACGGCGTTGCCGACGGCGGTCATGTCCTGGCCGGCCCCCGCGGTCGCGTTGCAGGCGGACAGGGTGACCGCGGCGCCCACCAAGGCCAGCATACCAAGCGCGATCATCAGGGCCTTTCTCATAGATGCAATCCTTGTGTCGGTTGCAAGAAAATCCGTGCCGAGGATCAGCGCCAAGCGGGGCGCCCGATATTGACGTCGTTCGGGCTGGTCAACGCACCGCCGACCGCGCCGACGGCACCACCGATCAAGGCACCGGTCAAAGGGCTGCCACCGGTCACGGCCCCGATCGCCGCGCCGGTTCCGGCGCCGAGCAAGCCGCCCGAAGCGGCGCGGTCGCCGGTGCTGTAACCGCAACCGGTCATTGCAACCCCGAGACCGAGGAGGGCAAGCGTCATCGTTGTACCGCGATACATATCGAGGCCTTTCGCTGAATGATTTGACAAGGGAGTCTCGGATGACAGACAAAACGGCAAGGCAGTGGACAGTATCGCCCATACTTGCAATCAGTCATTCACAAAGAAAAATTCTGTCGGGTCGCGCGATTGGCGCGGCGCCGGTCGGTGTTGTTGTTCACGACCTGCATCAACGACATTGTCCCACCCACCCCCCAATACAAGGGATGCCATGGTCGCTCGGCAATATCGGCCCAGAACCGCTGATATCGCTTTTAATCGATCCCGATGCGCATCTGGCGAAGACGGGGGTGCTCAAGCCCAATAACAGGCGCGAGCCGGCGCGCGAATTATGCCCTTCATCACAGCCCAATGCGGCGCCCGAAACCGGACGCCCCTGTCGGTTGTCGACCGCCGGGCTACTGACCCATTGCGTGCAGGAAATAATGCACCGCCTGTGCCATGATCCCCGGGGTCTGGATCGACGCGAAGTGCCCCGAATTCAGTTCCAGGAACGTGGCGCCGGGGATTTGCTTTGACATCGGCTCGATCGCCGAGGTTGGACGCAGCGAATCGTGACGCCCGGCGGTCACCAGGGTGGGGCAGGCGACCTTGGCCAGTTCATGCGTGATATCTTCGGCCGCCAGCATGCGGTTGATCGCGGCGAAGCTTTCCGGGTCGTTGGCCAGCCAGCGCGCACGGAAGTCCGCGAACACCTCGGCGCTGTGACGCACCACCGGCGGGTAGGACGCGGCCAGGCTCGTTTCCACCACGCTGCGCATGCCGCCGGCTTCGACCGCGGCGGCCCGGTCCAGGCTGGCCTGGCGCCGGTCCGGAGTCGTTCCCGTCGCCGGCCCATGCAGAACCAGAGCCGCGGCGCGATCCGGATAGCGCACCGCGAAATGCATCGCGATCGCGGCGCCCACGGCGATGCCAGCCAATGACACGCGGCCCTTGATGCCGACCGCGTCCAAAAGGGCGGCCAGATCGTCGGCCATGTCGTTCCAGGTGACCGCGCCCTTGATTTTCTCCGACAGCCCTGCCCCGCGCGTATCGTAGCGCAGCACCTGGCGGGAATTGTTCAGCGCGGGCAGCGGCTGTTCCCAGCTATCGAGGGTGCCGCCCATCTCGTGGATCAGCACCAAGGTGGACGGGCCTTCGCCTGTCAGTTCGTATCGCAGGCTCGTCCCGTTGACTTCGACCCAGTTCATGGCGAATTTTCCTCCACATCCCTGGCGCCACAGTACCCCGCGCCGCCGCCCCCTGGAAGGCCCCCGAACCATGCCCGGACCGATGACCCTGCACTGGTCGCCCCGATCCCCCTATGTGCGCAAGGTGATGATCGCGATCCACGAGATGGGTCTGCAAGATCGCGTCAGGACGGTTCGCACCGTCGCCGGTGGCACCACGCCACACTGGGATCTGATGAAGGTCAATCCGGTCGGCAAGATCCCGACGCTGGAACTGGAAGACGGCACCGCCGTCTACGATTCGCCGGTGATCATCGAATATCTGGACACACTGCACAGCGGCAGGAAGCTGTACCCCACCGCCTGGCCGGAGCGTCTGACCGCGCTCCGCCGCCACGCCTTGGGCCAGGGCATGCTGGACGCCGCGCTGCCTCTGCTGGGCGAGGGATTTCGTCCGCCGGGAAGGCAGAGCGAACCCCACAAGGAGCTATGGCGCGCCAAGCTGCGTGCCTGCGTGGACGCGTTGGAGGGTGAAGCCGAGGCTCTGGCCTCCAGCCCCTTCTCCATCGGCCATATCGCCCTTGGCGTCGCGCTGGGCTATCTGGATTTCCGCTTCGACTCGCTGGGCTGGCGCACCGGGCATCCGAATCTGACCGCCTGGCACGCGACGTTCAATGCTCGCCCGTCGGTCGCGGCGAACATGCCGGCCGAGGGGTAGCCGGCGATCGGCCGGGCGGGCGGCGCTGGGCGGGCGGCGCTGGGCGGGGCGTCGGTCGCATGACGACCCGCGCGCCCGCCGCCTTCGACGCACCGCCCCCAACGCGGTCGAGCACCCTGACCTGGAAATCCGCATGGCGTTAAAAGTGGGGAGATAGGCCGTCAGACGAACCGCAGGCTCTGCGCGATCTGAAACACCGCCAGACAGCAAACCAGCACGCCCACGATGATCATCAAGGCCCGGGGCTGCACGAACCGCACGACATAGGCGCCGAACGGCGCGGCGAGGACGCCACCGACGATCAACGCCCCGATATGCATCACATGGGCGATGCCCAGTGCGACGAAGAACGTGCTCGCCACGGCCACCGTGATGAAAAACTCGGCGGCGTTGACGGATCCGATCACCCGGCGCGGTGCATGACCCGACCCGATCAGGGTGGATGTCACCAGGGGTCCCCAGCCTCCGCCGCCAATCGCATCCAGGAACCCGCCGACCAGGCCCAATGGCGCGGCATAGGTGGATTTCGCGTCCTCATTGGTGGGCGACAGGCGGATCGCTTTCATCAGGATCACCAGGCCGCAGATCAGCAGATAGGCGGACACGAAGGGGCGAATGGCCCCCCCGTCGATATTGGACAGGATGACGGCCCCCAGCACCCCGCCGATCACGCCGGCGATCCCCAACGTCCAGAACAACCGCCAATCGACGTTCTTGTGCAGGATATGGGAAATCCCGGACGCGGCGGTGGTCGCGACCTCCGCCGTATGCACCGCGGCACTGGCCTGCGCGGGCGGCACGCCCAACGAGAGCATGGCGGTCGTGGAAATCAAGCCAAATGCCATACCCAACGCCCCGTCAACGAGTTGGGCGAAGAAGCCGATGCCGACGAGCATGATGATCTCAGATGTCATTCGGGTCCTTTCGGAATTGCGGTCCGACAAATCGATGCCGGCAAATCTATACAGAGCATCGGTTGCGGGACGCGACGGTTTTTCGCCGTCCGGCTGCGTTGGCGCATCCGAATGTTCCGACCGGATATTCCAGCGATTTCTGGGATATCAGCCTCCACATCCGATGGCATGTGTAGGCAACGGTATGGGCGAGCCCCATGGTATGTGCGGGTCGCCAAAACCGTTCCCTTGCGGCATGGTTCGGGCTGGCGGGGCGCGCTTGTGGCAAAGCCAGGCGGACGGCCCCAGGGGACGCATGCAATGGCCGAAGCATACGATTTGATTGTCATCGGTGGCGGCCTGGTCGGCGGCGCCATCGCCTGGGGCGCCGCCACCCGCGGGGCGTCGGTGGCGCTGCTGGACGAGGGCGACGTCGCCTATCGCGCCGCGCGGGGCAATTTCGGCCTGGTCTGGGTGCAGAGCAAAGGCTCCGGCATGCCGCCTTATGCGCATTGGACCCGCAAATCCGCCGAACTGTGGCCGGACCTGGCGTCCCGGATGCACCAGGTGACCGGGTTGGATGTAGGATTGCGCCAGAACGGCGGCATGGCGTTCTGCCTCAGCGATCAGGAACTGGAAAATCGCGCCAACATCGTCCGGCGCATGCACAACGAGAGCGGCGATATCGGCACCCGCATTCTGGATCGCGCCGAGGTCCGTGCCATGGTGCCGGGGCTGGGCGATCGCGTTGTCGGGGCGTCGTTCTGTCCCATCGACGGCCATGCAAGCCCGCTCCACCTCCTGCGGGCCCTGCACACAGCCTTGCGCGACCAGGGCGCCGCCTATCGGCCCGGGCGGAAAGTCGACCGCATCGACCCCGCGCCGCACAGTTTCACGGTGCGCTGCGGCGCGGAACAATTCACCGCCCCCAAACTGGTCATCGCCGCGGGCCTGGGCAGCCGCGACCTGGCGCCGATGGTCGGTCTCGACATGCCGGTATCGCCCTTGCAGGGCCAGATCATCGTCACCGAACGGGTGCGCCCCTTCCTCGAATACGCCACCCATGTCCTCCGCCAAACCGACGAAGGCACCGTGATGCTGGGCGACAGCCAGGAAGATGTCGGCTTCGACATCCACACCCGGGTCGCGGTGCTGGAAAAGATCGCCGCCCGCAACCTGGCCACCTTCCCCGCGCTGAAAGATGCCAACATCGTGCGCATGTGGGCGGCCTTGCGGGTGATGTCGCCGGACGGGTTCCCGATCTACGAGCAGTCGGAGCGCTATCCGGGCGCGTTCGCCGCGACATGCCACAGCGGGGTCACCCTGGTCGGAGCGCATGCCCTGGCGCTGGCCCCCGCCATCTTGGCCGGAGAACTGCCGGACGCGCTGGCGGCATTTTCCAGCGCCCGGTTCCACAACGGCGCCCCCGTGGCGTCGGCGCGTCACTGACATGGGTGATACCGCCCCTGGAGGCACGCTGGGCGAAGTGGGTCAGTTCGGCCGGCGCAGCGCGTTCAGGGCAGAAAACGGGTTGCGATCCGTCTCGTCCCCGATCTCCGGCAGGGTCGCGTGGGGTTTGCGAGGATAGGGGTCCAGGGCCAGCCCCAGTTGTTCGGCCGCCGCCTCTCCCAGGTCCAACGCGCGTCCCTCATAGGGGACCTCGTCCACCGCGTCGGGGTCGATATTGTCCTCGTCTTCCTCACCGGAGGGCACGAAGCGGATGCGGAATCTTTCGTCCACGGTCGCCTCGAAGTCATCCAGCGACACCACGCAGGTCTGCACCACGCGGGCGATCAGGCGTCCATGCGCGGCAACCACGGAATCGCTCTCCCGGGTGAGGTGGAAATCGCAGGTCAGGACGATGATCGACGGCAGCAACATCCGTTCGGCAAGAGCCGCGCACTCGGCCGGATTGGCGCGGACCTGAAAATCGAGGCCGTCGCGGCCGATGCGGTCCAAAGGCACGGAACGGTGCAGTTCAGGGGTCATCGCGCCGCCTCCTCGGCGGGCAGGAAGCGGACCTCACCCGCGATCAGACGCGCGATCGGTTGCCCATCGAGGCAGACGATCTGCGCCCGCGCCACCCGCGCCATACCGGCGGCGGCCCCGTCGGGCGGCGGCATGCCACGCCAGATATTGCGCGCCAACGCCGTTTCCAACGCCCCGCGATCCGCGTCCTCCAGCGCCAACGTGTAGGCATTGGCGCGACCATGGAACGCCTCCCACATGGCGCGCACCCGCTTGCCCACGGACATGTCGCTGACACCCAGTTCGCGCAGGTTGATGTCCATGTCGCTGAACATCGCATCGAACACGGCCTGCGCCACGGCCGGACCCGGGTCCGGTTCGCGCTTCAGGCGCTGGATGAGCAGAAACGTGTAAAGGCCGATCACATCGAACCGCCCATCCAACGTATCCGGCGCCCCGAGATCGAGGTAGAGGAACGGATCCCGCGCCGCCGCCACCGCCGTGGTGTAGAGTTGAAATCCGACCCGCTCATGCTTGCCGCGCCGGATCAGGCCAAGGAAACCCGCCAAAATCGCCTCAATCGTGTTATAGGGCTGCTCGATACGAAAGCCGGCCGGGTGTTGTCCAGAATTGGTTGACGGTCACCGGGGATACCGACCGGGGCGTGGTTGCCCAGAGGGCGTTGGGTGGGCGACAGCGACGCTGGACATTACAGGCGGGCGAACCGGATTGACAGGCCATGGGCCGACGTGACACCCACGGCCAGAACGTGTCGGTCTGCCAAGTCCAACCCTCCGGACATCATCTGGATATGTGGGATCCGGACCAGCGCTAACAACAGGATGTGCCGCGTGGCCAATCGAATGTCATCACGGGAAACCAGGCCGTTCAATCGGCGGACAAGCCCCCTTCCCATCGGTCAGGCCGAGCGGGCGGTGTCGGCGTGGGTACGCGTGACGTTGGTGTGTTTGGGGCTGGCAAGCCTACCCCTGGGCGCATGTTCTATGTTCGAAGCCCAGCCGCAGTATCGCGGCAACAAAGTGGACAAGGAACAGCTTCAGGAGCTGACGCCGGGCACGTCCACCCGGGCGGATGTCGCGGCGTTGATCGGCACCCCGACGATCCGGGCGCCGTTCGACGACAATACGTGGATTTATATCAGCGAGACGACTCAGGCACAGGTGGGCCGGATGCCCGCGGTGCTGGATCAAAATGTTCTGGTGCTGAACTTCGACGACAGCGGGGTTCTGCGACAGATCGACTCCAAGACCAAGGACGACGGGTTGCCTGTCACCGTGGTCGCCCGCACCACGCCATCGCCTGGGACTTCGGCGTCCTTTCTGCAGCAGCTCTTTGGAAATATCGGACGCTTCAACGCGTTGGGGGCCAGTGCCGCGGCCAGCGGCGGACAATCGGGTGGGGCGCCGAAGCCTTTTTGACGACGATCCGCCCCCCGGCCATCGAAGCGCTCGTTGCCAGATCGCGCTCGGCGATCACGACCGGGGCCGATGCCTCGGTCGATCGGGAGGGAAGTCAGTATGCCCCCCGCCAAACGTCATCGACCTCGCTCTTGCCCAGCCGGCGGCAACCGGCCTAGGCTTCCCGGATAACAAAATCCCAGCGAGGCACGGTGCGGTGCCGCGACACATGTCCCGGTCGTCCGAGTACTCGCCCAAAGGTAGGAGAGTCCGATGCCCGAACGCCTGATCTCGGCCGACAACCATATCGACCTGACCTATTGCCCGCCCGACCTGTGGTCCGCGCAGGCCCCGCAGAAATGGCGGGAAACGGCGCCACGGGTTGAAGAACGCGACGACGGCCTGCACTGGTTCGTCGACAACGAAGAAAAGGGCATGTGGAACGGCGTCGGCCCCGGGTTCACCAAATACCAGAAAGGCTCCTTTACTCACGTCGATGAAATGAAGGAGGTGGGGTTCGAGTGGGACTATCGCCGCGGCGCCAAACCGAGGCCCACCACGCCCGATCTGCGGGTGATCGACCTGGACAAGGATGGGGTGCACGCCGAAATCGTCTATGGCTGCATCATGATCAACGAGATGATTGCCGATCATGACATGCGCGGCTGGGCCGACACGGTCTACAACGACTGGGTCGCCGATTTCGCCAAACAGGCCGATCCCAACCGCGTGTTCCCGCTCGCGATCGTGCCCAACCACGACCCCATCGCCGCGGCCGCCGAGGTGCGCCGTTGCGCCAAAATGGGACTGCGCGGCGGCGATCTGGCGTTCAAGCGCATGTCGGTTCCACTGTGGCACCACGACTGGTATCCGCTTTGGGAAGCCGCGGCGGAGTGCCATTTCCCGATTTCCTTCCACTCCACCGGCTTCAAGTCGGCGCGGGCACCAAACTCCCCCGAAATGGAGAAAGAGTACTTCATCCAATACCGCCTTGTCCGCTCGGCCTTGTTCCAGACCGATACGATGGAAGTCCTGGTGTCGATGCTGGCATCCGGCGCCTGCGAGCAATACCCGGACTTCAAATTCGTCCTGGGCGAATCCGGCGTAACCTGGCTGCCCTATGTGTTCGACCGCCTCGATACCGAATATCACGACCGCGCCCGCAGCCTGGGCTTCAAGATGAAGCCCAGCGATTACTTCCGCCGCCAGGGCTTCGTGACCTATCAGCAGGACCAGTTCCTGGAGCCGATCGTGCCGCTGATCGGAGAGGACAACATCATGTGGGGGTCCGACTATCCGCACCCGGACTGCCTGTGGCCGGATTCACGGGCGGTGCTGGACCAGAACCTGGCGGCGTTCTCACCCACCGTGCGGGAGAAGATCGTCAGCGGGAACGCGGCGAAGCTATACGGGATCAAGTAACCGAAACGACCGGCGTCCGGGGGTACCCGGCAGGGCTGTTGAATGCTCTATGCCTCGGTGCTGAAAGAGTGAGTCTGCGCCGCAACACAATGGGAAAATCGTATCGACGCGCGGGGCGGATGGCTTCCGGCGCGGCACAATGTCCGAATCTATGCATGGCAACCCAACCGCCCGGAGG
>CAMATI010000198.1 GCA_945861095.1 Asaia bogorensis | reverse complement strand
ACGGTCATGCTGGGCAAGCTGGCGACGCATGAATTCGCGTTTGGCGGCCCGTCCTTCGATCTGCCCTGGCCACCCGCGCGCAATCCCTGGAACACCGATCATTTCACCGCGGGTTCGTCATCGGGCACCGGGGCGGCGGTCGCGGCGGGGCTGATCCTGGGCGGCACCGGGTCCGACACCGGCGGGTCGATCCGGGGACCGGCGGCGCTGTGTGGCATTGCCGGGATCAAACCGACTTATGGGTTGTCAAGCCGAGCGGGGATTTTGCCGCTGGCGTTTTCGTTGGATCATGCGGGGCCGATGGCCTGGACGGCCGAGGACTGCGCGTTGCTGCTGCAAGGCATGGCCGGCTACCATGCGGCCGACCCTGCCAGTGCCAATCGCCCGGTCGCGGATTTCACCGCAGATCTGGGCAAGGGGGCCAAGGGTCTGCGTATCGGCGTGGTGCGGCATTTCTTCGAAACCGACCATGAGGCATCCAGCGCCACGCGTGCGGGGATCGACGCGGCGATGGATTTCTTTCGCAGGGAAGGGGCGGAGGTTCGCGACATTACGTTGCCTCCGGCAGCGGATTACCATGCGGTTGGCTATCTGATCATGGTGACCGAGGCGTTTACCCTGCACGCGCCCTGGATGCGCGAACGTTTCATGGATTACGGGGAGTTGTTTCGCGACCGGGTGGCTTTGGCGGCGACGGTCGGGGGCGCGGACATGGTGCAGACGGCGCGCCGACGCCGGGTGCTGTGCCAGGAAATGGCGGCGGCGATGGACGGGCTGGACATCATCGTCAGTGCTTCCGCGGCCGGGGAGGCGCCGCGCTTCACCGACCTGACGAAATGGGCGAACATGGAGAAGCCTTCGTTCACCATGCCGTTCAACGTCACCGGCTTTCCCGCCATCAGCATCTGCACAGGGTTTGGCGAGGGCGGCTTGCCGGTGTCCATGCAGTTGGTCGGCAAGCCGTTCACCGAGCCGACCGTATTCCGTGCCGCGCATGCCTATGAGAGCGCGATGTCCTGGCGGACCCGTCGGCCGGCGATGGCGGATTGAAAGGCCGGGGCGCCCCAGCCAGCCGATCGACCGGTTGGTAGGGCGCGGTGATGCCGGGCGAAGGTCCGGCATCCAGGTCTTTCGGTGCCGATCCGGGCCGAATGGTTGATGCCCGGGCTTCCGCCGACCATCAACGGACGGCACTATCGATGGATACTGGCAGTCGGCATGACAGGTCCACGCATGGTAACTCCGATACCCCACACTAGGCTTGCGCTGAAAGCGGGGTGGGTATCGACGATCCATGGCGCGATCCACAGGGGATATTCCCACCGTGTCCCAACCATCCAGACACTAAGTGTCTGTCCGGAAACATAATGCACCTTTTCAGCGGACTACCATGGGCGTCTGGTGCGTTGCGGCCCCTCATCGATGGCCCCGCATCGCTTTCGGGGTCGCGCCTGCCAGCCGCCTCATGGTAGCCCGCTGAAAAGGCACACTATGTTTCCGGACAGACACTAAGGAATGAACAATGCTCGCTGGGCAGCTTGCGTTGATCGCGGCATCATTATTCACCGGTGCGGCGGCCTATATCAATATTGCCGAACATCCCGCGCGACTTGGACTCGACGACAAGGCTCTGCTTGCGCAATGGAAGCCGAGCTACGCGCGTGGATACGGAATGCAGGCGACGCTGGCGGTGGTTTCTGGCGTGTGTGGGCTTGCGGCCTGTTGGGTCATGGGGGATTGGCGTTGGGCGATCGGCGCGGTCCTGATACTTGCCAATTGGCCGTTCACGTTTCTTGGCATCATGCCGACTAATCACAAGTTGAACGACGTTCCGATCGACAAGGCGGATGCGGCGACACGCGCCATGCTCCTATTATGGGGCCGGTTGCATGCCGTCCGGACGTTTCTCGGTATCGCGGCAACCCTGGCCTATCTTTGGGCCATGAACTGAAGGTTCGTCCGCGAACCTTGCGCCCCGGCGCGCGCCAGACGGGATAGTCGTTCCGATCCGATACCAACCTAGGCAGCCTCTGACCGATGCGTCCGGGCGTCCGCCTGTCCGCGGCATGGTCGGCGCCGGACGAGCATCCTGTGGTATGCGTCGATGATGGAGCCGAAATGGGACGCGGCCTGTCGGAGCGATCCGGATTCGGGCGACGGCTGCCAGCGCCCATCGGTTGTGGGACACCGGTGCCGGCCGCTATGCTGACCCCGACGCGGGATGGGACGTCCCCTTCCATGAAGGACAAATTCGCATGACTCTGGCAGGCAAGGTTGCGTTGGTCACTGGCGCGGGGAGTGGGATCGGAAGGGCCTGCGCGCTTGCACTGGCCGAGGCCGGCGCCGCGGTCGTCGCCGCCGATATCAATGCCGCCGCCGCCACCGCGACGGCGGAGGCGATCGCCCAAGGGCAGAAGCGCGCGGTTGCGGTAACGGCCGATGTGGGGGACCTCGGTCAGATCGATGCGATGGTGCAGCAGGCGATGGCTGCATTCGGGCAGATCGACATCCTGATCAACAACGCCGGCGTCACCCGCAGTGCCTACATCATGGACGTAACCGAGGCTGACTGGGATCGCATCCACCGCGTGAATGCAAAGGGCGTGTTCTTCTGCCTGCAACGTGTCGCCCAGGAAATGATCCCGCGCCGGAGCGGGCGGATCATCAACACCGCCTCGATTGCCGGAAAAGGTTTTGCCGGGACGTCGAATGCCGCCTATGCCGCGAGCAAGGGCGCGGTGATCAGCCTGACCTATACGGCGGCGCAGCAGCTTGCGCGTCACGACATCAATGTGAACGCGATCTGTCCGGGGATTACCCGCACACCGCTGGTCAGCGCAATGCTCGCACAGCGTGCGACGGATCGTGGCATGGCGGTTGAGGATGTCGAACGAGACTTCACCAGCGCCATCCCGCTGGGGCGCGCCAACGATCCGGAGGATATGGCGGCCATGGCGGTGTTCCTGGCCGGGCCCGGCGCGCGGAACATCACGGGCCAGACCTACAACGTCGATTGTGGGCTGATACCGCAATAGATGGCGACGGATCGCGTTGCCCCGTAGGGCAAGTCCCCCGCACTTCCGAGGCGACCGCGGGGTCGGTGCCCCCTACGACTCCGCCAGGGGCTTTGCCCCTGGACCGCACCAAAGGCCGTCGCCCTTGGCGGGGTCCAGGGGCAGCGCCCCTGGCCGGGGTCCCCAAGGGTCATTGGGGCGGAAAGCCCCGCTACTCCGCCGCCCGCGCCACCTGCGCCTCCGCCCATGCTCGACTCACCGGCATCTCCGCCTCGAACGGGCTTTTCAGGTCCAGTTCCTTCGCGGTCTCCCGCAGCGCCGGCATCACTTCCTGGCCCAACAGCCGGATGGACGTCCGCGCGTCGACCTGAGCCATGCGCCCGTCATTGCCCCAGAATGCCATGATGCCCGGGCGGGTTTCCCGCATGATCGTGCGCAAGGACTTGACGACCTGCTCCGGCGTGCCCGCGATAATCTGCAAATCCGCCACCTGCTGCTCGAACGTCTTGCGCGGACGGGACGGCGACGCACCCTGGCCGGCGACGAACTGCACGAATGTCTCCCGCGACGATGGCGAGAAATACCCGGACGGGCTGGCCCAGACCGGCTTCAGGCGGCCGGTGAACTCCCCATCCATCCACAGGAACTGCCGCGCGTCGGCCAGCGCCTTTTCCTCGGTCTCGGCGACGTGGCAGCGGATCAGATAGCCTCGGTTCTCCGGACCCGGCGTGTAGCCGGCTTCCAGCGCGGCGGCGTCGTAACGCTGCCAGATCCGCTTGGTATCCTCGATGGAGGTGTTCAGCGCGATATACGGATAGCCATGCTTGGCCGCCCAGACGATCGTTTCATGGCTGATGACGCCGGGAATCCAGATGCGCGGATGCGGCTGTTGCAGCGGCAGCGCCCAAGGATTGACCACGCGCTGGTGGTAATGCTTGCCTTCCCAGCGGAACGGCCCAGGCACCGTCCATGCCTTGACGATCAGGTCATGCGCTTCCTGGAACCGCTCCCGGTTGTAGGCGGGGTTGGCGTTGGTGGCCAACTGCTCCTGCCCGCCGCCGCGCACGAAGCCCGACACCAGCCTGCCCTTGGAGATCATGTCGATCATGGCCAGTTCTTCGGCCAGCCGCACCGGATTGTCCGACAGCGGCAGCGGATTGCCCAGGAGCACGATCTTCACCCGGTTGGTCATGCCGGCGAGCAGGGACGCGAACACATTGGCCTTCGCCTGCATGCAGAACGGCGCGTTGTGGTGCTCGTTCAGCATGATGCCATCCACGCCCATTTCCTCGGCGTAGACATAGTTTTCCAGGAATTCGTTATAAAGCCGGCTGCCGACGACCGGGTCGAAGTGCTTGTTCGACATCAACAACGACGTGAAGCCGATCTCCAGCCCGGCATCCGCCGGATAGTCCTTCATCGGCTGTTCGGTGAAATACATCAGATGCATGGAAGGTCTCCGTGCCTATAGGGGATCACTTGGACGCGATGAACGATGCGATCAGGCTGGCGAGCCGGTCCGGCTGCTCCATCTCCACCAGATGCCCGGCGCCGGCGATGGTTTCGCGGGTCGCGTTCGGCAGGCGTTCGGCATAAAGCGCGCCGGCGCTGGCCGGAACGATCCGATCGAGCTCGCTGGTCACGACGAGCGTCTTGGCCTGCACGCCAGGAAGCAGATGCGGCAGCGAGTCGCTGTACATGTAGGGCTTCCAGGCGACGCGGAACGACATCTCCCGGCACAGGTCCCATTGCACCAACTGTTCCAGGGTCTGGGTCGCGCCGTAATTGCGCTCGAACGCTTTGGGATCGGCAAAGCCTTCGCGGACATATTCGATGTAGCTGATCAGCGCCTGGTCCAGGATGTCGCCTTCCGGTGGCTTCACGCCCATGGCGCCGACCAGCACCAGGCGTTGCGTGTCGACCGGGGCGAAGGTCGCCATTTCGGCCGCGATCCAGCCGCCGAAACCAAGACCGACCAGGGTCGCCTGGTTAAGCCCGAGCGTGCCGAGGAGAGCGCGGTAGAGCACGGCGATGTCGCGCACATTGCCGACCCATTCCGGCCGGGGCGAGGCGCCGTAGCCGGGATGGTTGGGGATCACCACTTCATGCGTCTGGGCCAGAGCGTCGTAAAAAGGCAGTTGGTCCAGGGTGCCGATATCGCGGTGCAGCACCACGACCGGCGAACCGGTCCCCCCGCGTGTTACATGGATATCTGTCCCCGCGGCTGTTACCGTGCCGCGCTTCCAGTCGATCGTCGCCATACGCTTACTCCCGAAACTTTGGGGCAGTCTGTGGGATGCGGCGGTTTCGCGCAAACTTCCGGCGATGGATGGGTGAGAGCAGCACGGGGTGGGACACGATGGCGGCGATGGACGATGACGACGAAGTGCCTCGCCTGGCGCTGGGCGGGCGGTTCTACATGACCCCCACCGGCCATGCGCGCCTGCGGGAGGAATACGACCAGTTGATGCGGGTCGAGCGACCGAGGGTGGTGGAGGTGGTGTCGTGGGCCGCATCGAACGGTGATCGCAGCGAGAACGCGGATTACCAGTATGGCAAACGCCGCCTGCGGGAGATCGACCGGCGGGCGCGGTTTCTGACGAAACGATTGGAAAGCGCGGAAGTGGTGGACCCGTCCCGCCAGACCGCGCGCGATCGGGTGTTTTTCGGCGCCACGGTGACCTATCTGGACGATGCGGACACCGAACGGACCGTCACGATCGTCGGCATCGATGAGGCGGACATGACGGAGGGCAAGGTCAGCCTGACCGCGCCGATCGCGGTGGCCCTGATCAAGGCGAAGGCCAAATGCGGCGATGAGGTCGCGGTGCACACGCCGCGTGGCGTCGAAATGATCGAGGTCGTGGGGATCCGGTATCCGGAAGCGATCATGACAGCCTGATTCCGCGGCGGGCCGCCCGGAATGATCGATCGTTCCAGGCGGCCCGGACAGGCTTCGGAAACGGCGGCCTCCATTCCTCGGCAACCACGGTATTGCGCGGCATGCCGATCCCGCTGATGCACCAGGCCCTCATGGTAGCCCCCTGAAAAGGTCAATCATGTTTCGTGACAGACACGGTCGATGTCGGGAGGCTGACGCGGCGGGCGGCGAAACGGCCATGGAGAACGGCCAAGATCCGTCGTTCAAGGTGCATCCGGGTTGCCGGCCGGCACTTCGATCCCTTCGTAGAAATCCGCGATCGCGACTTCAACGCCGATTTCCGGCATGCGCAGCGTGTCGCCGTCGGTCAGGGTTTCGGCGACGAATTGCCCGTCCTTGCGGGTGAAGACCATCGCCCCGATGGAATCCTGTTCCAGGATCACATAGCGCAGGATCGACGGGGTGGCGGCGTATTCGCGCAGTTTCTCGATATGGTCGGTGCGGGCGGTGCTTTCGCTCAAGACCTCGAACACCACGACGGGTTCCCGCATGACGGTTGCCTTGGGGGAAGCCCGCGAACACAGCACGAAGGCATCCGGGTAGCGGATGCGGCCGGCGACCTCGATTTTCAGAGTCGGGCCGACCACAACGCATGGGGTCCCGCGCAGCCGGTTGCGAAGTTCCCCCCGGATATTACCGCCAATATACTCATGCGCGAACGTGCCGCCCGTCATCGCCACGGGCTCGAAGCCGTCGAATTCGTAGCGCAATTCCTGGCGTTCTTCCCAATCGAGGAATTCCGCCAAGGTCATGGGTTTGCGAAGGGCCACGCTCATGCGGCCATCATAGCACGTCGCTCCCCCCGCACCACGCAAACCGCACACGCTTGATTCCCGCCCCCATGCCCTGTAGCGGAACGGAACCGACACGCCACGAGACAGAGGAAATCCAGATGCCAGTCATGCCGGGAAAGACCGCATTGCTCGAACTGCTGAAGCAGGAAGGCGTGCGCATCATGTTTGGCAATCCCGGCACCACGGAACTGCCGCTGATGGATGCCTTCGCGGCGGAGAAGGAGTTGCGCTACGTCCTGGCCTTGCAGGAAGCCCCGGCGATGGGCATGGCCGACGGCTATGCCCAGGCCTCCGGGGGGTTGTCCTGCGTCAACCTGCACGCCGCCCCCGGCCTCGGGAACGCCATGGGCATGCTGTACGACGCGCAGAAGGCCGGCTCGCCGATCATCGTCACCGCCGGCCAGCACGAGCAGCGCTTCAACTTCACCGAGCCCCTGCTATGGGCCGACCTGCCCGTCGTCGCGCGGCCCTTCGTGAAATGGTCGGAGGAAGTGCGCCGCCTGTCCGACCTGCCGCGGGCCATCCATCGTGCCGCCAAGACCGCGCTCGCCCCGCCCACCGGCCCGGTGTTCCTGTCGTTGCCGGGGGACATCCTAACCGACTCGGAAGACCTGGACCTGGGGGAACCCACCCGCATCGCCACCGGCATCCGTGGCGATGCCAATGCCATCAAGCGTGCCGCCGAGATCATGGCCCGCGCGCAAAGCCCGGTGATTATCGCCGGTGACGCGGTGCCGCAGGGCGACGCGCTGCAAGAACTCGTGGCGCTCGCCGAAGCCCTGGGCGCGCCCGTCTACGATGAAGGCATGGCGACCCGCTGCATGTTCCCGTCCTCTCACCCGCTGTATCGCGGCGCGCTGGTGCGGCTGCCCGCGGCAATCAACGGCATGCTGAGCCAGCACGACCTCCTGGTCTCCATCGGTGCCGACCTGTTCACCTTGTCCTTGCCGGACGACGTGGATGCAATGCCGGAAGGCATGCCGATCGTGCATCTCGACACCAACCCCTGGGAACTCGGCAAAAACTATCCCGCCAAGGTGGCGATCCTGGGAGAACCCAAGACCACGTTGCCGGAACTGACCCAGGGCGTGTTGGCCGCCCGCTCCACCGGCGATGCCGATCGCGCCGTCAAGCGCCTGGAGCATGTGCGGATCGAGGGGATCGCCAGCCTGGCCAAGCTGAACGCGATGGCCGAGGCCGTGGCGGGCCGCCATCCGATCCACCCGCTGGCGCTGATGCAGGCGATCGGGCGGATGCTGCCGGCGGATGCGGTGGTGATCGATGAGACCGTGTCGTCCGGCACCGGATTGCGCCGATTCCTGAAAAGCGACGACCCGCAGAGCTTCTTCGGCATGCGCGGCGGCGGCATCGGCTGGGGCCTGCCGGCCGCGGTTGGCGCCAAGCTGGCGCTACCGGACCGCCCGGTGGTCGCTCTGGTGGGCGACGGGTCGGCAATGTACACGATCCAAAGCCTGTGGACCGCGGCGCGGGAAAATCTGCAAATGGTCTTCATCATCATCAACAACTACTCGTATCGGATCCTGAAACAGCGGACCAATTCGATGAAGGCGCTGGCGGCGCAGACCGACACCTATGTCGGCATGGACCTCGATCGTCCGCGCGTCGATTTCTGTTCCGTTGCGCGCGGGCTGGGGTTGACCGCCCACAAGGCCACGACCCTGGACGACGTCCAGGACCTGCTGCGCCAGGCGTTGGCCGCCGATGGTCCCACCCTGATCGATGTGGAGGTCGACCGGTCCTGGAAGCCGGTCTGATGCGGTTCGGCGTGGTCCCGCGCGTGGCTATGCGCGTGACTATGCGCGTGACTGTGCGCGTTATTCTGGGCGTATTGTGCGGTATCGCGTGGCTCGGAACGACGCAGCCGGCCCGGGCCGCGTCCGGTTGCGACCTGGACGAGGTCGTCGGCTACCACCTGGTCCAGAAGAAGACGATCGAGGCCTTTATCGACGGTGGCCGCCGCCAATTCGGCTATCAGGGCTGCGCGCCGGGTCGCGTGTTGATCTTCACCGACCACACCGGGGTACGCTGCCGCGACACGGTGGTGCAACGCCTTGACATCCCGGTCGCCTATCTGTTCGCTCGCAGCGAGTCCGACATGAAACTCTGTGTCGGCGACCAGATGCTCGGCGTCGTCCCCGCCCGATGAGCAGCCGTTCCGAAACATGATGCGCGATGCCGCGGCGCGATCGTCAGCCGGGCTGGCAGAATCCGCGCCAAACGTGGGGCGCTTGCGCCGCGGCCCCGTCTCGGCACTATGCTATGCTCGCCGCGTCCGCTGGCCAGGCGATGCGCGCCAGAGGGCTATGCAATGTTCCAGCGCCGGATAGGGTCGCGACCCGAGGACCCCGAGAAACCCGAGGCCGATCGCCAGACCGCCAGCCTTGCCGCGATGGCGGTCATCCTGGCATTGGTCGTTATCGGCCTGTTTCTGGTGCATACGCTCCGCCGGTCCACCGCGATCGAGGACTGCCTGATGGCGGGCCGGCGCAATTGCGACAAGCTGGTGGCCCCGTCGTCTTCCGCGCCGGGGCCCAACGTGGGACATTGACGCGCCTCCGAAACTCTGACCAGCGTCCCTGTTCAAGCAACAAGACGAGGGGGGATCATGCGCATTGCCGATATGGACTGGCGGATGGTGGAGGACTGGGTCCGCCATGACGACCGCTGCATCCTCCCGCTGGGGAGCACGGAACAACATGCCGGACTGTCGCTCGCGACCGACGCGATCCTCGCCGAACGGGTTTCCCAGGAGGCCGCGGAACCGCTGAATGTGCCGGTGTTCCCGGTGGTGCCCTATGGGCTGACCCCCTATTTCAGCGGTTTCCCGGGCACCGTGACCCTGCGGCTGGCAACCTACGCGGCGCTGATGCGCGACATCCTGGACAGCCTGAAAAGCGCCGGATTCCGCCGTATCCTGATCGTCAACGGGCATGGCGGCAACCAGCCGGCCGCCTCGCTGGCACAGGAATGGATGATGGACAATAGCGATGCAAGGGTGCGATTCCACGATTGGTGGCGGGCACCGCTCACCCTGGCGACCGTGCGGCGCATCGATCCAATCGCCAGTCATGCGAGCTGGATGGAAAACTACCCCTGGACCCGCCTGCCCAATGCCGAGGCTCCGACCGAACCGAAGCCGATGATCGATACCGACCTGATGCGCACCCTGCCGCCGTTCGAGGTGCGTCTGATGCTCGACGACGGCAATTTCGGCGGTCTCTATCAGCGTGACGATGCCGAAATGCTGGAAATCTGGGACATCGCGGTGCGCGAGACTCGCGACCTGTTGGAGACGTGGTAGCGTTCGCGGGTTTGGGGGCGACGCATGTCAACGCCCCCCCCTCGGGTCTGATCGGGCGGTCGGGATTGCAGTGCTACCTGTCGGCAGACTGGTTTCCGTCCGTGGCCCGGCGGCGCCCACGGACGGCGCGGGTCCGCCGCCCCCTGCTTCGGGTTCAGGGCTGCAGCATCACCTTCGACGCGGCACGCTGACGGGACAGTTCGAAGCCTTCGATCCCCCGATCCAAGGGCAACCGGTGGGTGATCATCGGGCGGAACCGCTCCGGTTCGCGGCCCATCAGGGTCAGCACCTTGTCCCATGTCGGGCGGTCGCAGCCATGCGTGGCGCGCAACTGGTGGCGAGCGCGGACGAAATTGGTCAGATGGATCGAAACCGGCCCGGGATGGATCCCCGCCACGACGAACACCCCGCCCGTGCGCAACACCGCCAACCCGTCATTGACCGCGGGCGGATAGCCGGTCGCCTCGATCACGATGTCGACCTTGCGCCCGCCATTCGCGGCCAGCACCAGATCGGCGAGCGAACCCTCGGCCACATCCAGAATGTCCTCAAAGCCCAGTTGGCGCATCACATCGAATCGCGGCCCGTCCGCTCGGCCTGCAATCAGCACGCGTCCGGCGCCGGCCGCGCGGGCGAACAGCGCGATGGCCTGGCCGATGGTGCCTGGCCCCATCACCAGCACGGTGTCGCCCAGTCCGACCTCGCCGGTCAAAACGGCTTCGCAACCAACGCCGAGCGGCTCGGTGAGGGCACCGAGTTCGGTGTCGACGTTGGGGGGGAGGGGCATGCAGTTGGTGGCGGGGATGGTGACGAAGCGGGCGAAACCGCCGGGCAAGGTCAGCCCGATCGACTGACGGTTGAGGCAGTTGCGGGCGTCGCCGCGCTGGCAGTTGGCGCAATGCCCGCAGGTGACGGCGGGCATGACGGTGACGGCCGAACCTTCTTTCAATCCGGTGCCGGCGCCCAGGGCCACGATGCGCCCGGCGAATTCGTGGCCCATGGTGACGGGAAGATGCGGCACCATGAAGCCGTAGCCGTCGGTCCACTCATACGCATGCACGTCGGAGCCGCAGATGCCGGCGTTTTCGACACGCACGGTGACCTGGCCGGGGCCGGGTGAGGGGGCTTCCGTGCCCTCATGCAGGTCTAGGCCGAAGCCGGGTTGGGTTTTGCGCAGGGTCAGCATGGTCGGTCCTCCGGTTGCTTGGGTAGTATTGGTAACAGCGGTGAGGGCGGTGGGGGAGAGGTGTCGCCCGTCGTCTCGATGCCCCCAGATGCTCCCGTGGCGCTCCGGTGCCGTTTCCGTCGGGCGGGAAACCGGTTAGATTTCGTTCAAACGATCCAAGGACGCTCGCCACCATGCCAGCCAAGCACCCCGCCATTTGCCTGATCGCCGTTCCCGGCCGCCGTCGCCGCACCATCGAATTGGCCAAGGAGGTCGAGAAGCGGGGTTTCGGCGGGATTTTCTCGCCCAGCCCGTTCGGCAACATGTCGCTGTGCGAAGCGCTGGCCTGGAACACCGACACGATCCCCTTCGGCACGGCGATCGCGCCGATCTACCAGCGCACGATCACCGATTTTGCGCAAAGTGCCGCGGTGATGCACGAAGTCTCGGGCGGCCGGTTCCGCCTGGGGATTGGGGTGGCGCATGGGCCGTCGCATGTGCGGATGGGCGTGACCCCGGGCAAGCCGCTGGGCGATACGCGTTCGTTCGTGGAACGGTTCCGCGCTCAGGAAGGACTGGGGGAGCTGCCGCCCATCATCATCGCCGCCTTGCGCAAACGGATGGTGGCTCTGGCTGGGGAAATCGCGGAAGGCGTGGTGTTTGCCAACGCGTCCCTGTCGCATATGGCTGTGTCCCTGGCGGCTTTGCCGGACGCGAAGCGGAACGATCCCGGGTTCTTCCTGGGCAATATGATCCCGACCTGCATCAGCGACGATATCGAGGCGGCGAAGGCCGTCAACCGTCGCACTCTGACCAGCTATGGCTTCCTGCCCAACTACCGGAACTACTGGAAGGAAGCTGGCTATGTGGAGGAGATGGAGGCGGTCGAGAAGGCCATCGCCGAGGGGCGCAATGCCGATGTGCCAGGCTGCTTCAGCGACAAATGGCTGGCGGACAACACGCTGTTCGGGTCGGCTTCGAAGGTTAGGGAAGGCGTGGAGGCCTGGACGGCGGCGGGCGTGCGGGATTTGATTATTGTGCCGTCCTCGGCGGCGGGGAACCAGATGAAGGCGATCGAGGAGGTGTTTGCGGCGTTTGGGTAGAGAGGCGGGGCTTCGCCCCGGACCCCGACCAGGGGCTTTGCCCCTGGACCCCACCAAAGGCGCGGCCTTTGGAATGCGATTCTTTTGGTGGGTTGGAGGATAGGGGCCTACACGGACGGCGATAGGTCCGTGT
>CAMATI010000197.1 GCA_945861095.1 Asaia bogorensis | reverse complement strand
GTGGGGAAGGTGAGCGTGGCGGCGCGTGGCGTCAAGGGGTTATAGAATAATTATGGCACTACATTGAAGATTCCAGGGGCGGTCGACTGTATATCAGGGGTTTTCCGTAGTCGTTACGGTATATGGTGGAAAAAACGCTAAAGATGGGGTAAGTGTCGGGCGTGACGTAAGATTGAGTTATTGGCAGGGATCGCTGGACGGCCCGGGCCGTGGTCCGGGGACGCGCGGACCGTGGGATGTTTTCGAAGACCAGCCCGCACCGGACGACGGCGACGCGGGATGGCCGGAGCCGGCGCCTCGCAACGCGGATCACGCCGTGATCGCGGTGCATCGGCTGACCGGCCGGTCCCTGGGGCTGCTGACCGCCAAGGTCCATGTCACCGGCGCCGAAACCTTCATGCACCTGTCCGTCGCCGGCCTCCACGTCGGTGACCGGGGATCGGCGCTGCTCCGTCGCATGGTGGCGCTTCTGCTGCTGCGCCTGGTGGGGTTTGAAAAACTGCCGGATGCGATCGTGCTGGACTGGTGGGACAACGATCTGGGGCCCGTCCTGCGCGACCTCGCGGCAAAATGCGCCGGCGCGCGCGTCTATCCAGAGGCCGACACGACCGTCGTCTCGCTGCCCACCGCCGCGCTATCCCATCGCGTCGCCCGCTCGCTCGGCCATCCCCGCGCCAAAGCGCCGAACGGGGTGATCGGCGCGCTGCTGGTCATCGATCTACGCCACGTCGCCGAGGCAACCCTGGTCGACCACGCCCGCAGCCTGCACCGGGTACGATTATCGAGAAAGGGCATCGTTCCGATCGTGATGCCCCTGATCCTCGCCGATTATCGCCGCGGCGTCGCGCAACGTCCGTAGCCGGCCGCCGACCGCCCAACATCTGGTAATATCCATCGGGTCATATCCATCGGGTCATATTCGGGGCGCTAGCCGTTGATCGACGGAAAGCGCCCCGCTCGTCAGACCAACCGAACCTGCCCCGATGTCGCACCGCGGAGACCCGGACATTGGGGTTGCCCCCCCCCCCCAACCAACCGGCGTCCCAAGACATCACACCCCAAGGCAGCAAACCCCAAGGCAGCAAACCCCAGGGCAGCACACCCCGGCCATCACACCCCAAGGCGTCACACCCCAGTGCACCGCACTTGGCTTTTCCGTCCCAATCGACACAATTGGGGCAAATCGGGCCGATCCCGGCATCACGCCGCGGTCCAGCCGGAAGCGCCGAGGGAACCCAGGATGCCAATCACGAAATTGCTGATCGCGAACCGCGGAGAGATCGCGATCAGAATTGCCCGCAGTGCCGCCGAAATGGGCATCGCGACCGTTGCCGTCCACTCGGAAGATGACGGGCAATCCCTGCATGTGCGCAATGCCGACGAAGCCCGCGGGCTGACCGGCACCGGTGCCGCCGCCTATCTGGACATCCCTCAAATCGTCGCCCTGGCACGGGAGGCCGGCTGCGATGCGATCCACCCGGGCTATGGCTTTCTCAGCGAGAATGCCGCTTTCGCGAATGCCTGCCGCCTGGCCGGCATCGCCTTCGTCGGACCAAGGCCGGAAACCCTGGCCTTGTTCGGGGACAAGGCCCAGGCGCGCCATTTCGCCACGAAATGCGAGGTTCCGATCATCCCCGGCACGTCCGGCCCCACCAGCCTGGACGACGCCCGCGCCTTCCTGGCCGCCCTCGGCCCCAACGGCGCCGTTATGGTCAAGGCCATTGCCGGTGGCGGCGGACGCGGCATGCGCGCGGTCACCGATCCCGACCAACTGGCCTCGGCCTACGAACGCTGCCGGTCCGAAGCCCAGCAGTCCTTCGGCAACGGCGACGTCTATGTGGAACGCCTGTTCCCCCGCGCTCGCCATATCGAGGTGCAGATCGTCGGCGACGGCACCGGCGCGGTGGCCCATCTGTGGGAGCGGGAGTGCAGCATCCAGCGCGAGCGCCAGAAGATCGTGGAAATCGCCCCTGCCCCGTTCCTGCGCCCCGCCGTGCGCGACCGCCTGTTGAAGGCCGCCACCACCCTGGCCGCCGCGGCAAACTATCTCAGCGCCGGCACGTTTGAGTTCCTGGTGGACGCAACGTCGGACTCGGACGATGCGGCGGTCGCCTTCATCGAGGCCAATGTGCGCCTGCAGGTCGAACACACGGTGACCGAGGAAGTCACCGGCATCGATCTGGTGCGCGCCCAGTTGGAGATCGCGGCCGGCGCCACGCTGGCCGATCTGGGCCTGCGCCAACAGGACATCCCCAGCCCGCGCGGCATCGCCATCCAGGCGCGTGTCAATCTGGAAACCATGCAGGCGGACGGCTCGGTGCGGTCGGCCGGGGGCGTGCTAAGCACCTACGAACCGCCATCCGGGCCGGGCGTGCGCGTCGACGGCTACGGCTATGCCGGCTATCGCACCAATCCGCGCTTCGACTCGCTGCTGGCCAAGGTGATCGCCCATAGCCGCACCGACCGCTTCGCCGACGCCGCCACCAAGACCGTGCGGGCCTTGTCGGAATTCCGGGTCGCGGGTGCGGCCACCAATATCGGCTTCCTGCAATCCGTCCTGCGCCATCCCGGCATTCTGACCGGGCAGATGCACACGCGATTCGTCGAAGAACACGCCGCCGCCCTGGTTGGCGCCGTCGCCGAACCGACCCGATATTTCGAACCGCAAGCCGCCGCTACCCAACGCCGCCCCGGCACGAAGCTCGACACCACCGATCCCTTGGGTGTGGTGCTGTACGGAAAATCCGGCGCCCCCGCCGCCGTCGCGGAGGCCGAAGCCGACGAAATCGCGGGGCCCGAAGGCACCATCGCCCTGCGCGCGCCCATGCAAGGCACCATCGTGGCCATCGCCCTGGCCGAAGGCGCGGAAGTTCATGCCGGCCAGGAAGTCCTGGTGATGGAGGCGATGAAAATGCAGCACGCCATCGCCGCCCCCGTGTCCGGCATCCTGCGCGTCATCGGTGTGACCGTGGGCGACACCGTCTTCGAGGGTCACGCGCTGGCCTTCATCGAGGAACGCGCCGAACTGGGCGGTGGGGAACGTCAGGAACAGGCCATCGACCTGGACCTGATCCGCCCCGACCTGCGCGAAGTCGAGGACCGGCGCGCCCGCGCCTTCGATCCGGCTCGTCCCAAGGCGGTGGCACGGCGGCGCGCCACCGGGCAGCGCACCGCGCGGGAAAATATCGACGATGTCTGCGACTCCGGCACTTTCGTCGAATACGGCTCCTTGGTGCTGGCCGGCAGGCGGTCCACCACGCCGATGGAGCAACTGATCGACGAATCCGCCGCCGACGGCCTGATCATGGGCCTGGCGCAGATCAACGGCGAGCGCTTCCCGGAGGAGAAAAGCCGAGCGGTGGTGGTGTCCTACGACTACACGGTGATGGCGGGCACCCAGGGGCATATGGGCCACCACAAACAGGACCGTATGTTCGAAATGGCGGAAAAATGGCGCCTGCCGGTCGTCATCTTCACCGAAGGCGGCGGCGGGCGTGGCAGCGACACCGACAACCTGACCAATTTCTCCGACACGTTCTACCGGCTGCCGCGGCTGTCCGGCCTGGTGCCGCTGATCGGCATCGCCTCGGGCCGCTGTTTCGCCGGCAACGCCGTCCTGCTGGGCTGCTGCGACGTCATCATCGCGACCGAGGGCGCCACCATCGGCATGGCAGGCCCCGCCATGATCGAAGGCGGCGGCCTGGGCGTCTATCGCCCGGAGGAAGTCGGCCCCATGAGCGTGCAGGTCCCCAATGGCGTCGTCGATATCCTGGTGAAGGACGAGGCCGAGGCGGTGCAGGTCGCTCGCCAATACATGTCTTACTTCCAGGGTCGCACGACGGATTGGACCTGCCCGGACCAGCGCAAACTGCGCCATGTCGTCCCGGAGAACCGCCTGCGCGGCTACGACATGCGCGCCTTGATCGAGACCTTGGCCGATGACGGCTCCTTCCTGGAAATCCGCAAGGGCTTCGGCCACGGCATGGTCACCGGCTTCATCCGCATCGAGGGCCGGCCCATGGGCGTCGTCGCCAACAACCCCATGCATCTGGGCGGCGCGATCGACAGCGACGCGGCGGACAAGGCGGCTCGGTTCATGCAGTTGTGTGACGCGCATGACGTGCCGCTGCTGTCTCTGAACGACAATCCCGGCAACATGGTCGGACCCGAGGCGGAAAAAACCGCGCTCGTCCGCCATTGCTGCCGCACCTATCTGATCGGTGCCAATCTGACGATCCCGACCTTCTTCGTGATGACCCGCAAATCCTACGGGCTGGGGAAACTGGCGATGACCGGCGGGTCCATGCGGGTTGGCGTGTTCTCCATCGCCTGGCCCACCGGGGAGTTCGGCGGCATGGGCCTGGAAGGCCAGGTGAAGCTGGGCCGTCGACGCGAACTGGCCGCCATCGCCGACCCCGCCGAACGCCTGGCCGCCTACGAACGGATGGTGGCGGAGCTTTACCAGCACGGCAAAGCCCTGAACTCCGGCAGTTTGTTTGAGGTGGACGAGGTCGTCGATCCCGCCGACACCCGCCGCTGGATCGTCGCCGGCCTGCGCTCCATGCCCCCGGTTCCGGTGCGGGAGGGCAAGAAGCGCCCGTGTGTCGATGGGTGGTGAGGGGGATTCCGAGGTTAGCGGGAGGCGCCGCCATAGCGAAAATCCTCCCCCTCCGGTTGCGGGAAGGGTTTGGGGGGAGGGGTTTTGCGGCAGGTTCGGTACGATTTTACCCCTCCCCCCAACCTTGGTCCGCTCTGCGGCCCAAGCCCGCAAGGGGAGAGGGAGAATCTTTCCCTCTTTCCACTCCCCCCACCAACCCCCAAGCCCTACCGCCCCCGCCCACCCATCGCCCGCATCCAGACCACCACTCCGGCCGCCCCGGCATCCGGACTACCGATCGCCCGCTCCCCCAAATAACTGGCCCGACCCAGCCGAGGATGCATCGAAGCCGTTGCGGCAAGCCCGGCCTCGGCCGCGGCAATGGCATCGTCCCATGCCGCGTCGATCGAAACACCCCGATCCAGCGCCGCGGCAAACGCATCCGCCGCCGGGTGCAGCGCATCCAACATCGTCCGATCGCCCCGGCGCGCCCCGCCGAGTTCGGCAATCGCGGCGATCGCCCCCACAAACGCCTGCGACCAATCCCGCCCGGTCGGCACACCGACGGACGGCAGATGCGTCGACGCCCGTAACAGGGCGGTGGCATAGAACGGGCCGGAACTCCCCCCGATCGCCCGCCGCAGCGCCCCGGCCACTTCGATCAGGCTTCGCGTGGGATGGCTCCACGCGGCATCGGGCAGCGCACGGATGGCGGCGGCGCCGCGCATCAGGCTGATCCCCAGATCGCCATCCCCCGCAATACTGTCCAGCGCCGTCAGCTCGGCTTCTGCCGCGTCCAGCGCCATTGCCACGGCGTGCGCCATGTCCCGCACCCTTGGATCGACGGACGCCATGTCACGCCGAACCGCCCCAACGCCCGCCTCCTCGCCACCCGCCTTGAAGCCTGGCACCGCGCCAGTCATCGCCTCGGGCTCCGCGGTCTCGACCATCGGCGCCCCGACGACCCGACGAGCGTCCGGAATATGCCCGCCCCCCGCCCAGGCCGGCGCGGACGCGGCCGCATCCAGGCGCGCCAGCCGATCCGCGTCCAAAACCATCACCGACAAAGAGCACCCCGGCATTTCCAGCGCGGTCAGGAAATTACCGCGCCAGGCTCGCTCCACCGTCAGCCCCCAGCCGCGCAGCACCGCCAGCGCGTGCCGCCCGACGATCGCCAGTTCCATCGGCGGCGTTCCACCCAGCCCGTTGACCAGCAGCGCGACATGGTGCCCCGCCCGCAAGCCATGGTCGTCCCGAATGGTCGTCAAAATCCGCAGCACGATGGCATCGGCGGTTTCCCGCCGCACCCGCGAAACGCCAGGCTCGGCATGGATGCCCAGGCCCAGTTCCATCTGGTCATCGGCCAGGGTGAAACCGGGTGTGCCCGCCGCCGGCACGGTGCAGGCGCCCAGACCGACCCCCATCGTCGCCACCGCCGCCGCCGCGTGGCGAGCCTCACGCGCCACATCCGCCAGAGGCAACCCAGCCGCCGCGGCCGCACCGGCGACCTTATGCACCAGCACCGTCCCGGCAATGCCGCGGCGGCGCTCCGGCAGCACGGTATCGTGCAGGGCCACGTCGTCGGCGACCACGACGACCTCGCACGGGATACCCTCGATCCGCGCCAGTTCGGCGGCCAGCCCGAAATTCAGCCGATCGCCGGTGTAGTTCTTCACGATCAGCACCGCGCCCGCCGGCCCCGCGACCGCCTGGATCCCGGCCAGCACGGCATCGACGCTGGGGGACGTGAACACATCCCCCGCGATCGCCGCATGCAGCATCCCAGGACCGACATAGCCGGCATGGGCGGGCTCATGCCCGCTGCCGCCGCCGGACAGCACCGCGACGCCCCTTGCCGCGAGAACAACGGGAATGTCGGCCCGCAGGATCACGCCGTATTCGGCCAGCAGCGCCTGCCCGGGGGCGAAATCGGCGAACCCCTCCAGCATCTCCCGCATCGCGGCCCGAGGATCGTTGATGAATTTGCGCATGGCGGACCTGCCTCCCGTTTTCTACCAACCGCCCCAACCACTGACCTATGGGTGGCCGCTGTCATGGCGAGCGCAGCGAAGCAATCCAGGGTCTTGGCGCCACCGATCCAGTTCGTTGCCCTGGGTTGCTTCGCTGCGCTGGCAATGACAGCGGCCGTTGTCGCATGGGTCAATGGTTCGGACCGCTGGTACGATCGTCCCACGCTATCGCGTTTTCCCACCGCCGCCAGCGTGTCGCGCCGTCGATGCGCCTCGCTTGCCCCCGGCGGACAACCGG
Organism: Asaia bogorensis; assembly: GCA_945861095.1. GTDB lineage: Bacteria > Pseudomonadota > Alphaproteobacteria > Acetobacterales > Acetobacteraceae > Rhodopila. The sequence continues at coordinate 5,665 of CAMATI010000197.1, read as the reverse complement.
AGCATGAACCGGGCGATGTCCGATCCCACACGAGAAGCCGCCTTCGACCTGTTGACCGCCGTGCTGGAACGCCGCCGCCCGTTGGAGGAGGCGCTGACCGCCCTGCCACCCATCCCCACCCGGGACCGTGCCGCCGCGCATAGGCTGGCCGCCGCGGTGCTGCGCCGGATCGGCACCCTCGATGCGATCGTGGAGCCTTATCTACGCAAGGAGCCCCCGGCCCCCGTCCGCGTCATCCTCCGCATCGGCGCCGCCGGTCTGGTTCTGCTGGGCACGCCCAGCCACGCCGCCGTCGCGACCGCCGTTGCCTTGGCGCGCGCGCGTGGCCTGGCCCCGTTCGCCGGCCTGATCAACGCCGTGTTGCGCAAGGTCGCGACCAATGGTCCGGCGGCCCTGGCCGAACTGGACAGTCCTCGCCTGGACACGCCGGCCTGGCTTTGGTCGTCCTGGGGCGACGACGCCCGCGCCATCGCTGTCGCGCATCAGACCGAGGCGCCACTCGATCTGACCCTCAAACCAGGCACCCCGGTCCCGGACGGCGCCGAATCGCTGCCGACCGGATCGGTGCGCTATCCCGCCGGCACCGCCGTCACCGACATCCCGGGCTTTGCCGAGGGCGCGCTTTGGGTCCAGGACGCCGCCGCCGCGCTCCCCGCTGCGTTGCTGGCACCGCGTCCCGGGGAGCGGGTCGCTGATCTCTGCGCCGCGCCCGGCGGCAAGACCGGCCAGATCGCCGCTTCCGGGGCAACCGTGTTCGCGGTCGAGCGCGACAAATCCCGCCTCCCCCGTCTGGTCGAGAATCTGAAGCGCTGGGGGCTGACGGCCGAGGTCGTCCATGCGGACGCAACCGTCTGGACCCCGGCTGAACGGTTCGACGCTGTGCTGCTCGATGCGCCGTGCAGCGCGACGGGCACCATTCGTCGGCACCCGGACGTGTCGCGCCTGAAGCGCCAGACGGACCTGAAAATGCTGACCGAGTCGCAGGACCGCCTGCTGGAAGCCGCGATCCGGATGCTGCGGCCCGGTGGGCGCCTGGTCTATTCCGTCTGTTCCTTGCAACCGGAGGAGGGCCTCCCGCGGCTTCAGGCGGCCATCGCCGGCGGTGGGGTGCGGTTGGAGCCGTTCACCCGCGACGAGATGCCGGGCCTGTCGGACGCGATCACACCGGCCGGAGTCGCGCGCACCCACCCGGCGATGTGGCCCGATCGGGGCGGTCTGGACGGGTTTTTCATCGGCCGGCTGATAAAGTTGTAGCCCCATTCGCCCATGCGATTGGTTGTCGCGCGGGGTTTCGCGGCCGGCGCGGCTCGGGTTGCCTCGCCGTCCGTGTGATAGTCGCATAGTCCCACGGAAAGAGAAAACTCTCCCCCTCCCCTTGCGGGAGGGGGTTGGGGGGAGGGGGCACACCGCCCAAATATTGCGCGAAACCCCTCCCCCCGCCCCCTCCCGCAAGGGGAGGGGGAGAATTTTCTCTTTCCGTGGAAATTCACAAGCGCCGTTGCCCCGCCGCCTAGCGGTCCACGATAATGCCGGGATATCAATGATTTGGGCTTGTGCGGCGCGGCTGACCCGGCCCTCGCCGACGCCCGACCCAACGCGTGTTCACGGCGTCATCGGGCGATAACCTCGCCCACCACATATTGTGCGTCATCCGTCAGGCTCGCTAGAACGGGCGACATGGCCTTTTCGCACGCACGGCGTATCACCATAGCACCGAGCCTGCTCGCCGCCGACTTCGGTCGACTGAGGGAGGAGGTCGCGGCCATTGAGGCCGCGGGCGCCGATTGGCTGCATCTCGACGTCATGGACGGGCATTTCGTGCCCAATCTCAGCTTCGGCCCGCCGATCCTGGCGGCCCTGCGCAAGCACACGAAGCTGCCCTTCGACGTCCATCTGATGATCCAGCCGGTCGATCCGTTCCTGCGCGCCTTCGTCGATGCCGGGGCCGACCATATCAGCCTGCATCCCGAGGCCGGGCCGCACCTGCACCGTTCCCTGCAAACGATCCGAGGCTTCGGCAAACGGGCCGGCGTGGTGCTCAATCCCGCGACTCCGATCGAGACCGTTGCGTGGACGCTCGATCTGGTTGACATCATCCTGGTGATGTCTGTGAACCCCGGATTCGGCGGGCAGAGCTTTCTGCCCTCGCAACTGCCCAAGATCGCGGCCCTGCGCCGGATGATCGACGATTTCGCGGCCGGTGGAGGGCACCAGATCGCCCTCGCGGTCGATGGCGGGATCACCCCGGCCACGGCGCCCGGCGCGCTGGCGGCTGGGGCGGACACGCTGATCGCCGGCACCGCCGTGTTCGGAGCCTCCGATTATGCCGCCGCCATCGCCGCCCTTCGCCCGGACCTGTCCTCCCAAGGCCCATCCTCGCAGGGTCCGCGCGCATGAGCGGCACCGATCCCCGCCGCTGGCTGCGGGACGCTCGGCGCATGGTCGCGCGCCTGCCCAGCCTTCGCATGGGCCGGGTGCCGGATGCGCCGGCGCTGCCAGTGCGTGATCCCTGGCCAGGCGATCCCGTGCGCGGCGCGCGCCTGCTGCGGGGCGAACTGGAATCCGGCGGCGCCGTCTGCACCCTGAAACCGGGCGAATGGGGGGCGGGATCCGTCGTGCTGCGCGCCAGCGCCCACAGCTTCGGCTGGCTCCGCGACCTCCGCGCGCTCGGCACCGACGCCGCCCGCTTGCTGTCGCGCGCGCTGGTAGCCGACTGGATCAACAACAAGCCGTCCGACCCCGTCACCCGCCGCCCCGACGTGATGGGCGCGCGCATCACCGCCTGGCTCGGTCATTATGACTTCTTTGCCGCCACCGCGGACGATCCGTTCCGCCAGAAGCTGATGGGCCGGCTGGTCGCCGACGCGCGCGGCCTGTCCGCCGCCCTGCCGGCCGAGGAACTCGACGCCCGCGCCCTGACCGCGCTGAAGGGCCTGATTGCCGCCGCCGTTGCCTTGCCGGAGCATGCCGGCCTGCTGACCCGCGCGCTGCGCTTCCTACCGCAGGAGATCGCGCGCCAGATCCTGCCGGACGGCTGCCATGCCGAACGCAGCCCGGCGGCGCAACTCGCGGCCTTGCAGGACCTGACCGAAATCCGGGCCCTGTTGCAGGCGTCGCAGACCCAGCCGCCGCCCGCCCTGTCCGCGGCCATCGAGCGTATGGCGCCCGCCTTGCGCGTGATGCGCCACGGCGATGGCGGATTGGCGCTGTTCAACGGCAGCAAGGAAGAAAGCAGCATCCTGATCGATCTGGTGCTGACCCAGGCCGGGCGCGGCGGACGCGGCCCCTCGGCATTGGCGGATGGCGGCTTCCAGCGGTTGCAGGCCGGCCGCAGCGTGCTGATCGTCGATTGTGGCGCCCCACCGCCGCCCGGTGTCGATCGCTATGCCCATGCCGGCACCCTATCGATGGAACTGTCGATCGGGCGCGAACGGCTGATCGTCAATTGCGGCGCGTTTCCCGCCGGCCCGCTGGAGTGGCGCGATGCGGCACGCGCGACGGCGGCCCATTCCACCCTGGTCATCGCCGATCTCAGCAGCAGCGAACTCCGCCCCGACGGGCTTGGCCGCCGGCCGGAGGAGGTGAAGGCCCAACGCCAGGAAGCCAACGGCGCGCATTGGCTCGAAGTCGAACACGACGGCTGGCGCAAACCGTTCGGCGCGGTGCATCGTCGGCGGCTGTATCTGGCGGAAAGCGGCGACGACATTCGTGGCGAAGAGGTGATCGAGGCCGCCGAACCGCTGCCGTTCACCGTGCGGTTCCATCTGCATCCCGACGTGCAGACCAGCATTCAGCAGGACGGCGAGTCGGTGCTGCTCCGGTTGCGCTCCGGCGGCGGTTGGCGGCTGCGGGCGGATGGCGCGAAACTGTCGCTGGACGAGAGCATCTATCTCGGCGGACCCGACCCGAGGCGCGCCGAACAGGTGGTGCTGACCGGCCATCAGGACGGGCCGCAACAGGTCAAATGGGCGATCAGCAAGGTTGGCTAGCCGACGCGCGATCATTGCGGATTCATTTGGTCGCGGGCACGGTTCCCTCCACGTCATGGCGGGTGCAGACCCGCAATCCACGACTTGCGGTGCTGATCTGGGCAAAGGCGTGGATGGTGGGCCTTCGCCCACCATGACGGTTTGCTCAGGCCACGGGCTAACAGGCGCGGCTACTGTTGCGCGTCGCCTTTGGTGGCCCGGTCTGACGCGCCATCGCGCAAAACCAGGCCCGTGAAGGTCGTCGAAATCACCAATGTCGATTTCTCGCTGCGGCAGTTTCTGCTGCCGCTGATGCGGGCGATCCGCGACCGTGGCCATGAAGTGATCGGCGGTTGCGCGGAGGGAAGCCTGCTTGACGAGGTGCGGAACGAAGGGTTCCGGGTCATCGCCATCCCGTTCGAGCGCCGCCTGTCCCCCTGGGCGCATTGGCGCGCCTTCCGCTTCCTGGTCGCCGTGTTGCGGGAAGAAAAGCCGGATTTGGTCCACGCGCATATGCCGATCAGCGGCTTCGTCGCGCGCCTGGCCGCCCGCGCCGCCGGGGTGCCGCGCGTCGCCTATACCTGCCACGGCTTCCTGTTCAACCAGGAGGGAGTCTGGGCTCGGCGCCTTGGTGGGTTGCTGATGGAATGGATCGGGGCGCTGGTGACCGACGTCTACATGACCGTGTCCCAGGCCGAGGCCCGCGATGCGCATCGTCTGTGGATTTTCCGCAACGCCATTCCCATCGGCAATGGTCGCAGTTCCGCCGTCTTTCACCCCGACCCGGCGGCGCGGACGCGGATCAGGGCGGAGCTGGGCGTTGCCGCCGACCGGGTGGTGATCGTCGCGGTGTCGCGGCTGGTGCGCGCCAAGGGCTACCCGGAGCTTGCGGCCGCCATGCGCAAAGTGCCGAACGCGGAACTCTGGGTGGTGGGGGACCGGCTGGAATCCGACCGTGGCGACGACATGGTCGAACTGCTCGATATGGCTGGCCTGGGGCCACGTCTGCGTCGTCTGGGCTATCGGTCCGATGTCGCGGCGATTCTGGCCGCGGCGGATATCTTCACCCTGCCCAGCTATTTCGAGGGGCTTCCCATGTCGGTCATCGAGGCGATGCTGACCGGGCTGCCGGTGGTGGCCAGCGACATCAGCGGCCCGCGGGAGCAGGTGGTGGACCAGGTCACCGGCTTTCTGGTCCCGCCACGTCAGGTAGAGCCGTTGACCGATGCGTTGACCCGGTTGGCCATGGATGCCGCCCTGCGAACCACCATGGGAGAGGCGGGCCGCGCACGCGCCCTGGAGCATTTCGAGGAAACCCGCGTTTTGGCCCGGACGATGGATCTGTTGAGGCTATAGGTTTGCGGCCCGCATCCGGGGCAGGGTCGCGATCGAACCGGTATATTGCCAACCGCCGAACCAGCGACCCATTGCGACAACGGCGTCTGTCATTGCGAGCGCAGCGCAGCAATCCAGGGCAACCAACACGATCGATCGTGCCAGGCATCTGAATTGCTTCGCTGCGCTTGCAATGACAGTGGCCAGACCGGACCTTAACCCATGTTTAGCACCCACCAAAATAAACCTCATATTATCAGTATCTTGTGCCGCCTCTGCGGCTCGTGTGGCACTACAACCGCGTCATAGGGGGTTCAGACGGTGCGTCTCTGGATCCCTCCCGGCGAGGCATCGATCCCCAG
>CAMATI010000196.1 GCA_945861095.1 Asaia bogorensis | reverse complement strand
CCTGGGGCCTACCCGGACCTTTCACCGCCTCAGTAGGCCCCAGGGATTCAAACGACCATGTTCCGGTTCCAAGGGCCGTCGCCCTTGGTGGGGTCCAGGGGCAAAGCCCCTGGTCGGGGTCCGGGGCGAAGCCCCGCCCTTCCAAACACTTGACGCATCCCCCACCGCCCCGTCATCTGTCCCCCATGCCACCCGGCCTGACACAATCTTTCTCCCTCGCCACCCTGATCCGACGCGCCTTCTCCGGCACGTGGGACGAACAATGGCGCTCGCCCAAACCCAAATCCGCCTACGACGTGATCATCGTCGGCGCCGGCGGGCACGGGCTGGCCACCGCCTACTACCTCGCCAGCGAGCATGGCATCCGCAACATCGCAGTCCTGGACAAGGGCTGGCTGGGGGGAGGCAACACCGGGCGCAACACCACCATCATCCGGTCGAACTATCTGTGGGACGAAAGCGCCGCGATCTACGAGCACTCGGTGAAGCTGTGGGAAACCCTGTCGAAGGCGCTGAACTACAACGTCATGTACAGCCCGCGTGGCGTCATGATGCTGGCGCATAACGTCCACGACGTGCGGGTGTTCCAGCGTCACGTTCATGCCAACCGCGTGCAGGGCATCGACAATGAGTGGCTGTCCCCGGAACAGGCCCAAGCCTTCTGCCCACCGCTGAACATCGGCCCGGACCTCCGCTACCCGGTGCTCGGCGCCGCCCTGCAACGCCGTGGCGGCATTGCCCGCCATGACGCCGTCGCCTGGGGTTACGCTCGCGCCGCCTCCGCCCTCGGTGTCGACATCATCCAGAACTGCGAGGTTACCGGCATCGCCCGCGCCCCCTCCGGCGAAGTGACCGGTGTCGAAACCACCCTCGGCCGCATCGCCGCCGCCCGGATCGGCGTGGTGGCGGCCGGGCATACCAGCGTGCTGATGGACATGGCCGGGGTGCGCATGCCGCTGGAATCCTTTCCCCTCCAAGCCCTGGTCAGTGAGCCGGTCAAGCCGGTGATGCCCTGTGTGGTGATGTCGAACACCGTGCACGCCTATATCTCCCAGTCCGACAAGGGCGAACTGGTGATCGGCGCCGGCACGGACGTCTATACGTCCTACAGCCAGGCCGGCGGGCTGCACATCGCCAGCCACACGCTGGATGCGATCTGTGAGCTATTCCCGACCTTCCGCCGCCTGCGCATGCTGCGCAACTGGGGCGGCATCGTCGATTGCACGCCGGACCGCTCCCCCATCATCGGCAAGACCCCGGTCCCCGGCCTGTTCGTCAATTGCGGCTGGGGCACCGGCGGCTTCAAGGCCACCCCAGGCTCCGGGCATGTCTTCGCCGCCACCATCGCCCGCGATGAGCCGCACCCGATCGCCGCCCCGTTCTCGCTGGACCGGTTCCAAACCGGCCGGCTGATCGACGAAGCCGCCGCCGCCGCGGTGTCGCACTGATGCTGCTGATCCAATGCCCCTGGTGCGGCAAACGCCCGGAAAACGAGTTCCACCACGCCGGTCAGGCCCATATCGCTCGCCCCGCCGACCCGTCGGCCGAAACCGATGAGGCCTGGGCGGACTTCCTGTATATGCGCACCAACGCGAAGGGCAGGCTTGCCGAACGCTGGCGCCACCAGCATGGCTGCGGCCGGTTCTTCAACGCCATCCGCGACAGCGTCACCGACCGGATCGCCGCGACCTACAAGCCGAATGAGCCGCCGCCGGCATGACCCAGCCCTTCCGGACAAAGGACACCGGTCGCATCCGCCGCGACCAACCGCTCCGCTTCACCTTCGACGGACGAGCGCTGACCGGCTTCGCGGGCGATACACTCGCCTCTGCCCTGCTGGCGAACGATGTCCACCTCGTCGGCCGGTCGTTCAAGTATCATCGCCCGCGCGGCATTCTCTCGGCCGGGTCGGAGGAGCCGAACGCCCTGGTCACCATCGACCGCGGCGGCGGGCGGATCACGCCGAACCTGCGCGCCACCCAGGTTGAACTTTATGACGGGCTGAGCGCGACCAGCCAGAACCGCTACCCGTCACTGAAATTCGACCTCGGCGCCATGGCCGGCTGGGCGGCGCCGCTGCTATCCGCGGGGTTCTACTACAAGACCTTCATGTGGCCGCCGTCCTTCTGGAAGCGCCTCTACGAACCCGCGATCCGCGCCGCCGCCGGGCTTGGACGGGCACCCACGCTGCCCGATCCCGATCGCTATCTGCACCAATACGCCCATTGCGACGTGCTGGTGATCGGCGCCGGTCCGGCCGGCCTCGCAGCCGCCCTGGGCGCGATGGCCGCTGGCGCGCGCGTGATCCTGTGCGACGAGCAGGCGGAATTCGGCGGCTCTCTGCTGGCCGAACCGGCCGCCACCATCGACCAGTGGCCAGCCGCGGACTGGGTGGCGGAAGTCGTGACGACGCTGTCCGGTGCCGTGACCCTGTTGCCCCGCACCACCGCGTTCGGCTGGTATCCGGACAACCTGATCGGCCTGGTGGAGCGGGTCACCGACCACCTGGCCGATCCGCATCCGCACCCACCCCGCGAACGCCTGTGGCAGGTGCGAGCGCGGGAGGTGGTGATCGCCACCGGCGCCATCGAGCGGCCCCTCGTCTTCCCCCACAACGACCGGCCGGGGATCATGCTGGCCAGTGCCGCCCGCATATGGCTGCATCGTTACGGGGTCAAACCCGGCGCCCGCGCCGTGCTCGCCACCAACGACGACAGCGCCTACCGGACCGCGCTGGACCTGCACGCGGCGGGCGTCGGGATTGCCGGCATCGTGGACCAACGCCCGGAACCGAGCCCGGATCTGGTCGAAGCCACGCGGATCGCCGGCATCTCGGTGTATCCAGGTCAGACCATCGGCCGCACGGAGGGGCGGAAGCGCGTGCATTCCGCGATCCTGTCGGGCGGCACCCATGCCACATCCCCTTTGGTCATCCCCTGCGACAGCGTGCTCATGAGCGGCGGTTGGACGCCATCCGTGCACCTGTTCTCCCAATCGCGCGGCAGGCTGCATTTCGATCCGGCTACCGGCGCATTCCTGCCCGGTGAGTCGGCGGCACGGGAGATCTCGGTGGGGGCCTGCGCCGGGGTGTTCGATCTGGCTGCCTGCCTGTCGAACGGATACGCGGCCGGCGGCGGCGGAGTCCGGCATTTTGCCGTCGACGGCATTCCCGCAATGGCGCCATCGCGGGTGGCCACACCGGGCACGCCTCACCCCAAGGCCTTCGTCGATTTTCAGAACGACGTCACCACCGCCGACCTGGCCTTGGCGACCCGCGAGGGCTTCCGCTCCATCGAGCATGTTAAGCGCTACACCACGACCGGCATGGCGACGGACCAGGGCAAGACCTCCAACCTCAATGCCCTCGCCACCGTGGCCGATCTGCTGGGTGCGACCATGCCGGCGGTCGGGCTGACCACCTTCCGCCCACCCTATACGCCGGTGACGTTCGGCAGCCTCGCCGGCGCCTCCCGCGGGGCCTTGTTCGATCCCGTGCGATGCCCGCCGATGCATGGCTGGGCGGTCGCCCATGGCGCCGTGTTCGAGGACGTCGGCACCTGGAAGCGCGCGCGCTTCCTCCCAAGCATGTCCCCCTTGGGACGCGAGGACATGCGCGCCGCCGTGGCGCGGGAATGCCTGGCGGTCCGCCGGTCGGTCGGGGTGTTCGACGCCAGCACGCTGGGCAAGATCGAGGTCGTCGGCCCGGATGCCGGCGCATTTCTGGACCGGCTGTACACCGGCACGTTCTCCCGCCTCGCGGTCGGGCGCTGCCGCTACGGCGTGCTGCTGGGGGAGGACGGCTTCATCCGCGACGACGGCGTGATCGGGCGGCTGGCCGAGGACCGGTTCCACGTCACCACCACCACCGGCGGGGCGGCCGCCGTCCTGCACCACATGGAAGACTATCTCCAGACCGAGTTCCCCGAACTCCAGGTCTGGCTGACCTCCACAACCGAGCATTGGGGCGTGATCGCGGTGCAAGGTCCCCGCGCCGCCGACGTGCTGGGCGGATTGGTGGAGGACATCGCCCTGACCGACATGCCGCCGATGAGTGTGCAACCTTGCCGCGTCCACGGCCTGCCCGCCCGCCTGTTCCGGGTCAGCTTCACCGGCGCGGACGGGTTCGAGATCAACGTCCCCGCCGAGAACGCGCAATCGGTGTGGGATGCGGTGATGGCGGCGGGCGAACGATACGGCATCACGCCCTATGGCACCGAGGCCATGCATGTGCTGCGTGCCGAGGCCGGCTTCATCATCGTGGGCCAGGAGACCGACGGCACGGTCATCCCCGATGATCTGGGCCTGGGCTGGACGATCGGCAAAGCCAAACCCGATTTCGTCGGCAAGCGGTCGTTGGCGCGCCCGGACATGGTCCGCGACGACCGGCCGCAAATGGTCGGGCTGCTCACGACGGACCCAGCCGTGGTGCTGGAGGAAGGCGCGCAGGTCGTCGCCCTGGCCGATGGTGGGGGGCCGAGCCTGGGGCATGTGACGTCGTCTTATTATAGTGCGACCTTGGGGCGATCGGTTGCGCTGGCCCTGGTCGCGAGCGGACGGGCGCGGATCGGGGGCGCGCTGTTCGTGCCGATGCCGAACGGCACGATCGAGGTCGCGGTCGTGCGGCCCAAATTCCTGGAGCCCGCGGCCGAGGCAAATACGGGGGCTTCCCCTGCCATCGGTTCCGTGTCGGCAGCCGCGCCAGGGCGTCCTCGATCGACGGAAACGGCGCCCCGCGCCAGTTCGGATGTCCCTTCCGTCGGCACATCCAGCGGCCCTGTCCGTGCAGCCGAACCGCGGCCTTCGATGAAGCTGTCTGACTTTCCGGCCAGTCCCGACATACACGCCACCGCGCTGGCCCCGACATCTCGCCTGATCGTGCGCGCCAACAACGCCGCCGCGACCGCCATCGGCGCCGGCATCGGGGTCATGCTCGGATCGGTGCCCTGCCGCGGCATCGTGTCCCGGGACCGCGCGGCGCTATGGCTGGGGCCGGACGAATGGCTGGTTCTGGCACCGGAGACCGAATTTTCGCTCATGGAACAGGCCATCGCCTCTGCCGGCGACATGGCCGCGAGCGTGGTGGATGTGTCCCACCGCAACCACTCGATCGAGATCACCGGCCCGCGCGCCGCCTGGTGCCTGAACGGTTTCTGCGCCTTGGACCTCGATGCCGCGGCCTTCCCGATCGGCATGTGCACCCGCACGCTGTTGGGCAAGGCAGAGATCGTGCTGTGGCGCCTGGGGGCCGAGACTTTCCATATCGAGGTCGCACGCTCCTTCGCCCCCTATGTGTGGGACTGTCTGGCCGAGGCGGCGCGGGAGTTCGCTTCCGAGGGTTAGAGGGCGGTTTCGCCCTACCCAACCATTCCCGGCGGCGGCTTGAAGGCGAGCCAGGCCTGTTCCAGCAATCCGGCCACCGCGATCGTGGTGCGATCGCCATGGATCGGACCGACGATCTGCACGCCCAATGGCAGCCCGCCCGGGGTCATGCCCAACGGAGCGATGGTGGAGGGGAGATGGCAACCCGCGGGAAGCCCGGGCCAGAACAGCAGGTCGTTGTAGGGGATGTCCCTGCCATCGATGCTCGCCTGCCGCTCCCAGGTTGGGCCGTCCTGCATGTGGGGCAGAGCCGAACCGGCAATGGTGGGCATCAGCAGCACGTCCCAATCCTGGAAGAACGCGGTCCAGGCGCGCCGGAATTTGTGCCTTTGCTCGTTCAGTCCCAGCCAGACGCGATGCGGCATATCCACGGACCGCGCCATGATGGCGTCGGCGCTGGTGTCTTCCGGCGGCAGGTTCGCAGCGGCGTGGCGCTTCAGGTTGAGCAGTTCCTCGGAATTGCGGGCACTCCAGGCCGCGTCGAGCAGCCGGAGATACTGGTGGAACGCCTCGGTCGCGTCGAACGGGGGACGAGCGGTGAGAGAGACGGTGGCGCCGGCGCGTTCGAGGAAAGCAGCGAGTTCGTGCAAAGCCTCCGTCGTCGCCGCATCGGTTGCCTGCCCTGGCTGATCGGGCCAGACGGCAATGCGCAGGTCGCGCAGGGCGGCGGCGCGGGGGGCGGGCAGGGCGATGGTCAGGCCGGTTTCCGCCGGATCCGGCGCGGTCAGCAGATCGAGCATGGTCGCCAGATCGGCCGCCGACCGCGCCATGGGACCGATCACGGCGATATCCGTCGGCGCCGCGGCGCTCGTCTTCGGATCGCCAAAATTCGGCAGCAACGCCCAGCTTGGCTTATGGCCGAACACGCCACAGTAATGCGCCGGCACACGGATCGAACCGCCGATATCGCTGCCGATTTCCAACGCCGACAACCCCGCCGCGAGCGCCGCCGCCGCTCCGCCCGACGAACCACCGGGTGTGTGCGCCAGATTCCAGGGATTGGAGGTCGTGCCGTAGACCGGATTGTAGCTCTGCCAGTCCGCCAGATCGACCGGGACATTGGTCTTGCCGAAGATCACCGCGCCGGCTGCCTCCAGCCGATGGATCGCCAGGCCAGAGACCGAGGCACGATGGTCCTTGTTGGCAAGGTGGCCGCGGGTGGACGGCAGGCCGGCGACGTCGAAGCTTTCCTTCACGGTCATTGGAATGCCGAATAACGGCACTCCACGGTTTTTCGATGAGTCCAATGCCCGCGCACGGTCACAGGCTCGATCGAAATCACGCACCACGACGGCGTTGATCGGTCCGTCGAGCCGTTCGACCCGGCCGATGAAATGGTCCAGCAGTTCGACACAGCCGATCCGCCGGGACCGGACCAGTTCGGCCAGGGCCGTGGCGGACAGAAAACCGAGATCCATGGGCGGTATCCTTGAAATGCGGGCGCGCGGGCTGGAATCCGACGGTGAGGGCTGCCGGTTCGTTCCATCCCCAATCGATCCATTGGCCCGTGGGCTTGGTCGGCACCTGCCCCGACCACGGTCCTCGGTCCGCAAGCTGTGCGAAAGCCATCCCCTATGACATCAAGCCCCGCCGGTCCATCCAGGCTTGCACCAAACCCGCCACATGGTCGGAATTGCGATCCATCATCGGAAAATGCGAGTTCCCGGCGACCCCCTGTGCCGGCAGGTCCAGCGTGTCCGCGATGCCGCCCTGATGGTTCAGCGCTGCCCGGTAGCGTTCCACATTCGGTTGCAACCCCTGCCAGAACGGGTCTTCGCGCAGATAATCGCCCCAGACCACCAGGTGCGGCACCTTGGTCAGGCCGGCCAGCGTGCCGGCTGCCGGGTCCGGCGCACCGGACGGTTCGATCGCGATCACCGCTTTCACCAGATCTGGCGCATGCAGAGCCGCGTTGAAACCGAAATTGCCGCCCTGGCTGTGAGTGACGATCACGCAAGGGCCGACGCGCTGGACCAGAGCGTCATAGGCGGCCTGGGTCGGCGCGTCGTTGCTCGCCCAGCGTGGGACCACCTGTTTGGCGAATTGGTCCAGTGCTTCGACCGGAAACAACTGTCCGGGATGAGGCCGCCTTTGCGCGGGATCGGTGGCATAGGACCCGGGCGGGCCGAAGCGGAACAAGCCCCAACCCTCTTGCTTGGAGCGAAAATGCGGCTCATCCGCGTAAATCTCCGGATAGCGCGACCAGGATGCGCGCCCCCGCTCCACCGCATCCGAGACGTAGACGTGGTGGCCAGCATTCAGGAAGAAAGACTGCCAACCCGGGCGGCCATCCGGGGTGGTTTCCCAGGTCGCGCCGGTCATCCCGCCACCATGCCATAGCAGCAAGGGATAGCGCGCCTTGGGTTCGGCCAGGCGGACATATTGGACGTACATCTGGCCGGTTTCGAAATCGCCATCGGTGGGAAATTCCCGGGCCGGTGCACCCGCGGTCAGCACCAGGCGCCGGGGCGGCAGGCCGGACAGGGTCACCGCCCGCCCGCCAATGTGGAAACCGCCGATATCGGCCACGGAAATCGCCATTCTGCCTCCTCCCGATGACACGCGGCACCGGCGGGCCGGGATGCTAAAGCGGTTGCCCCCTGACTGGGAACCGGGTCCGCGTCCGGGCACGGTTTCGCTTCCCGCGATCATGCTCTAAGCCCAAAGGCCATAGGCAACGGAGGAAACCTCGATGGGCAAACTGGATGGAAAAGTCGCGATCGTTACCGGCGCGGGCCGCGGCCTGGGTCGCGCCTATGCGCGCCGGCTTGCGGGGCTGGGCGCGAAGATCGCGGTGACGGACCTGGACCTGAAATCCTACGCGGAGTTCGAGGCCGAGGCGAAGGCGATGACCGCCGACAGCACGGTCGATGAGATCAACGCCGGCGGCGGCGAGGCCATCGGCATCGAGATGGATGTCCGCGACGAGACCTCCGTGCAGGCCATGGTCAAGCAGGTCGTGGACAAGTGGGGCCGCATCGACATCCTGGTCGCCAATGCCGGCGGCGGGCGAGGCCGGCCGCTGGACACCAAGGCCAGCACCTTGGAGACGCCGCTGCTGCACCTGGTCACCGAGATGAACTATTACGGCACCGTCTACTGCGTGAACGCGGTGGCGCCGATCATGAAGGCGCAGCGGTCCGGCAAGATCGTGACGGTCAGTTCAGTGGCCGGCCTGAACCCGTCCCTGGATGGCGGTTACGCCCATTACGGTGCGGCAAAAGCGGCGATCCTGCACTACACGCGGTATCTGGCGCAGGACCTGGGGCCGTTCGGCATCAACGCCAACTGCATCGCACCGGGCACGATCACGACCGGGCGCATCGTCGCCAGCGTCATGCCCAACCGTGTCGGCGCCAACAACGACCAGACCGAGCGGGTGGCCCTGCGTCGTCTGGGCGACGTGGACGATTGCGCGAAGGTGATCGAATTCCTCTGCACCGATCTGTCGGATTACGTGACGGGGCAGTGCATCGCGATCGATGGCGGGTTGATGCGGTAAGTAGACTGCGGGGACGGCCAGGCCCCCGCATTCGTATATATCCGAAATGGAGAAAATTCTCCCCCTCCCCTTGAGGGAGGGGGTTGGGGGGAGGGGTTTTATCCAACGTTCGTGCGGCTCGTCCCCTCCCCCCGACCCCCTCCCGCAAAGGGCGGGGGAGAAATTTCTCCAGACCGTCCGTTAGCGCACCAATCCCAACCAACGCCCCAGACGCACGAACTGCGACTTGATCACCGCCCACAGCAACGTGTGAGCCGCCAGCGGCACGGGTTCGGGCGCTCGCGGCGGAGGAGCAGCCGGGCGCGGCGGTGGGGGCGCCGCCATCCGCATCGTCGGCTCTGTCGATGGGTCGGGCAACGTTTCGACAACGGGTTCGACCACCACCGGCGCCGGGACTTCGTCCTTGGAGAACTCATCGGCCGCGCGTCGGGCGAAGTCGGCCATGATCACATTGGCCACCGCCGTCCCGCCGGCGCGGGCAAAATCCGCCAGCACGCCGCCGAGTTCCGCGTCGGACACGATCTTCACGATCGTGGTGGGCGACGCCGCCTCCGGATCGTCACGCAGGGCAAAAGAAACCTTCACCCCGATCCGAGCCGCGCGCATGTCCGCGGTGCCGCGGCCATGCACGCTGCCGGTCAGCGCATCGAAGTCGAACTCACATGTCGCCCGCCCCTTGAAGTTGACCTTCTTGGGGCCGAACGTGACCCTCATCGCGCCGGGCCAGGAGCCATCTTCGGCCTGGGGTTCCAGCACCGCGCCTGGCATGCACCCGGACATGCGCGGCACGTCGGCAAAGCGCCGGATCACATCCGACGCCTTGCCTGGGACCTTGAATTCGCCTTCGAAATGCATCGTCCGTTACGCGACCGGACGCAGCAGCGGGGCCTTGCTCTCCGTGCCGAAATACACTTTCGCATACGGCTCGGTGGGCGTGGACGGGGACACGCGGGCGTCGATCAGATAAAGCCCGCCCTTGCGCAGACCCTCGGCCACCGCGGCGCCGACTTCCGACGCGTCGTTCAGCAGCACGCCATCGCCGCCGAACGCCTTGGCCAGAGCCACGAAGTTGGGCGAATCCCACTGCGCCAGCTTCTCATCGAAGCCCTTGGCGACCAGCTTGTGGACCTCGGCGCCGTAGCCGGCATCATTCCACACGATCAGGACCATGCTCAGGCCGTGACGGACGACGGTTTCCAGTTCCTGGATGTTGAACATCAGGCTGCCATCGCCCTCGATCGCCACGTGCTGGCGGCCGGGATTGCCGGCGCCGGTGCCGATCGCGACGCCGATGCCCTGACCAACGGCGCCGAAGCCGTAGGAGTATTGGATCTCCGCCCCTTCCGGCATCGGCATATACATCGCCGGCCAAGTGAAGAAGTGGCCGGCGCCCAAGGTCACCAGCACGTTCTTCGGCAGGGCGGCACCCAGATGCCCGGCCAGCGCGCGCGGGTCCAGACCGTCGGTCGGAGGCGTGAACTGGTGCGGCGGTTCGTCCAGCACGGCCTTGGTTTCGGCCGTGCGCAGGCCTTCCTTGCGGACCTGACGGGCTTCCATCGCCTCATTGATCGCCGCGACGGCACGACGCGCGTCGCCCTGCACATACAGGCCGGGGATGACGCCGATTTCCTCGGGCATCGGCTTGATGTCGATGCGCGCGACTTCGGCGGACGGGAACAGCAGGCCGCCTTCCGTCGTGTAGTAGCCAAGCTCCGCGCCCACACCCAGGACGAAGTCGGCCTCGGCCAGCAGTTTCTCCGACGGGGCCGAGGCGAACGCGCCGGCGATTCCCACATCCCAGGGATGGCCGGCGAAGAAGCCCTTGCCCTGCAACGACGTCGCCAGCAGCGCGCCAACCCGGTCGGCTAGCTTGATGATCTCGTCCTTCGCGCCAGATGCCTGGGCGCCGCGACCGGCGATGATGACGGGGCGTTTGGCGGCGATCAGTTTCTCGATCACCGGGGCCAGCAAATCGGGGCTGGGGGTTTCCATCCGCGCCGGCAGGAAATCGGTGGAGGGGCGGTATGCGTAGTCCCAGTCGATCTCCATCTCCTGCAGGTCCATCGGCAGGTTCAGCACGACCGGGCCGCGATGCAGGCGCGCGGCATAGAATGCCTCGGCGATTTCCTCGGCCATGTTGTCGAGGCTGGTGACCGTGTGGAAGCGCGCGCTGGAGGCTTCGACCCAGCGGCGCT
This sequence comes from Asaia bogorensis, assembly GCA_945861095.1. Classification (GTDB taxonomy): domain Bacteria; phylum Pseudomonadota; class Alphaproteobacteria; order Acetobacterales; family Acetobacteraceae; genus Rhodopila. Next base: position 1,455 of record CAMATI010000196.1, on the reverse strand, counting down.
GGTCCATCGACTGGGTGCGGTTCTTGGCGCCCTGCTGGATTTCACCGGCGATCAGCACGACCGGGGTCTTGCCGCGATAGGCCGCGATCAGCGACGTGGCGCACTGGGTCAGGCCGGGGCCGCAGGTGACCATGCAGACGCCGACCTTGCCGGTGGTGCGGGCATAGCCGTCGGCCATCGAGACCGACATGGATTCATGACGAGCGTTATAGGGCTTGACCTTGGGATCGCGGCAGAGCGCGCCCCAGAGCCACATGTTGCCATCGCCCATCAGGCCAAAAAAGTCAGTCACGCCCTCGGCGAGGAGGGATTGGGCGATTGCTTCGTAGGCTTTCATCGTGGTTCTTCCCCTGGGTTTATCGTCTCTGTGCAGCGTTGTCCGGCAGAGCGGGTGTCGTGGCAAGGGTGCGAGGGGGCGGGGCTTTGCCCCGGAACCCAACCAGGGGGCGTTGCCCCCTGGACCCCCACCAAGGGCGACGGCCCTTGGAACCGGAACATTGGAGTTTGAAGAGGGGGCCGACTCGGACCTGTCACCGCCACGGTCGGCCCCCTCTTCAAACTCCAATAAATCGCATTCCAAAGGCCGTCGCCTTTGGCGGGGTCCAGGGGCAGAGCCCCTGGCGGGGTCTCGGGGCGGAGCCTCGCCCTTCTCACTCCGCCGCAACCAGCTTCGCGGCCTCCGACTGATGGCCTTTCTGATGGAAGTAGTTCTTCCGGTAGAATTCCAGCACCAGGTCCCGATACACCGCCGGCGGATACCGCGCCGGATTGTCAGCCGACACGCAGCTTGGCAGGCACTCGATCGTGCTGGCAGGATTGGGGCTGTGGAAGTAGGCGATCGAATACCGGTCCGTGCCGGATTCGTTGATCACCCCGTGCGGCGTCGACAGGAACTGGTCGTTCGACCAGCGCCGCATGATGTTGCCCAGGTTGATCAGGAATGTGCCCGGGATCAGCGGCGGCGCGAACCATTCGCCGGATTGCAGGCGCACCGCCAGACCCGGCACCTCCGTGCGAGCCAGGGCCGTCATGAAGCTGTTGTCGGTGTGGGGCGCCGCGCCGAAGGTGTTCTCGCTCATATCCTCCTGCGGCGGGTAGTGCAGGAAGCGCAGATTGGCATGCCCCTCATTGGCAAAGAACTGCGCGAAATGATCCGCCGGCATGCCCAGCGCCACCGCGAATGGCGGCAGCATCCGGTCACACATGGCGCCCAATGCCCCGAAATACGCCAATAGGGGTAGGGAAGGCTACCAGCCTCCCCTCCCTCCGAACCGTGCTGGCGGTTCTCCCGCACACGGCTCTCCAGTGGCTGGTTATCCTCATCGGGGGTGTCTCGCGGTGTCCAGGGCCATGGTCAGGGAGAAGAGGTCCTGGGCCGCGAAGAAGGCATTGGTCCATCGTCGGTGGTCGGCTTCGCTGTGCCCCATGGATGGCCGCTTGTCCTGCTTGCGCAGG
>CAMATI010000195.1 GCA_945861095.1 Asaia bogorensis | reverse complement strand
CATTACGTCAGAGCGCGGCTCCGTCCTGCCTGAGTGGCAGGTGCACCGAAAGTCGCGGAGCGCTGCCGATAGGATCAACCGGCTTGGGGAACCCAAGACCGGCGTGCCCACGGTTTTGCCCCTATTACGCAGAGGCGGCACAAGATACTGAGAATATGAGGTTTATTTTGGTGGGTGCTAAACATGGGCGAAGTTCCGCAATGGAGAAAAATCTCCCCCTCCCCTTGCGGGAGGGGGTGGGGGGAGGGGTTTCACGAAACATCTGTGCGTAGCCACCCCTCCCCCCACCCCCTCCCGCAAGGGGAGGGGGAGAATCTTCTCCACTGCGGCGACATGCGAATGCCGTAGGAGTCAACGCATCGGTCAAAGCAGCCCAGAAACCGCCCGCGCCGCGTTCTGTCCGCTGATCCAGGCGCCGGCGACGGTGCTGGCCAGGGGCACGTGGCTGGCCTCGCCCGCGAACATCAGATGGCCGTCTCCGACCGGCTCGCCCAGCCGGTCTCGCGCGTCCGCCTGACCGGGGACCGCGTAGGAATAGGCGCCACGCACCCAGGGGTCCGCATCCCAGCGCGTCACCAGGCGCCCGCCGCCGGCAAACAGCCGATCGACCCGGCCGCCGAACAGCGCCCGCAACTGGGCCATGGCAAAATCCGCCACCGCCGCGTCCCCCGCGCGGGCCAGGTCATGCGCGATCGTGCCACCGATCCAGCCTTGCACATAGTCGCGCCCGAACGGCCAGCATTGGAACGGCATCAGGACCGAGTCCTGACCCGTCACCTGCCGATCCACCGAACAATGCCGCGGAACGTCCAGTCGGTCCGGCCCCATCGCGCGCAATGCGACCTTCAAGGCCAGCCCCATGGGCAGGGCGGCAATCGCCTCCGTCACCTGCGCGGGCAAGGCCGGATCGAACATCAACGCGCCAGACGCCAGGACGCCAGTCGAGACCGTCACGATACAGGCCCCGGCCGTCAGGGTTCCTGCCGCCGTGTCCACCGAGACCCGTCCCGCCGCCCCGCCCCAGCGCACGCGCAGCACCGGGGTGTTCAACCGGATGTCCAGCCCCCGCCCCAGCCGACGCTGAACGAAGGCGCCGATGCCGCCTTGCGGCACCAGATTGGTGCCCCCCAGCGCATTCCGCCGCCAGTCCCGGGCGCTGAACCGGTCGGCGTCCACCGTGCAGATGACCGGGCCTTCCCAGGCCTCGACCGTCCTCGCCCAGGGATCGTCCGGCAGGTGCCGCGCGATTTCCGACAGCGCCACGTCGCCGTGAGCGGCCAGCAGCCGGTCGGCCATCGCCTCGTAACGAACCCAGGCGCCATCATAGGCGACCAACTCGTCCGGGGTGGCGAGCCGATCCCCCACGAAAGTCCGCTCGGTGCGCAATTCATCGGATCGCAGCAGGGTCTCCCCGCTCGCCCGCGCGATATCAACCAGCGGATTATGTTCGGCGTCGTGCAGCCAGAACGCGCCCATGTCGAACCAGGCGCCGCCCAGGGCGTCCGGGGTGGTGGTCCAGGCCCGACCGCCGATGCGATCGGATGCTTCCAGGACCACGCAGGACCGGCCAGTGTCGCGCAACGCGGTGGCCGCCCCAAGGCCGGCGAGCCCGGCCCCGATCACCACGACATCGATATCGGGCATTTTCGGCATCGGTGTCCCCGCTTAGTTGCTCGGCCAGGGTCCCCACTTCCACCGGCTTTCGCAAGGCCCGAATGGCGGATGTTTCAACCGAGCAGACGCGCGACCTCCGCCGCCGGTCGCCTCACCAGGGCATCATAATCCCGCATCAGGGCTTCGGTGATGGCCCCGGGCGTATAGGCATGGTTGCCGATGCTGCGCACCGCGGTGACCTCCGCCGCGGTTCCGGCCAGGAACACCTCCGTCGCCCGGGCGATTTCCGACGCCTCGATCGGACGTTCCACCACCCGCATCTGATGCCGACGCGCCAGCCCCATGACCGTGCGCCGGGTAATGCCATCCAGGAACCCCTCCGGCCGAGGCGTATGCAGATCGCCATCGATCACCAGGAAAATATTCGCACCCGTGGTCTCGGCCACCAGCCCGCGCCAGTCCAGCATCAGCGCATCGGCGCATCCTTCCGCCTCCGCCGCCTGCTTGGCCAGGGTGCCGATCGTGTAGAGTCCGGTGCATTTCGCCGCGGTCGGCGCGGTGTCGGGCGCCGGGCGCCGCCACACTGCCTCCGCCACCCTGATCCCCCGCATCCGATCCGCCCCATAATAGCTCGCCCACTCCCAGGCCGCGATCGCGAGGTGGGCCGACGTGCCGGCCGAAGACACCCCCAGCGCCTCTGACCCACGCCAGGCGATCGGGCGGACATAGGCGTCGGTCAGCCCGTTTGCCGCCACGACAGCCGCGCAGGCCGCGTCGATCTGGTCGGCGGACCAGGGGATTTCGAAACCCAGCACGCGGGCCGAGGCATGCAGCCGATTGGTATGATCACGCAGCCGGAAAATCGTGCCGCCATAAGACCGTTCGCCTTCGAACACGCCGCTGGCATAGTGCAGTCCGTGCGTCAAAACATGCAGACGCGCGTCTCGCCAGGGCACCAGCGCGCCATCGAACCAGATCCATCCATCCCGATCGTCGAAAGGAACTGCCGTCATGACCGCCATCTCCGTCATTAAATTGCTGAAACCTCGGCTGTGATAAAATACGATGTCATTTGAGTCAATAATACTGTCCTAATGAGCCCCTCCCGCCCCGGCATGCCTGCCATGCCCCGATCGACAAACGCCGAGTCGCCATCAAGCCGGCCGGAACCCCGCGCGCCGGCGCGCGATTCCCCCCGCGCGGCAGCGGAGGAACCCCACGAACCACTGGCGCGGGAGCCCCACGACGAAAACCCTGTCCCCGAACCCGATATCCGCCTGGCGCAGGATTTGCTGTTCTTCGCCTATCGCGACTTCACCAACGCCGCCGATGTCATCCTGGAGGAACTCGGGCTGGGGCGGGCCCATCACCGCGCCTTGCATTTTATCGGGCGGAATCCACGAATCACCGTCTCCGATCTGTTATTGATCCTGCGCATCACCAAGCAGTCGCTGGCGCGCGTCCTGGGCGCGTTGGTGGAACAGGGTTACGTGGCGCAAACCCCGGGGCCGGACGACCGCCGCCAACGGCTGTTGACCCTGACCGAAAAAGGGGCCGCCCTGGAACGGCGCCTGTTCGAACGCCAGGTCGGACGCCTGGCCCCGGCCTTCAGCCAGGCCGGTCCCGCGGCGGTGGACGGATTCAGGACCGTCATGCGGGCCATCATGGATCAGACGGCGCGCGACTACATGGATAACGGAGGTGGCGATGGCCGATGATTCTCACATCCTGGTGGTCGAGGACAACGCGCCGTTGCGCGAACGCCTGGCACGCTATCTCTCGGGCGAGGGCTTCCGCGTCACCACCGCCGCCGACGCGACGGAAGCCCGGGCCAAACTGCGCGCCATCAACCCGGACCTGATGGTGCTGGACGTCATGATGCCCGGCGAATCGGGACTGCAACTCACCGAAGCCCTGCGCAAGGAACAGCAGAGCGACATGCCTGTCCTGCTGCTGACCGCCCGCGGCGCGCCGGAAGACCGCATCGCTGGCTTCGAGGCCGGTGCCGACGACTATCTGGGCAAACCCTTCGAACCGCGCGAACTGGTATTGCGCATCCGGGCGATGCTGCGCCGAGCGCCTCCTCCGCCGCCGGACGTGCCGACCGGGCCATTGCGGTTGGGTTCGGCGGAATTCGACCTGGAACGCGGGGAGTTGCGCGATGCCAGGGGTCCCATCCGCCTTACCGGTGGCGAAGCCGCCCTGCTCGCCGCCCTGGCCGCGCGCCCGCACGAGGTCCTGTCACGCGAAGAACTCGCGGCAAGCCTGAGCATGGACGAATCCGGGGAACGCGCCATCGACGTGCAGGTGACCCGCCTGCGCCGCAAGATAGAGGTCGATCCGCGGGAGCCGCGCTTCCTGCACACCGTCAGGGGCCGCGGCTATGTTCTGAAACCCGGCGTCTGACGCGACCATGCGCGCCCACATCCCCGTCGCTCGCTGGTTCAAGCGCCTGCTCCCGCGGTCCCTGCTTGGTCGCAGCCTGTTGATGATCCTGGTGCCGTTGCTCAGCCTGGAAGCGGTGGCATTGCAGATCTTCTACGGCAGCCATCTGGACGTGGTCTCGCGCCGCTTTTCGGCCGCCATCGCCGGGGAAATCGGCGCCACCATCGACCTTCTGCGGCGTTTTCCGGACGAGGACGACAGGGACTGGATTTTGCGGACGGCGCATCAGCAATTCAACCTTATCATGCAACTGCACCGGGGGGCGACGCTCGAACCTTCCAAACGGGTCAACGTTCTGGGGCCGATGGACGACGATATGGCGTTCATCCTGACCGAAAAATTCTCGGTGCCGCTGACCATGGACTGGACGTCGGACCCACGCTCCGTGCTGGTGCGCCTGGAACTGCCCGAAGGCGTGCTGGACATCACCGCGCCCCGCAAGCGGCTCTATACCAGCACCATCTACCTGTTCGTCGGTTGGCTGGCCGGAACCGCGATCCTGTTGTTCATCATCGCCGCCGCGTTCATGCGCATCCAGGTGCGCGCCATCCGACGATTGGCCAGCGCCGCGGAGGCATTCGGGGTCGGTCGCGATATACCACCCATTCGCCCGGAAGGCGCGACCGAGGTGCGCCAGGCCGCCGCCGCCTTCAACCGCATGCAGGAGCGCATCCGCCGCTTTTTGGCGCAACGGACCGAAATGCTCGCGGGCGTTTCGCACGATCTGCGCACACCGCTGACCCGCCTGCGCCTGACCATCGCCATGCTGCCCGCCAACGAGGACCTCCGCCAGGATGTCACCGACATGACGGCCGATATCGAGGAAATGGAGCGGATGGTGAGCGGCTACCTGGCCTTTGCCCGTGGTGAGGGCATGGAACAGGCTCAGCCCGTCGATCTGTCCTCGGTCCTGGAGGACGTCGCCGCTGGGGCCCGCCGAGCGGGTGCGCGGGTCGAGGTGACGGCACCGGATGGGCTGACCTTGCCGTTGCGAGCCGACGCGATGCGGCGGGCGATCACCAACCTGGTCGACAACGCCCGTCGCCATGCCCACCGGATCGCGATGGCCGCTTCCCAGCAGGACCGCACCGTGTCGGTCACCGTCGATGACGATGGCCCGGGGATACCGGCGGACCGACGGGAAAGCGTGTTCCGCCCGTTCGAAACCGACGCCACCGGCGGCACCGGTCTGGGCCTGACGATCGCGCGGGACATCGTGCGCGCCCATGGCGGCGAAATCCTGCTGGAGGATAGCCCGTTGGGCGGACTGCGGGCGCGCATTCGGCTGCCTGTGTAGGGATTTACCCTATCCGGTCGCCCCCGATCGCATTCACATATCCCGCCGACGGAGAAGATCCTCCCCCTCCCCTTGCGGGAGGGGGTTGGGGGGAGGGGTTACACGCAATATCCGTGTGGAATACCCCCTCCCCCCGCCCCCTCCCGCAAGGGGAGGGGGAAGATTTTCTCCAAACCGCCCAGACGCAGCGCGGGGTCAACGTCCGCCTCCGGCCGCCCTACCAATCAGACCGATCGGTGCCCGAAATCCGGGAGGAATCCCCACTTGCCGGCGGAAAGGTCCGCCGTCATAACGAGACCATGTCGAAAGACAGCATGCACCACCTGAGCGCGGACCCGACATTCGCCGCTTTGATCGCCCGGGTCGGCCCGCCCCGTCTCGGCGTCGAACGTCAGCGCGGGCCGTATGAGGCGCTGGTGCGCGCCATCGCTCACCAGCAACTGCATGGCAAGGCGGCCCAGACGATCCTGGGACGATTTGAAGCCCTGTTCCCGCCAGGCGCCTTCCCGGAACCGCAGGCGGTCCTCGCCACCAGCGACGAAGCGATGCGCGGTTGCGGCTTCTCCGGGTCCAAGGTCGCGGCGATCCGCGACATCTGCGCCAAGACCATCGACGGGACGGTGCCAACGCGGCGCGGCGCGGCGCGTCTGTCGGATGACGCACTGATCGAGCGATTGGTCACGATCCGCGGCGTCGGCCGTTGGACCGTCGAAATGCTGCTGATTTTCACTCTTGGCCGCCCCGATGTCCTGCCGGTCGACGATTTCGGCGTGCGAGAGGGGTATCGGGTGCTGTACGGCCTCGACGAACAGCCGAAGCCCCGCGCCCTGGCGGAGCTCGGCTTGCCCTGGGCCCCCTATCGGTCCTTCGCCACCTGGTATCTCTATCGCGCGATCGAGGAAGCCCGACGCCAGGCTCCGGTAAGCCGAGCGTGAGGGGTGCGTGGGTATGGGGAGGAGGAACTCGGTCGCTGTTCGACGATTTTGATTGGTTTGGATCGAAATTAACACGCAAAGACACATCGGTTACCGGAAAATCACTCGCGCTCCACGCCAATCGCTCTATTTTGGTGGTGGGACATCATCGGCTTGGGCATCGCTGTCCGCTCACCCTGCATTCCACGACGCCAGGGGCGTTGGGTGGTTCCAAGCAAGGTGAACGCACATTAGGGTTCCAGCCGCGATGGGCGAGATCGAACCGTCGCGGCAGGACCGCCCGCGTGTTGACCGCGGATCGGATGTTTGGCGGACAGGCGTCCAAATTGGCTACGTGTTGTTGGGGACAGGTGTGACCGGGCTATTGAAGCGCATCGAAGCATGGGCGTCGCAAAGCGAGGAACGCTCCAGGATGCTGATCATCCTGATTTTCATGGCGTTCGGCATCCTTGTGGCGGTGTTTATTCTCGTTCTGGCGCTTTTGACGCTCGACCTGGGCTAGCGGGCGCATCGGCGAGATAATCACCAGGCGCATCCGCGAGAGAATCACCAGGCGCATCCGCGCCATCGTCACCAGGCGCATCCGCGCCATCGTCACCAGGCGCATCCGCGCCGGGCCCCCGCGCGATCAGCCAGGACATCACCGCCGGCACGACCAGAAGCAAGGCCAGCAGGCAAACCGCCACCGCCGCCGCGGTCGGCCAGTCGCGGTTGGAGAAGAATTCCCCCCACAGGACCCGACCGATCAACGCCGCGCCCGGACCGCCCAGCAATTCGGGGATGATATATTCGCCGACCGTAGGGATGAACACCAGCGCGCAGCCAGCCGCGACGCCTGGCATGGACAGCGGCAGCGTCACGCGCAGGAAGACCCTGCAAGGTGGGGCGCCGAGATCCGCCGCAGCCTCCAACAGGGTCGGATCGAGCCGGGACAATCGCGCGTAGAGCGGCAAGACCATGAACGGCAGATAGGTATAGATGATCCCAATATACATCGCCGTGTTGGAATAGAGCAAGGTCAGCGGCCCCAGACCCACCCAGGTCAGCGCGGCATTGATCCAGCCATCATCCGCCAGCAGGCCGATCCAGGCATTGATCCGCATCAGGAACCCGGTCCAGAACGGCAGCATCACCGCCAGCAAAAGCGTGTCGCGCCAGGTCTCATCGGATCGGGCGATCGCCAGAGCCATCGGGTAGCCGATCAACAGGCAGGCAGCCGTCGAAATGCCGGCGACCCACAGACTGAGCAGCAAGGCATCCCGATACAGCGGATCGGTCAGCACCAGGGTCAGGTTGTCGAGACTGAAACCCAGGGCATAGGGCGGGATACCGTCGGCCGGTTGCGCCAGGGCGACGGCCACCACGATGGCGATCGGCGCCATAACCGACAGCGCCAGCCAGAGCCAGGGAACCGCCAGCACCAGCGTTCGACCAGTGCCTGTGCGACCGGTGCCTGTGCGACCGGTGCCTGTGCGACCAGTCCTTACGCGACCAGTACTTATGCGACCAGTGCTTATGCCACCCACCCTCATTCGCTCAACAGGATGCTGGCGTCGGGTTGCCAGGACAATGTCACCGCGGCCCCGGGCAGGATCGTCGCGGCGGTCAGCCCATTCGCCAGGGATTGGATCGATCGAACCAGAGAGCCGTCCACCAGTCGCACGGTCCATTCCATGCTGTCTCCGGCGTAGCTCCGCCCCACCACGACCCCAGACAGCCGGTTCGCCGCCGGCGCCCGCGTCTCCGGTTCCAACCGGGTCCGTTCCGGGCGGACGGCGAGGAACCCAGGGCCCGGCGCATGGGCGACGGACGCGATCGCGGTGGCGCCCAGGGCCGGGATGTCGAACCGCACACCGTCCGGTTGGACAAGCCCCGGCAGGATGTTGGCGGCCCCCAGAAACGCCGCGACGAAGCGCGACGTCGGACGTTCATAGACCTCGGCCGGCGTGCCGACCTGCGCCAGCCGCCCATCTCGCATCAGGCCGACCCGATCGGCCATCGTCAGCGCCTCCTGCTGGTCATGGGTGACCAGGATGAACGCCATCCCCAACTGCCGGTTCAGCCGCATCAGTTCGGTGCGGGTTTCGGTGCGCAAGCCCCGATCGAGAGCCGACAGCGGCTCATCCAGCAGCAACAGCGACGGGTTCGGCGCCAGGCTGCGGGCCAGGGCGACGCGCTGTTGCTGCCCACCGGACAGTTGATGCGGGCGGCGGGATTCCGCCCCCCGCATATGGACCAGGGCGAGCATCTCAGCCACCCGCGCGTCCGCCTCCCGCCGTTGCATGCCGCGCTGGGTCAGGCCGAAGCGAACATTGGCGCCGACTGTCATATGCGGGAACAGGGCATAGGACTGGAACATCGTGTTTACCGGGCGACGATGTGGCGGCAGCGGCGCCATGTCGGCCCCGTCCAGCGCGATTCGCCCCGCACTGGGCCGAACGAAGCCGGCGATGGCCCGCAGCAAGGTCGTCTTGCCCGATCCGGAACCACCCAGGAGCACGAACAGCTCCCCGGCTCGGACCGTCAGGTTCAGGTCGGCCAGAGCGACCGCCGAACCGTAGCGGACCGAGAGCCCGTCGATGCGCAGCAGGTCTTTCAGCGCCCGGCCTTGAACCGTGCCCACATCCGGGTCCGCGCGCGTTCGGCGGCTTGCGGAACCGCACTGGGCGTGAAAAAGCTGGCCATCTGGGCCTCCGTCGGGAACACATCGGTATCCGCCACCAATTCTGGCCGGATCCCCGCTCGGCTTGCCGGCACCGCGTTCGGAAAGCGGGTGACATTGGTGATCCCGGCCATGACCGCGGGCCGCAGCATGAAGTCGATGAACGCCAAGGCCGCGTCCTTGTTCGGCGCGTCGGCCGGAATCGCCAGCATGTCGAACGCGACCTGCGCCCCCTGCTTCGGCGTGATGTAGCGGACCACGACGCCGCGTTTGGCCTCCACCGCCCGCGCCGAAGCCTGGATAACATCGCCCGAATAGGTCATCGCGAGGCAGGTGGTCCCGGCGGCCAAAGCCTCCACCGCGCCGGAGCTGGCGAAGGTGCGAATATTGGGCCGGATCGCCATCAGGGTCTTTTCGACGGCGGCCAGATCGGCGGCATCGGTGCTGTCCGGGCGCTTGCCCAGATAGTGCAGGACCGACGGGATGACGTCGATCGCCGAGTCCATGATGGTGATGCCGCAGGGTTTCAGCCGGCGCGCATTCTCCGGCTTCAGCAGCAACTCCCACCCATCCATCGGCGCGTCCGGCGCCAGGGCCTTGATCTTGGCCGGCAAAACGCCCAGCCCAACCGTGCCCCACAGATAGATCGCGCCGAAGCGGTTGCCAGGATCGGAACTTTCGACCTGGCGCATCATCGCCGGATCGAGGTTCTTCCAGTTCGGCACGCGCGCCCGGTCGATCTCCTGCAGCGCCTTGGCGCGGATCAGCCGAGAGAACGTCGGCTCGCTGGTCGGCACGATGATGTCGTAGCCGGACCGACCGGTCAGCATGCGCGCTTCCAGGGTCTCCAGACTGTCATAGACGTCGTAGCGGACCTTGATGCCGGTTTCGGCGGTAAACGCCTGCAGCGCCGCGGGGTCGGTGTAGTCGGTCCAGTTGAACACGTTCAGCACGCGCTCCTGGGCCGCGGCCGGCAGCGCCAGAACGGCCAGGATGGCGAGCAGGATCAGCCGGCGCATCAGAGGTTCGATCCCGGCGGGATGAACGCGGCGCCGGTGCCGCCATCGACCGGGATCGTGGTCCCGGCGACATAGCGTGCCCCGTCGCTGAACAGGAACATCATCACGTCCACCACATCCTCCGGCTGGGCGATGCGCCCGACCGGGGAAACGCCGGACGGGCGGTAGCCTTTCGATTGCGACGGGTCCGACATGGCGCGGACCATCGGCGTGTCGACCGTTCCGGGGGCCAGAGCGTTGACCAGCACGCCGGACGGCGCCCATTCCGCCGCCATGACGCGGCACAACTGGCTGACCGCCGCCTTGGACGCCGCATAGGCGCCGCTGACCACTTTGGGCCGGCTGGCGGCGAGCGACGACAACAGCACCACGCGAGACGGATTGTCCGGCGTCGCGCCCAGGCGCAGCAACGGCAGCGCCTTCTGGGCACACAGGAACGTGCCGCGGGTGTTGATGTTCAGGACGAGGTCGAAGTCCTCGATGCTCATCTGCTCCATCAGCCCGGTGCGAAGCACGCCGGCGCAGCAGACCAATCCGTTCAGGGCGGGGCTGGTATCCGCGATGGTGGCAAAGGCAGCGGTGACGCTGGCGGCGTCCCCCACATCGCAACGGATGGGGAGGAACCGGTTGCCGTGGGCGGCAAATCCATCGGCGACCTGCGCCAGACGGTCCGGCGCATTGTCCAGGCCATAAACGGTCCAACCGGCATCAAGCAGCCGACGCGATGCCGCCAGTCCAATTCCGGATGCCGCTCCTGAAATCGCCGCTGTCTTGCTCATGAGTGTCCCCTTTTGCGCCCATCGTAAACCGGTTCCCAGCGACGGGGAACCATCCGTGCGATCCGAGAATGGACCCGGTCCAGGGATTTCTCTATATGACCATGCGCAACGATTCCCCCGGATATCGAGTACGATGGTGAAGAAGTGGTTGGGATGATGAAGTGGTTGGCGGGCGGCGTGTTGGGCTGGTCGCTGTTTCTCGCCTCGGCCACCGCCGGCGCGGTGACGTTTTCCGACTCGACCTTCGCCGACGCGGACTGGGCGTCGCAGCAACTGATTGTGACCGGGGCATTCCCCTCGGCACCGAGCGCAACGTTTTCGGCCGGCCAGGTCGGCAGCGGCGGCACGCCGGGCGCGTATCGGGAGGTCACGCAGACCTATCACGGCCCGAACATGGTGATCGTGGTCGCCCATATGCGGAATGCCGCGGTCTATGACCCCGGCGTCGCCGGCCCGGTCGCCGGGTTCAACTTTTCCTTCGACCTGAATTTCTTCAACTACCCGGGCACCTGCTGCGGCCCGTCGTTTGCCGTCGGCTATGCCGCTGTGATCAAGCAGGGTGGCAATTTCTATCTGGGGAACAGCGTTGTGACGGTCTCGGCATCCTGGGTGCCGTTCGCCATCGCCGATCAGACCGCCGCCGATTTTGTGTTGCTGAACGGCGACCCCTTGCTGCCATCCTCCCACCCCGACTTTTCCGCTACCGGTTCGGCCATCACCTTCGGCTATGCCACTGCCAACGGCACCGCCGGTGCATCGACCACGTCGACGACGTCCGGACTGGACAACTGGGTCGTATCGTCGATCGACCTGCCGGAACCGTCGAGCCTCGGGGTATTGGCGATGGGTCTGGTTCTGCTGTCCTGCCAGCCCACCGTGCGGCGAGCCTTGGGCCAGGTTCGGCGGCGAGCCTGATCCGGCAATGTGCGGACGCTACGCCGCGTTCCTGCCAGCCGAGGCAATCGTCGCCTTGTTCCACACGATCGGCCCGATGCCGAATTGGGCACCCACCTGGAACATGGCACCCACCCGGAACGCCCCGGTCATCCGCCGCCACCCAGAAACCGGGGAAAGACGGGTGGACCTGCTGCGTTGGGGCCTGATCCCACATTGGACACCGAAGGGGCCAGACGGCCCAAAATCCGTCCGCATGACGATCAACGCACGAAGCGAGACCCTCGCCTCCACCCCCATGTTTCGCGATGCCTATGCAAAACGCCGCTGCCTGGTGCCAGCCGACGCGTTCTACGAATGGCAGGCGATCGATGGCGCGAAACGCCCCTGGGCGATTGCCAGGTCGGACGGCCAGCCACTTGTTTTCGGCGGATTGTGGGAGGGATGGCGCGGCGCGGATGGCACCGTCATCCGCAGCTTCACCATCGCCACGACAACCGCCAACGCCACCCTGCGGCCCTTGCACGAACGGATGCCCGTCGTGCTGGAAGCCGCCGACTGGCCTCTATGGCTTGGGGAGGTGGAGGGCGATCCGGCCACCCTGATGCGCCCGTCCGCCGCCGGCTTTCGGACCTGGCGCGTGGGCACGCAGGTCAACAACGTCAGGCATGACGGCGCCGCTTTGCTGGAGCTTGATCACGATGAGCGGAACGCAACAGCGTGTGAATCATGCGATCAAACAAGAAGCTAGTGCCCCGAGTCGTTCATAATGTGGGGTAAAGCCTCTTCAGCTTAACGCGGGCCTCGGCAGTGGTGAATTGCCAATCCGCCTTGGCGTGGTGTTTGTTTCGTCTGGCCTCCCAGGCGGCGACTTCCTCGATGAGGTTTTGCTTGT
>CAMATI010000194.1 GCA_945861095.1 Asaia bogorensis | reverse complement strand
GGTGGTGCTCATGATGCTCTCCATCTCGCGATCGATCAGAACATGTTCAACTGCAAGCGGGCTTCTTCGGTCATCCGGCTTTGATCCCAGGGCGGGTCCCAGACGGTCTCGACCTCACACGACGTGACGCCGGGCACAGCCAGCACGGCGGCGCGAACCTGCTCGGGCAATTCCTGCGCGCTGGGACAGGCCGGCGCGGTCAGGGTCATTTCCACCTTCACCGCCCCATCGTCATGGATATCGACAGCGTAGATCAGGCCGAGTTCATAGATATTCACCGGAATTTCCGGATCGTACACCGTGGCGATGGCGTCGATCAGGGTCATTTCCGACGGCCGAGCGGGAGTTTCCCCGTCAGGGGTCCAGGCGGCATGCGGCGGGGTCATGTCATTCACTGCTTGCCTCCTTGGTGCCATCCAGCGCGGCGATCAGCGCGTGCCAGGGCAAGGTCGCGCATTTCACGCGGGACGGATAATCGTGGACACCCGACAACGGCGCCAATTGCCGCAGCGGTTCGGTCAGACTCGCCTCGCAGTTCGGGCAGATGCCGGTGCGCGCCATCTCCCGGAACGCGGCGAACAGGGCGCGCGTGTCGGCCTTGTCGCGGCCCCGCACCGTTTCCGCCATCAGATCGGCCGAAGCTATGCTGATCGCACAGCCGCGCGCATCGAAGCCGGTCGCCGCGATGCGGCCGTCCCCGGCATATTTGACCCAGACCTGGACCCGATCGCCGCACATCGGGTTGTCGCCCTTGGCGGTGGCGTCGAACGCCTCCAGCCGTTTGCCGTGCCTGGGCTTGCGACCGCGATCCAGGATCACTTCCTGATACAGGTCGCGCAGATCATCGAAACTGTCTGCCGGCATACTGTCTGCCGGCAGACTGGCAACCGGCAGACTGGCAGCAGGTGCATCCGCGGTCATCACTTGAAGAACTCCCGCACGCGGGTCAGCGCATCCGCCAACACGTCGATTTCCTCCAACGTCGTGTAGATGCCGAAGCTGGCCCGAGCGGTGCTGTCCAGATTCAGCCGGCGCATCAGCGGTTCGGCGCAGTGATGCCCGGCCCGCACCGCGATCCCCTGCCGATCCAGCAGCGTAGCAATGTCATGCGCATGCGCCTTGTCCAGGGTGAACGACACGACCCCGCCACGATCCTGTGCGCGTCCGATGATCGTCACCCCCTCGATCGCCGACAATTTCGTCAACGCCCGATCGACCAATTCCCGTTCGTGTGCGGCAATCGCGTCATAGCCAATGGACTGGACGTAATCGATCGCCGCCTTCAGCCCGATCCCTTCCAGGATCGGCGGCGTGCCGGCCTCGAATTTATGCGGCACCTCGGCCCAGGTGGACTTCTCGTAGCTGACCGAGGAGATCATGTCGCCGCCACCCAGGAACGGCGGCATCCGATCCAGCAGCTCCCGCCGGCCCCACAACACGCCGATCCCGGTGGGGCCATAAAGCTTGTGCCCCGTCCAGGCGTAGAAATCGCAGCCCAGCGCCTGCACATCGATAGGCCGGTGCACGACGGCCTGGGCACCGTCGAACAGCACCTTCGCGCCGTGCGCATGCGCGATCTGCACGATGCGTTCGGCCGGCGTAACCGAACCCAGCACGTTCGACATGTGGGTGATCGACACCAAGCCGACCTTGCCGTCGGCAAACAAGGCCTCGAACGCCGCCAGGTCCAACTCCCCGGCATCGGTGATCGGCGCGACCCGCAACTCGATCCCGCGCTCATCGCGCAGCATCTGCCAGGGCACGATGTTGGAATGATGCTCCATGGCCGAAATCACCACTGCCTGGCCGGGTCGCATCACGCCGCGTCCGTAACTGTGCGCCATCAGATTGAGCGACTCGGTCACGTTGCGGGTCAGCACGATCTCGTGCCGGTCCGATGCGTTCATCAGCGACGCCACCGCATCGCGCGCCGCCTCATAGGCCTCGGTGGTGCGTTCGCTCATCCAGTGCAGGCCGCGATGGATATTGGCGTACTGGGTTTCCATCGCGTTGCGCATGGCGTCGATCACCGCGCGTGGCTTCTGGGCCGAGGCGGCGCTGTCCAGAAACACCAGCGGCTTGCCGCGGATCGTCTGGGACAGGATCGGGAAATCATGGCGAATGCGCGCGATGTCGAACGGCGCCGGCTTGCTCATAACATTCATGCTCCGACCGCCCTTGTCGCGATGTCCCGCGCGGCCGTTGCGTCCACGGCTTGCCGGTCCCACCACCGTTGCACACTGTCTTCCAGTATGGCGCGGATGGGTTCGTCGGTCACGGCATCCAGGCCATCCCGCAGGAACGCGCGCACCAGCAGCGCCCGAGCCTCCTGGTCCGGAATGCCCCGGCTGCGCAAATAGAACAGATGTTCGCCATCCAGTTCGCCCACGGTGGCGCCATGGCTGCACTTCACGTCGTCGGCGAAAATTTCAAGTTCCGGCTTGCTGTCGATCTCGGCATCCGGCGACAGCAGCAGCGCCTGGTTCATCTGATAGCCGTCGGTCTTCTGCGCGCCGCGCGCCACCTCGATGCGGCCCTGAAACACGCCGCGAGACCGGCCCGCCAGCACATTGCGCACCGTCTGGCGCGACGTGCCATGCGGTTCGGCATGGCGGATGACGGAGGTGAAATCGGCATGCTGCGTCCCGGTCAGCAACTGCGCGCCGTTCAGATGCGCCACCGCGGCCGTACCGGTCAGGCCCACGTGGAATTCCGCCCGGGTCAGCCGCCCACCGAGATTCAGGGTAAACCCGTCATAGGTCGCCGCCGCCCCGACATCGACATAGACGGTGGCGAGGTGGAACGCGTCGATACTCTCGTCCTGCAAGCGCACATGGGTCAAATGCGCGCCGGCGCCGACATGCACCTCCGTCACCGGATTGTGCAGATAGGTGCCATCCCCAATGGCAATGTCGAGCACGGTCAGGCGCGCGCCCGCTTCCAGATGGATGGCATGGCGCGGGTGCACCGTATCGGCACCGGTCGCGAGACTGACCAGCCGCACGACCCCGGCATCGACCCCGGCCGCGACCCGCAACCGCGCCCCATCTTCCGCCAGAATCGTGTTGAGCGCGGTCATCGCGTCTCGGTCCAGGCGCGCCAGACCGCCGAAATCCGGCTGGTCCGCAAAAGTCGAAAACCCGGCCGGGGAATTGGACAGATCAGCGCGGAATTGCCCGTCGACGAAGACGAGCAGCGGAGAGTCCAACGCCGGCACCCGGGCCAGCAGCGCCACGACGTCGCGATCGCCCGCAAGGGTCTGCAACGCGGTTTCCGCCACCGGGCGCAGGCTGGTGTATTTCCAGGCCTCCGGACGGCGGGCGGACGTGCCACCCGGCATGCCGGACCGGCGAAACGCTTCGGCCGCCGCGTCGCGGACCGCAAGATCACCGGGCAGCCGGGCGCGCGCCGCGTCGTAACGCGCCAGAAACCCGGAGGCGCCGAGGGAGACCGGCGCGTTCATGCCGCCTCCGGGATCAGCCCGGCATAGCCGGACTTCTCCAGGTCCCGCGCCAGATCCGGCCCACCGCTGCGCACGATGCGGCCCTGCGCCAGAACATGCACGCGGTTGGGCACCAGATGGTCCAGCAGACGCTGGTGATGCGTGATGACCAGCGCCGAGAAATCGGGACCGCGCAGAGCGTTCACCCCATCGGCGACGATCTTCAACGCGTCGATGTCCAACCCGCTATCGGTCTCGTCCAGGATCGCCAGTTTCGGCCGCAGGATTGCCATTTGCAGCACTTCGTTGCGCTTCTTCTCGCCGCCGGAGAACCCGACATTGACGTTGCGGCGCAGCATATCGTCGGGCATCGCCAGTCGCTTGGCCTCGGCGCGCGCCAATTTCAGGAATTGCACCGCGTCCAGTTCGCTCTCCCCGCGGCTGCGCCGGATCGCGTTCAGGGCGGTGCGCAGGAAATTGGCATTGTTCACGCCGGGCAGTTCGATAGGCGCCTGAAACGCCAGGAACACACCGGCCGCGGCCCGTTCTTCCGGTTCCAGGGCAAGCAGATCGACGTCGTTGAAGGTCGCGGTGCCGGCGGTGACGACAAAATCCTCCCGCCCGGACAGCACATAGCCCAGGGTGGATTTGCCGGACCCGTTCGGCCCCATGATGGCGTGCACTTCCCCGGCCGGCACCGTCAGATCGATGCCACGCAGGATCGGCTTGTCGTTGATAGAGGCGGCCAGGCCACGAATTTCCAGCATGCGTCTTATCCCACTGAACCTTCGAGACTCACCGCCAGCAGCTTTTGTGCTTCGACGGCGAATTCCATCGGCAATTCCTTGAGCACTTCCTTGCAGAACCCGTTGACGATCAGGTTCACCGCGTCTTCTTCCGACAGCCCGCGCTGGCGACAGTAGAACAACTGGTCCTCGGCGATTTTCGAGGTCGTGGCTTCGTGTTCCACCTTCGCCGACGGGTTGCGGCTTTCGATGTAGGGCACCGTGTGCGCGCCGCACTGATCGCCGATCAGCAACGAGTCACACTGCGTATGATTCCGCGCCCCCTTCGCGCTCGGCAGTATCCGCACCAGGCCGCGATAGGTGTTGTTGGATTTTCCCGCGCTGATGCCCTTGGATACGATCGTGCTGCGGCTGCCCTTGCCGACATGGATCATCTTGGTGCCGGTATCGGCCTGCTGGTGCATGGTCGTCACCGCGACGGAGTAGAATTCCCCCACGCTGTCCTCACCCAGCAGCACGCAGGACGGATATTTCCAGGTGATGGCGGACCCGGTTTCCACCTGGGTCCAGGAAATCTTCGACCGCGCCCCGCGACAGGCGCCGCGCTTGGTGACAAAATTGTAGATGCCGCCACGGCCTTCGGCATCCCCGGGATACCAGTTCTGCACCGTGGAATATTTGATCGAGGCATCGTCCATCGCCACCAGTTCCACCACGGCGGCGTGCAACTGGTTTTCGTCGCGTTGCGGCGCGGTGCACCCTTCCAGATAGCTGACATGGCTGCCAGCCTCGGCAATGATCAGGGTGCGCTCAAACTGGCCGGTGTTGCGGGCATTGATGCGGAAATAGGTCGACAGTTCCATCGGGCAGCGCACGCCCTTGGGGATGAAGACAAAACTGCCATCGGTGAACACGGCCGAATTCAGCGCCGCGAAGAAATTATCCGCGACCGGCACGACAGAGCCGATATACTGCTTCACCAGGTCCGGATGATCGCGCACGGCCTCACTGATCGGGCAGAAGATCACGCCAGACTTGGACAGGGTTTCCCGGAACGTCGTCGCGACCGATACGCTGTCGAACACCGCATCGATGGCGATCGGCGGTCGCTCGTTCTCGTCCGGTTCCACCCCGGCCAGGATCGCGCGTTCCTTCAGGGGAATGCCCAGCTTCTCATACATCGCGAGCAGCTCGGGGTCGACCTCATCCAGGGATTTCGGGCCGGCTTTCTTCTTTGGCGCCGCGTAGTAATGCAGATCCTGGTAATCGATCGGCGGGTGCGTGACATGCGCCCAGTCGGGTGACGGCATTTTCAGCCACGCCGCATAGGCTTTCAGCCGCCAGTCGAGCATCCAGGACGGCTCTTCCTTGCGGGCCGAGATCAGCCGGATGATGTCCTCGTTCAGCCCCTTGGGCGCGAGGTCCATTTCGATATGGGTTTCGAAGCCCCATTTGTAGCCCGAGTCGGTGAGCGACTGGACCGTGTCGATCGTTTCGGTGGTAGCGGGCATGGAATGTCCTACTCGGCGGCCGGCAGATGGGCGGCGTCTCGGGCCGGCACGCGGAATATCGCGGGGATCGCGGCTTCGCGCATGTCGGCCAGGCTGATGGCGGTCAGGGCCTGTTGGATCGCATCGTTCACCGGGTCCCACCGCCCGCGCATCGGGCACAAGGCTTGGGATTCGCATTCGGTGACCGAGCCTTCGACGCAGGCGGTCAAAGCGATCGGACCGTCGATTGCGGCGATCACGTCGGCCACCGGGATGTCGGCCAGCCTACGCTCCGACCGGTAGCCGCCGCGCGCGCCGCGCTGGGACGTGACCAGGCCCGCGATGGCGAGCGCTTTCAGCACCTTGGCGACGGTGGGTTCGGGAATGCCGGTGGTCGCGGCAATGCCGGGCGAGGTTTGCACGCCAGGCACGCTCGCGAGTCGCACGAGCACGACGACCGCATAGTCGGTCAGTTTCGACAGCCTGAGCATGGCGAGTTGGCCCCTCCAGCCCCGGTGGTTCCGCGGGCGTTTGCTAACTGGACCGGTAAAGTCCTGATTGACGCGAAATGGCGTATCGGATCGGTGTCGTCAAGGGGTTCAGGGGTGGGACGGCAATTCTCATTCCGGAAGGCTTCCCTCCCCCGCCCGGTTGCGACCGCGGCGTCCCTCGTGTCATCTGCCGCCAGAAGGAGAATCGCGCATGACGAAAGTTGCCGTCATCGGGGCTGGGCTGATCGGGCGGGCCTGGTCGATCGTGTTTGCTCGCGCCGGGTTCGACGTGGCGTTGTGGGACAAATTCCCCCAACAGGCAAAGGCGGCCATGGAGTTCATCGCCGACCGCCTGCCGGAGTTGCGTCAGGCCGGGCTGCTGGACGATGAGCCCGACACGGTGCTCGCCCGCATCCGCCCGATGCAATCGATGTGGGAGGCGGTGAAGGACGTCGAACATGTCCAGGAAAACGGCCCCGAGCGTATCCCGGAAAAACAGGCCCTGTTCGCCGAACTGGACCGCGCCACGAAACCCGACACCGTGCTGGCCAGTTCGACCAGCGGCATTCCCGCCAGCGCGTTCACCGAGAATCTGAAATACCGCGGGCGCTGCCTGGTCGCGCATCCGGTGAACCCGCCCTACCTGATCCCTCTGGTGGAACTCTGCCCGGCGCCCTGGACCGATGACGCGGTGGTGGAGCGGACCCGGGCGTTGATGCATCGGGCGGGCCAGGTGCCGGCGACGGTCAAGAAGGAAATGGACGGGTTCGCGCTGAACCGCCTGCAGGGCGCGCTGCTGGCCGAGGCGTTCCGCCTGCTCGCCGACGACGTGATTTCACCCACGGATCTGGACGCGCTGGTCAAGCACGGGCTGGGGCTGCGCTGGAGCTTCATGGGACCGCTGGAAACCATCGACCTGAACGCGCCGGGCGGGCTCGCGGATTACTGTGAGCGGTATGGCCCGCTCTATGCGACGATGCAGAAACAGATGACGCCGTTGGACTGGGACGCGGACCTGGTCGGGCGGTTGCAGGCGGCGCGTCGGGCGGAACTGCCGGCGAACTTGCAGCCGGTGCGCCAGGAATGGCGGGACCGGCGGCTGATGGCGTTGCTGGCGCATAAGAAGGGGCAAGTGGAGTAACAGTCCGGGCCGGCCCACCTACCCGCGCGGGCCGATCATCCCCCGCCGGAGACGGTGGGAAATGGCATCGATCACCGCCACCGTGATCAGGATCAGGATGATGATGAAACAGGCCTGATCCCAGTCGTTGATGCGGATACGATCCGACAGCGACTGCCCGATGCCGCCGGCGCCAACCACGCCCAGGATAGTGGCGGACCGCGTGTTCGATTCAAAGAAATACAGGATGTTGGAGGTCATGACCGGCAGCACCTGCGGCACCATGCCATAGCGCAGGGTCTGGATCGAACCGGCGCCTGTCGCGCGCACCCCCTCGATCTGCTTGCGGTCGGCGTTCTCGATCGCCTCGCCGAACAGCTTGGCCAGCACGCCGATATCGGCCGCCGCGATGGCCAGCAGGCCCGCGAACGGGCCAAGGCCGACCACGTTCACGAAGATCAGCGCCCAGATCAGGGTATCGATGCTGCGCATGCCGTCCATGCCGCGTCGGATCAGGAAATGCGGCAGGGCCAGGCGCAGCACGTTGCGCGCGGCGAGGAAGCCCAGCGGGATCGCCAGCACGACGGCGAGCAGCGTGCCGAAGAACGCCATGGCGAGCGTCTCGGCCAGGGCTTCCAGATAGTCCAGCAACCACCCGCCATCGCTGGGCGGGAACATGAAGCCCAGCAGCCAACCCAGGCGCTCCGCCCCCGACCAGATGCGGGCGACATCCAGCATGCCGGTCCGCCACATCGCGCCCACGACCGCGAGGCAGAAGCCGCCCCACGCGAGCCAGGTCAGTACCTGCCGGAGGGGCGAAGGGCCGAGCAGGGCGGGATTCGCCGCCAGCAGGCCGGGCAGCGAGTCGGCCGGGACGGGCTGGGTCATCGCAACGCCTCCCGCCCGATCAGGGTGTGGCGCAGCCGTTCGCTCAGCAGGTCGATCAGCATGACCGTCGCCATCAGCATCAGCACGATGGCGCTGATGTCCTGGTAGATGAACTGGCGGATGACCAGGTAAAGCTCCTGTCCGATCCCGCCCGCGCCGACGAAGCCGATGATGGCGGCGCCGCGCACGTTGATCTCGAAGCGCATCAGAGCGTAGCTGAGGAAATTGGGCAGCACCTGGGGGATGACGGCGAAGCGGACGATCTGGATCCAGCCGGCGCCCCCCGCGCGCAGGCCTTCCCGCGGGCCTTCGTCGATATTCTCAATGACCTCGGCGAACAGCTTGCCCAGGGCGCCGACGGTGTGGATCGCGATCGCCAGCACGCCCGCCAGGGGACCGATGCCAAAGGCGAAGACGAACATCAGCGCATAGACCAGTTCGGGCACCGACCGGGCGATTTCCAAGGTCCGCCTGGCCAGGAAATAGGCCACGGCGCCGGCACCCAGATTGCGCGACGCGGCCAGCGCCAGCAGGAAGCCGCCCAGCGTGCCCAGGACGGTGGCCAGGAACCCGATGACGATCGTATCGCCGATCAGGCCAAGCCACTTGAAGAAACCCCAGTACCACTCTTGCAGGTCGGCGATGAGGCCGTCGCCGGTCGCCAGCGGCAGGGTGCGGCCGACATAGTTGAACAGCCCGTCGATACCCTCGATGAAGCGCAGCGGGGACACCTCGCCGACCCGTACCGAGGCGGCGAAGGCGAGCATGAACAGGACCGCGAACAGGATCGTCCGGGTTCGGCGCGCGCGGGTCAGGCTGTTCCACTGCGCCTCGACGCGCAGGACCGCCGCGTCGGCGGTGGTGGCGGACATCGTTCAGCTTCCGCGGCGCGCCTTCTGGTTCTCGCGCACCATGCGGACCATCGCTTCGTAGTCGGCATGGGTGACGTCGCGATAGCCGCTGCTCTTGCCGTCGGTCAGGGATTTCCAGGCGTCGGGATCGTCGGTCTTCATCGCCACGAAACTGTCACGCACCAGCAGGCGGAAGGCCTCGGGCGCGTCGGTGCGCACGGTCAGCGGGCTGGAGGGCAGACGCGGCGATTTCCAGATCACCCGGATCGAGCCCTTGGGGATCATGCCCTTGTCCCACATGCGGGTGTAATTGGTCCGGTCCTCGTTGTTCCACCAGGTCGCGGCGCCGTCGAAGGTGCCGTTCAGCAGGGCGATGACGCTGTTTTCGTGGCTGCCGGAAAATGCGGTCGAACTGAAATGCTTTGCGGGATCGTAGCCGGCGTCCTTCAGGAAGAAGGACGGCGCCTGAAACCCGGACGCGGAGTTGGGATCGGCGAAGGCAAACCGCTTGCCCTTCAGATCGTCGATCGACTGATACGGGCTGTCGGCCTTGACCACCGCGACGGAGAAATAGCCAAAATCGCCGGCGTTATCGAGCGATCCCAGCAGCGGCGTAACCTTGCCGTTGGAGACGATCCAGGCCTGGGCGTAGGCGGACGGGCCGAAACTGGCAATCTGGATCTTGTTCGCGACCATCGCCTCGATCACGCCGGCATAGTCGCTGGCGTTGCGGAAATCGACCTTCACGCCGAGTTTTCGTTCCAGATAGGCGACGACGGGGCGATAGCGGATGACGCGGTCGGCCTCGTTTTCCGAGGTGACGACGCCCATGGCGACCGTCGGATAGGCGGCGCGCCAGTCGGCGCCCTGCGCGAGGGCCGGCGTGGCGGGCAGGGTGAGCGCGCCGAGGTCGCCCAGCATGACGCGGCGTGTGATCATCAGTCGATATCCCCGTCTTGATTTCTATTCCGCCGCCAACGGCAGGGCCGTTGACGTCACGGATTCTCCGAACGCTTCGTCCCCGACACCGTAGACGGCGCGGGCTTCGGCATTGGTCAGGCGTTCGGGCGGACCGTCGAACACGACCTTGCCCTCGGCCATCGCGATCAGCCGGTCGCAATAGGCGCGGGCGGTGTCCAAGGTGTGCAGGTTCGCGAGCACGGTGATCCCGTCCTCCTGGTTGATGCGGCGCAGCGCGTCCATCACGACGGCGGCGTTGCGCGGGTCCAGCGAGGCGATCGGCTCATCGGCGAGCAGGATGCGGGGCCGCTGCATCAGGGCGCGGGCGATGGCGACGCGCTGCATCTGCCCGCCTGACAGCGTCTCGGCGCGTTGCAACGCCTGATCGACGACATCGAGCCGGTGCAGGGCGCGGATCGCGTCTTCGCGGTCCTGGCGGGGGAAACGCTTTATCAGCGAGGGCAGCAGGGCGGTGCCGTTCAGCCGGCCCAGCATGACGTTCGTGATGACGTCGAGGCGAGGGACCAGGTTGAACTGCTGGAAGATCATGCCGCAGCGGGCGCGCCAGGCGAGCAGGTCGCGACCGCGGAGCGCGGTGACGTCGGTGCCTTCCCACAGGATCCGTCCCGCGGTGGGTTCGGCCAGGCGGTTGATCAGGCGCAGCAGGGTCGATTTGCCGGCGCCCGAGCGGCCGATCACGCCGACGAACTGCCCGGGTTCGATGGACAGGCTGACCCCGTCCACGGCGCGGACGGTGCCGAAGTGCTTATCAAGGCCCTGGATTGTCAGCATGCGGCGGTCGCCGTCGCCCCCTGTATGGTTGGCCTGGTGGCTACGGTCCGGGCGTGACAGGCGTATGGCCGTTAGGTGACGGTTTAATGAACCCACGCAGGGTCGATGGCCGGCGATTCCGTCTTGGCCTGTTGTGCCTGACCCGTCGCACCCACCCGCGTCACCCGCCCCTGACGTCCCCGCCTCTAACGTCCCCGCCTCTGACCTCCCCGCCTCTAACCTCCCAGCCTCTGGGCAACCCATCGCCCTCGGCGTAAAATCCCTCCCGTATCGTCAAAGAACGAGAGGGAAACCCAATGAACGCCGACGCCAAGAAGATCACGCTTCGCATGATCCCTTATGGGATCTACGTCCTGACCGCCGATGACGGCAAAGGCAATGTCGGCGCCGCAACCGTCAACTGGGTCACCCAGGCATCCTTCGCGCCGCCGCTGGTCGCGATCGGCGTCAAGGCCGACTCAGGTGCTCATACTGTCGTGAAGGGCACCGGCAAGTTCGCGCTGAACATGCTGGGCAAGGACGGCAAGGGAGCGGCCTTTACCTTCTTCAAGCCGGCCAAGCTGGAAGACGGCAAGATCTCCGGCCAGGCGTTCCATGCGGGTGCCAACGGCGCGCCGATCCTGGAATGCGCGATCGGGGCGGTGGAATGCACGGTCAAGGAAGTGCTGGAAATGGGCGACCACAGCATTGTCGTGGCCGAGGTCACGGAAGCGCATCTGATGAAGGCGCCGGAAGGCCGCGCGGATGCGGCGATCCTGGAGATGAAGGACCTGGGCGACAACGTCTATTACGGCGGTTAAGGCCCACCCGCATGCCTCCCCCGCTGATCTGGGGGAGGCAACGTCCTGCATGCGGCCACCGTCCGACAGGCTCCGACCCGAGGAAACCCACCCATGCTCACCAAGTTCGCGACCGTCTATCCCGGTCATATCGACCTGCCGGATCACGGCCAGAACGCCACCCCGGCCAATGACCGCCGCTTCACCAACCGGGAACTCGCCGGTGTGTTCGGCAAGGCGGAGCGGATCGCGCGGGTCATGGACCAGGGCGGGTGGGATGCGGCGGGCGTGCCGACGTTGGATCATTACATGGAGACCGTCGCCTGGTACGCCGGCCCGCCGGAGGGTCTGGTCGCCTATCTGAAGGAACTGGAAGCCCGCTATCCGGGGATGGAGCACATCAATCTCAGCACCCCGATGGCGACCCCCGAAGCGGTGATGCTGGAGCAGTTCCAATGGGTGTCCGAAGCTGTGATGCCGCACTTCTCAAAAGCCCGCGCGAAGATCGTGGCGTGATCTGAACACGCTTCCGCCCCGGCCGGCGCACGAGGCGACGGCGCGGGTGTCGGTCGGACACACCGCGATCCTGGCCAGTGCCGAATACGATTCGGGTCAGACTCCCGACTACCAGCGGTGGCCCTGGACCGAATTCGCGTTGGCATTTAACCGCCACCGCAATGATACATCCGATGCGTGGAGGGATTCTGTGCACTTGAAGTCGAAATCGCATGCACGGCACGGCATGAACATGCCTACCGTGCCGCGCTGTCAATGGCCGTGATGCCAATCAGGTTATTCTTGCTTCAACCAATGGTAGCCGCCACGCTGTTCATGCTACTGCCCAACCAGCGAGTGCGACGGCTCAGCCATCCCCTCATTTTTTCTCCTGTGATTCCAAGGCAGTAGGTTTGGATGCCAAGTCGCCCCGCCACCTGCAACGGGAAGCTGGCCCAACTGACCGGGTCATACCTCGAGTCACGTAACCCAGCCTGATACAAAAAGCGGTGTC